>DATBBQ010000001.1:0-3557 GCA_036270915.1 Steroidobacteraceae bacterium
AGTGCGATCTCGCGGCGGGCGAGCTGGTGTGGACCGGGGGCGACTGCCACCTCTACCTCAACCATCTCGAGCAGGCGGACGAGCAGCTCGCGCGCACGCCTTACCCGCCGCCGCGGCTGCACATCCGGCGCCGCCCGGCGAGCATGTTCGACTACCGATTCGAGGACTTCGAGTTCGTGAACTACCAGCATCATGCGGCCATCCGCGCACCGGTGGCGGTGTAGATGGACGAGAGACAGGCCACGGCGATCGAGGTGCGCGCCTCCGCGCTGCACGGCCGGGGAGTGTTTGCGACCTCACCGATCGGCAAGGGTACGCGCGTCATCGAGTACCTCGGCGAGCGCATCTCGCACGCCGAGGCCGACCGCCGTTACGACGACAAGGACGAGGACGACAACCACACTTTTCTCTTCATCGTCGACTCCCGCACCGTCATCGATGCCGGGGTGAACGGCAACGAGGCACGCTTCGTCAACCACGCCTGCGAGCCGAACTGCGAGTCGGTCATCGAGAACCGCCGCGTGTTCATCGAGGCGATCCGTGACATCCGGGCCGGCGAGGAGCTCACCTACGATTATCAGATCCAGCGCGAGCGGGACGATCCGCCCGACGTCGACACAGTCTTCGCCTGCCGCTGCGGCACCCCGGGCTGTCGCGGCACGATGCTCTGGCCCCCGCCGAAGAAGCAGCGCGCCCAGCCCCGCGCGCGCCGCAGCTAAGCGCCGTCGCGCAGTTCAGGCACTGCCAGCCCCATGAATCACGCGCGTCGCCTGAGTGCTGCTGCGGTCGTCGGCGCCATGGGCATCGTCTACGGCGACATCGGCACGAGCCCGCTGTACACGCTCGACACGGCGCTCGCGGCCGCCGGGCCCTTCAACGCCGAGGCCGTGCTCGGGGTGCTGTCCCTGATCTTCTGGGCGCTGACCATCTCGGTGACGATCAAGTACGTCGTCATCATCATGCGCGCCGACAACGAGGGCGAGGGCGGCATCCTGGCGCTGTTCGCGCTCGCGCAGCGCCGCCTGATCACCGGCAGCCGCTGGACCAAGACCGCGGTGGGACTGGCGCTCGTCGGCACGGCCTTCTTCTTCTGCGACGCGCTGATCACGCCGGCGATCTCGGTGCTCGGCGCGGTCGAGGGCCTGGAGGTGCTCAACCCCGGGCTGCAGAAGTACGTGGTGCCGGTGACGGTCGCGGTGCTCGCGGTGCTGTTCGCCTACCAGCACCGCGGCACGGCGCGCGTCGCGCGGCTCTTCGGCCCCGTGATGCTCGGCTGGTTCCTCGTGATCGCCGCCATCGGCGTCGTGCCCATCGCCCGCCATCCCGCGGTGTTCGCGGCGCTCAACCCGGAGAAGGGCCTGGTACTGCTCTTCCACCGCCCGCAGGTCGCGCTCGCCGTCATCGGCGCGGTGTTCCTCGCCATCACCGGCGGTGAGGCGCTCTACGCCGACATG
Organism: Steroidobacteraceae bacterium; assembly: GCA_036270915.1. Taxonomy (GTDB): domain Bacteria; phylum Pseudomonadota; class Gammaproteobacteria; order Steroidobacterales; family Steroidobacteraceae; genus 13-2-20CM-66-19. The sequence continues at coordinate 1,455 of DATBBQ010000001.1, forward strand.
GGACACTTCGGCAAGCAACCGGTGCGGGTCGCCTGGTTCGCGGTCGTGGGGCCCGCGCTCGTCATCAACTACTTCGGCCAGGGGGCGATGCTGCTCGAGCTGGGCGCGCCCCTCTCGCATCCGCTCTTTCACCTGGTCACCCCCTCGCTCCTGCCGTGGCTGGTGATGCTGGCCACCGCGGCGGCGGTGATCGCCTCGCAGGCGGTGATCTCGGGGGCGTTCTCGATGGCGCGCCAGGCGGTGCACCTCGACCTGCTGCCGCGCCTGCGGGTGCTGCAGACCTCCGCGCAGGAGATGGGCCAGATCTACGTCCCGGTCGTCAACTGGCTGGTATTCCCGGCGGTCGTGGCGTTCGTGGTCGGGTTCGGCTCCTCGGACGCGCTCGGCGGTGCCTACGGCGCCGCGGTGGTCGGCACGATGGTCGTGACGACGATCCTCGGGGGGTTCGTGGCGGCGACCCAGTGGAGCTGGCCGAAGTGGCAGGTCGCGGCGATCTTCGGCGTGATCCTCATCGTCGACGTCGCCTTCGTCGCCGGCAACCTCACCAAGGTGCCCAACGGCGGCTGGATCCCGCTCACCCTCGGCGCCGTGCTGTGCCTCATCTTCACCACCTGGCGCAACGGCCGGCTCGAGCTGCGCGCGGCGCTCGCCAAGCTCGCCGTGCCGCGCAGCGAGCTCGGCAAGCTGATCGCCGGCGTGCATCGCGTGCCCGGGACCGGGGTGTTCCTCGCGAGCAATGCCAACCTGGTGCCCTCCGCGCTCATCCGCAACATCGAGCACAACTGCATCGTGCATCAGCGCGTCATCATCCTGAACGTCGAGATCGCCGACACTCCGCGCCAGGACCCGGTGCGGCGCCTGCGCATCGAGGAGCCGGTGCCGGGCGTGCACTACATCAGCGCGCGCTTCGGCTTCATGGAGACCCCCGACGTCGCCGAGGCCCTCAAGGCCTGCCGGGCGCGCGGCCTGCGCGTGTTCACCGAGGACAGCTCGTTCTTCGTCGGCCGCCACGTCGTTCGTGCCCGGCCCCTGCCGGGGTTGCGCGGCCTGCAGCGGCGGCTGTTCGCGCGCATGCAGCAGTACAGCACGCAGGCGGCCGAGTTCTTCCGCATGCCCTTCCGCGACGTGGTCATTCTCAACACCGCGGTCGAGATCTAAAGCGAGCGTCCGCGGGTTATGTCCGCGCGCATGCGTCGCCACCCGCACACAACTTGACGGCGCTGCCGCGGCGCCACTAGCCTCACTGCCGCCTGCGGCGCCCGAAGTGCCGACGACGCACACGGGCGCATCAGGCTTCCGGGGTCATTTTCCGTCGACACTCGCGCTGGGCACCTCATGAACGCCGGGCAGCCGCTGGTTTCCGTTATCGTCGCGATGGCGCAGAACGGCGTCATCGGCCGCGACAACGCGCTCCCGTGGCGTCTCGCCGAGGACCTGCGGCGCTTCCGCTCCTTCACCATGGGCAAGCCGGTCCTCATGGGCCGCAAGACCTACGAGTCGATCGGCCGCCCGCTGCAGGGACGCCTCAACCTCGTCTTGACCCGCGACCGGGACTGGTCGGCGCCCGGGGTGACCGCGGTGCACTCCGTCGAGGAGGCGCTGGCGCGCTCGCTGGGCGCCGAGGAGCTCGTGGCGATCGGCGGCGCGGAGGTCTACCGCCTGGTCATGCCGTTCGCGCGCCGCATCTACCTCACGCACGTGCACGCCGACGTCACCGGCGACACCTTCTTTCCGGATTTCGACTCGACGCAGTGGGTGGACGTCGAGTGCCGGGCGCATCCCGCGGACGAGTCCAACTCCTATCCCGTGACCTTCGTGACCCTCGAACGCCGCACGGCGCCCGAGGTCCCGCGCCACCACTGAGCGGCCCGGGAGCGCCCGAGCGCGGGCGGCACCCGCCTGCCGCCGCGGCCCGAGCCCGGGACTGTCGTGCCCGTCCGGCGACCGCACATCGTCACGGAGAGTCTCAGGATGGAGCTCGCCCGCTCAGGGTTTCCCAGGCCGGGCGGATAGGGGCGGGAGCCGTGCGCGGATGAGCTGCTCGGCGCGCGCGCCGTCCGCCTCGCGGCCCTCGCCGGGATCGAGCTCTTCGAGCAGCCGCGC
>DATBBQ010000002.1:0-9970 GCA_036270915.1 Steroidobacteraceae bacterium
GCGCCCGCCGCTCGCTGTCGCTGCGGGCGAGGATCGTGCTGCGCGGTCGCGACGGCTACAGCAACCGCGAGATCGCCCGGCAGCTGCACGTCACGTCGCAGACGGTGGGTAAGTGGCGCACGCGCTTCGCCGAGCGCGGGCTGGCCGGCCTGCTCGACGAGCCGCGCTCAGGTGCACCGCGCTCCATCAGCGACGATCTGGTCGAGGCGGTGCTGGCGAAGACCCTGCACGAGCACCCCCCGGACACCGAACGCTGGAGCAGCCGTCGTCTGGCGAGCGAGCTCGGCATCTCGCAGCGCGCGGTGCTGCGCATCTGGCGCACGTTTGACCTGTAGTCAAACCGACCTCGTACGGGTCATCGAAGCGCGCTGCCTGCCGTGATCGCGCCGCGGACACTACTCCTGCGGCTTACCCTTCAGGTACTTGTCGAACCACTCCAGCGTGCGGCGGATGGCGTCGATGCGGTTCTCACGCTTGGCGAAGCCGTGGCCCTCGTCGGGGTAGTAGTGCGCCTCGACGGTCTTGCCGTCTTTCTTCAGCAGCTCGACCACCTGCACGGCCTCTTCCTTCGGCACGCGCGGGTCGTTGTCACCCTGCAGAACCAAAAGCGGCGCCTTGACGTCGTGGATGAAGGCGAGCGGGGAGTCGCGCTCGTAAATGGCGAGATCCTTGGCCGGGTCGCCGAGCAGACTCTTCTCGTACTGCTGCAGCAGCGGATCGGAGTGCTGCAGCATCGTCTTCCAGTTGATGATGCCGAAGAGCTCGACGGCGGCCGCCCACACGTCGGGCGTCTTGCCGATCGCCATGAGGGTCATATAGCCGCCGTAGGAACCGCCGGTGATGCCGATTTTCTTGGTGGAGATGTAGCCGGTCGCCTCGAGGAATTTCGTCGCGTACACCTCATCCTGCAGATCCCCGCCGCCGAGGTCCTGGTAGTTGGCGCGCTGAAAATCGATGCCGTAGCCGGTCGAGCCGCGCACGTTCGGTGCGATGCAGATGTAGCCGTTCGAGACGAGAGCCGCCCGGTCCGGATCCCAGGTATCGCGCCACTGCCCGGTTGGCCCGCCGTGCGGCAGCACGATGGCGGGATTGGTGCCGTCGCGCTTCAGGTTATAGGGCACCCACAGGAGCGCACTGATCAGCTTGCCGTCGAAGCTCTTGTAGTGCACCACCCGGGCGGGGGGCATGGCGGCGGCACTGAGGCTCGCGATCGCCGAGCGCGTCAGACTCTCGCCGTGGCCGGCGCGCAGGTCGTAGACGTAGAGGTCACGGGGCTGCACCGAGCTCTCGTGCGAAATCAGCAGGCGCTCGCCGCCGGGGGAGAAGGCACTCGGCAGATCCGGCAGGGAATTGACCCCGCCGCCAACATCCAGCTTGTGCGCCTTGAGGGTCTGCACGTCGACCAGGTAGACGTCCACCAGGCCGTCGGCATTGAGCAGGTAAGTGAACGACCTGCCGTCGGGTGCGAACGATCCGGCGTTGGCTTCCCAGAGCGTGTCGGTGGCCCAGGTGAGTTTGCGGGTCGCGATGTCGAGGAGTGCGACGTTGTGCCCGCCGTTCTTGGCGTTGGAAGTCACGAGCAGCGTCTTGCCGTCCGCAGAGAGCGCGGCCGCCACGTAGGTGTTCGCGCCGTTGTGCGGCGTGAGGTTCGTGGCCTGCCCGCTCGCCACGTCCAGCGCGTAGATATCCGAATCCGTGAACCCGACATCCGCGCGAACCGCGTACAGCGTCTTGCCATCCGGGCTCCAGGCCGCGTTTCCCCAGGTGCGATCGGAGGCGCTCTCGTGCGTGAGCTGCCGTACCTTGCGCGTGGCCCAGTCGAGGATCGCGACGTCGTAGGAGGAGCCATCCTTCGGCTTGATATTGATGGCGAGCGAGTGACCGTCGGGTGACCAGTGCGGGTCCTCTTCGCGCCGGTCGGGGGTGTTGGTCAGGTTGACGGCCGCCCCGCCGTCGGCGGGCACCGCCCAGATGTCCCAGAGCTCGTTGCCACCGTAGTCCTCCTGGAAGGCAATCCATTTGCCATCCGGGGACCAGGTGCCATTGAGCTGGCGCTCGTTCGACTGCACCAGCTGGACCGGCCAGCTGCCGGACGCATTGAGCTTCCAGAGGTTCAGGCGCCCGGTGAGATTCGTGGTGAGTACCACCTGCTTACCGTCCGGTGACCAGGCTCCGCCGTACACCGAGCGCGTGTAGAAGAGGTCCTCGACCGGGATCGCATGCGCGGCGGTGTTCGCCGGCGAGCTGATGAGCTTGGCGTCCGTGACCTGCCGCTCGGCGGGACCGGAGACCTGGGCCGAGGCAACCAGGGGTAGCAGGAGAGTCAGAAAGTAAGCGCGTGACGTCCGCATGGGTTGCCTCTTGTTGGTGGTCCTCGCCGGGCGCGTAACTATAGCGAAAACGCCCGCCTGGGCAGTATCGGCGGGGGCCGCGGGCTGGCATCCCGAGCCACGGTGTGTTGCACAGGGCGGTCTGCGCTATTGTTACCACGGCCCGGGACGGTCGAGGTACGGGTATGCTGCTTCCAACACTGCTGGTCGCGCTGGTTGCGTCCGCGGGTACCGCACCGGACCCGGGCTGCCCCAAGGGCGCCCCGCCGATCGAGCAGCTGGTGTGCACCGACAGCGTCCTCGCCCAGCAGGACCGGGAGATGGTGCGCCTGTATACCCAGGCCATGCGGGGCTTCGAGGAGAGCGAGCGTGCCCGTCAGGAGGCGCGCCAGCGCGCCTGGCTCACGGCCCGCAACGCCTGCGCCCAGGCACAGGGCGCACGCGCCTGCGTCGCCGAGCTCTACGCGCGGCGCATCATCGAGCTGAAGATCCTCTCGGGACAGCTGACCGCGTCCGCCACGGCGAACTATTTCTGCAAGGGCGCCACCGGCCCGGTGACCGCGGCCTACTACCAAAGCGAGCCGGCGGCGGCCCTGCTCTCGTACGCCGACCGCCAGACGATCGCTTTCGTGGCCGAGTCCGGCAGCGGCGCACGCTACACGGCCGATGACGTCGAGCTGTGGGAACACCAGGGCCAGGCGAACGTGAAGTGGAATGGCAAGGACATGGTGTGCAGCAAGCGTTAGGGGAAGCGCGAGGCCCTTACGGCGCCTCGGCGTGCACGACCAGGAACTGCCCGGGGATCCGGTAGCCGTCACCGCAGCGCCAGGGCTCGATCGAGCGCAGGTAGCGCGCCCCGACCCGCGCCCGGGTGCGCTCATCGAAGCGCGACCGGGCGAGCGCCACGGGACCGCCGCTGAAGGCGGCCTCGCACGCCTGCCGTCCGTCCTCGTAGACGAGGGTCGCCGCGATGCGTCGCTCCCGCACGTCGCGCAGGCCGGCCGCGCGGCACAGGCCGGCAAGCGCGTCGGTCTCACCCAGGCGGAAGAACAGCGGGCAAATCTCGCTTCCGACCTCCGCCTGTACGACGGGAAACACCCCCGCCCAGCCGCAGCGGACCCGATCGCCCCAGACGGCGAGCCCCACGCGGCCGCCCGGGCGCAGCACGCGGCGCAGCTCGGCGAGCGCGCGCGCCGGGTCGGGCACGTACATGAGACCGAGCGCGCACAGAGCCACATCGAAGGCGCCATCCGGCAGCATGAGCCGCTCGGCGTCCATGCGCTCGAAGCCCACGTTCGTGGCTGCGCGCCGCGCGGCGCTCTGCCGGCCGCTGCGCACCATGTGGGCCGAGATGTCCGTGCCGAGCACCCGGCCGGCGGGCCCTGCGCAGCGCGCCGCCTCGAAGGTCACGAGGCCGGTGCCGCAGGCGACGTCGAGCACCCGCTCGCCGGCACGCACGGCCGTGCCGCCCAGGAGCGCGCGGCGCGCCGGCGCGAGCTGCGCCTGCCAGAGGCTCTCGTAGTCGGGCGCCGCGAGGTCCCAGCCGGAGCGCTGTGCACGGCGCTGCAGCTTCGCGTCCATGAGCGGCCTGCTGAGCAGGCCGGGAAGCTGCACCGCAGAACCGAAGGGGGCGAAGTCATCGACGCGGGCATTCACTGGACGCGCGCTCCTCTTACCTCCGCCGCACCGGTTGCACGGCGGCGTTAGTGTCGGCGTAGCGGCGGCCGTGACCGCCGCCCGCGCGTCGCTATCTGCTGCCCAATCGTCCGCGAGTTGCGTGTGTGCGTGCAGCGCTTGCCCGAGCGTCCAGAAACCATGTCTGATCATCCGCCGCGACGCTGCAGCGGCCGCTGTGTTCAAATGCGCCACCTGCGGTTGCGGCGGCGGAGTGCGATGTCATGACGGTCGGACGCGTCGGTTTTATTGGCCTCGGCAACGTCGGCGGGCAGCTCGCGGGAAATCTCCTGCGCCACGGCGTCGACCTGACGGTGCGCGACCTCGATCACACGCGCGTTGCCGCGCTGCGCGCCCGCGGCGCCAAGGCCGCCGACTCACCGCGCGAGCTCGCCGAGGGCGTCGACGTGGTCATCACCTGCCTGCCCTCTCCGGCCATCTCTGCCCAGGTCATGGAAGCACCCGACGGGGTGCTCGCCGGCCTCGGTCCCGGCAAGGTGTGGCTGGAGATGAGCACGACCGATCAGGGCGAGGCGCGGCGCCTCGCCGCGCGCGTGTGCGCCACGGGCGCCGCGGCGATGGACTGTCCGGTCTCGGGCGGTTGCCATCGCGCCGCGAGCGGCAACATCGCCATCTTCGCCGGCGGAGAGCGCGCGACCTTCGAACAGGTGTTGCCGCTGCTCGCCATCCTCGGCCAGCGCGTCCTGCACACCGGCCCAATGGGTTCGGCCTCCGCCCTCAAGGTGCTCACCAACTACCTGTGCACGGTGCACCTCGCGGCGCTGTGCGAGGCGCTCACGGTCGCCAGGGTCGCGGGCCTGGATCTCAACACCGCGTACGAAGCGATCCGCATCTCCTCCGGCAACTCATTCGTGCATGAGACCGAATCGCAGGTGATTCTCAACGGCAGCCGCGACATCAACTTCACCATGGACCTGGTCATCAAGGACGTCGGACTCTTCGACGCCTGGGCAGAGTCTCTCGGCGTGCCGCTCGAGCTCTCGCCGCTGGTGCTCGGCATCTTCCGCGACGGCGCGCGGCGCTACGGTGCGCGGGAGTTCTCACCGAACATCATCCGGCGCCTCGAGGACGCGTGCGGCGTGCGGGTACTTGGCGAGGGCTTCCCGCCGCAGATGCTGGACGCGGAGCCCAAGGTGCCCGGCTACGAGGTGCGCGCACGGCGTGCCGCCCCGTGAGCCCGGCGGCTGCCCGGGCATGAGCTCCCCGGAGCTCACCGGCCGTACCCGGCGCGCGCTCATCGAGTCTCGCTCCATCGACTACGTGCCGATCGCCGAGCGCCACGGCAAGGTCTGGCACCTGTGGCCCGTGTGGTTCTCCGGAGACGCGAACCTTGCCACCGTGGCGGTCGGCATCCTCGGCATCACGCTCGGGGGCAACCTGCTGTGGAGTGCGCTCGCGGTCATCAGTGGCTGCCTCCTCGGCACGTTCTTCATGGCTTTTCACTCCACGCAGGGCCCGCAGCTGGGGCTGCCGCAGATGATCCAGTCTCGTCCCCAGTTCGGCTACGTAGGGGCCCTGCTGGTGTGGGCGGTCGCACTCATCGCCTACATCGGCTACAACGCCTTCAACCAGGTGCTGCTCGCCCAGACCCTGCACCAGCTGCACCCGGCGATACCTCCGACCTCGGCGACCGCCATGACGCTGTTCGCGCTCCTGGGCGTCTCGCTCGCCGCGCTCGGCTATGACCAGATCCACGCGGCGCAGCGCGCCGTCGCCTATCTCATGATCGCGGTCTTGAGTGTGTTCTCGGTCGGGGCGCTGCTCGTCATCCGCATCCCGGCCGCGCAGTGGGATCCGGGCGGCTTTCGCGCCGTCCCCTTCCTCACGCAGTTCTTCGCCGCCGCCTCCTATCAGCTCAGCTGGTCGATCTACGTCTCGGACTACTCGCGCTACCTGCCGCGCGAGGTGAGCGTGCGCGCCTCCTTCTGGTGGACCTATCTGGGCGCCTTCATCGGCGGGGCGTGGATGATGCTGGTCGGCACCGTGGCCGCCGCCACGGCGCCGAAGCTCGACGTCGCCGCGGCCGCCGAGCACGCCGCCGATCTCATCTTCCCGGGCTTCGGGCGCCTGCTCCTGGTCGCAGGTCTCCTCGGACTGGTGACGATCACCGCGCTCAACTTCTACGGCGCCTCGCTCACGCTCCTGAGCGTCGCCGACACCGTGCGCCCCCTCGCGAGTACGATCGGCAAGCGGCTCGCCACCCTGGCACTTGCCTTCGCGGCGAGCACCGCGATCGCACTCGCCTCCTCGAGCGACTTCGTCAGCCGCTTCGATGACCTGCTGGCGCTCCTGCTGTACCTGTTCACCCCCTGGACGGCGATCAACCTCGTCGACTTCTACGTGATCCGCAAGGGGCACTACTCGATCCGCGAGATCTTCAACCCCCGCGGCATGTATGGACGCTGGAACTGGCGCGGCCTCGTCGCCTACGGCGTGGGTTTCGCGTCGATGATTCCATTCTTCAGCACCGAGCTCTACAGCGGACCGGTCGCCCGCGCGCTCGGGCGCGCCGACATCGCCATGCTGATCGGGCTGCCGGTCTCGGCGGGCGTTTATCTCTTCGCCTGTCGCTCGCTGGACCTGGAAGACGAACGCCGCCGCGCGGCGAGCGCGGATGCGGGTCTCGATCCGGCGGTGGACGCGCACGGGCGCTGACCCGGCGCGGGGACTCCTCAGCGCGCGCGCGTCAGGCCCGGCAGCGTCTCGGCCGCGAGCATCTGCGGCGTGCGAAAGAGCTCATCGTTGCGCAGATAGTCGAGCGCCATGTCGAGCGCATCGTGACCCCAGAACAGCTCCTCACCGACGACGAGCGTGGGCACACCGAAGATGCCGCGCGCGATCGCCCAGTCCGTGTTCGCGCGCAGCTTCTGCTTGACCGCGGGGTCGGCGAGCGCGGACTCGGCATCCGCGACCCCGAGAGAGCGGGCGAGCTCGGCGATCACCGCCGGATCGCTCACGTCGCGGCCGTCGCGAAACACCGCATTGAGGACCCGCTCCGCCGCGACGAGTCCCCCGCCCGAGGCGACGATGAGGCGCAGCGCCGCGAGCGGATTGAATGGATGGACGGGCGGAAAGCGCATCGGCAGCTTCAGGCGGTGGGCGCGCCAGAGGGCGAAGCGGTAGGTGAAACGCCGCTTCGAGGGGATCTCGGCGGGTCCGAGCTGCCCGAAGTGCTGCAGCAGCCCGGCGAACAGCACGGGCAGCGGCTCGACGGAGACGTCGGCGGGCAGCTTCTTCAGGCCCGGCAGGGCGAGATAGGCGAAGGGGGAGATGACGTCATACACCCACCACAGCGTCACCGGCGCGCTCACGGGGACTTCAGCTCTCCGAGACGCGCACGATGAGCTTGCCGAAGTTCTCCCCACGCAGCATTCCCATCAGGCCCTGCGGTGCCTGCTCGAGTCCGTCGATGAACTCCTCGCGGTACTTCACCCTGCCCTCCTTCAGCCAGCCGCTCATCTCCTGGAGGAACGCGCCCTGACGCGCGAAGTGGTCGAAGATAATGAAGCCCTGCACCTTCAGGCGCTGGCGCAGCACGGCCAGGAGAAACTGCGGCGCGCGGTCCACGCCCGCGGGCAACTTCTCTAGGTTGTACCAGGCGATGAGCCCGCACACCGGGATGCGCGCGCCGACATTGAGCAGCGGCATCACCGCGCCGAGCACCGCGCCGCCCACGTTCTCGAAGTACACGTCGATGCCCTTCGGGCACGCCACGCTCAGACGCGCCGCAAGCTCGGGCTCGCGGTGATCGAGACAGGCATCGAACCCGAGTGTCTCCACCGCGTAGTCGCACTTCTCGCGGCCGCCGGCGATGCCGACCACGCGACAGCCCTTGATCTTCGCGATCTGTCCCACGAGGGAGCCGACCGCTCCGGTCGCGGCGGCGACCGCGACCGTCTCCCCGGGCTGTGGCTGGCCAATGTCGAGCAGGCCCACGTAGGCCGTCAGCCCCGGCATGCCAAGAACGCCGAGCGCGTAGGACAGCTGCGGGATGTCCTTGGCGATCTTCACCACCTGTTTCGCCCCAACCACCGCGTAGTCCTGCCAGCCCGCGCGCGCCAGCACCAGCTCGCCGACCTCGAAACCCTCGACGTTGGAGGCCTCGACCACGCTCACCGTCTGTCCGGCCATGGGGGCGCCGATCTCCACGGGCGCCACGTACGAGGGCGCGTCGCTCATGCGGCCGCGCATGTAGGGATCGAGCGAGAGGTAGCGGGTGCGCAGGAGCATCTGCTCGGGGCCCGCGGTCGGCACCGGCTCCTTTTCGAGGCGAAAATCCTCCGCCCGCGGCTCACCCTGCGGCCGGCGTGCCAGGACGATGCGGCGGTTGACCGCCTGCGCAGTGACCATCGGCGTTCTCCTTCAGCGCATAAACTCGAGGCGCACGCCGGGCGGCACGGGCAGCCCCGGGTCGACGAACAGGTCCGCGTACAGCACGCAGCCGGGCTCGACGCTGTAGCGCTCGAAATCGTGCACGCCCGACTCGTAGAGCACCGCGTCGTCGATGAGGAACTGGCCCGTGCACTCGCGCGCGCTGCGGCTGAGGATGACGTGCGCCGCATCGGCGACTATCTCAGGCTTGCGCGAGCGACGCATCATCGCCTCGCCACCGAGCGCGAACTGCACCGCGGCGGTGGCGATCGTGGTGCGTGGCCACAGGGCGTTGCAGGCGACCCCCGCCCCGCGGTACTCCTCCGCGAGCCCCAGCATGCACAGCGACATGCCGAACTTAGCGAGTGAATAAGCGAGGTGTGGCGCGAACCAGCGCGGCTTGAGGTCGAGCGGGGGCGACAGGGTCAGCACGTGCGGGTTCGCGGCCGCTTTCAGGTACGGCAGGCAGGCGCGCGAGGTGACGAAGGTGCCGCGCGTGTTGATCTGCTGCATGAGGTCGTAGCGGCGCAGGTCGATCTGCTCGGTGGGCGCCAGGTTGATGGCCGATGCGTTGTTGATGCAGATGTCGATGCCGCCGAAGGTCTGCGCGCATTGGCGCACGGCCGATGCGACCTGCGCCTCGTCACGCACGTCCACGATGAGCGGCAGCGCCTTGCCACCGGCACGCTCGATCTCCTCGGCGGCGCTGTACACGGTGCCGGGGAGCTTGGGATGGGGCGCTGCGGTCTTGGCGGCGATCGCGACGTTGGCGCCGTCGCGTGCGGCACGCAGCGCGATCGCGAGCCCGATGCCGCGGCTGGCACCGGTGATGAAGAGTGTCTTGCCGGAAAGGCTCACGGTGCCTCCGCTGGCGCACGTGTGAGGTGGGTTCCGAAGTGTACGTCATCGGCACGCCGACGCGCTCTGGCGCCGGCCGTTCCGGACGCGGGCGCTGGCCCGGCACGCGCGGCCGGCTGTGTTAGCATCCGCGGCCACCATCCGGGAGGGTCGTCGTGCCCGAGCGTTGGGTCGTGTCGGTCGTTGCTGTCGTTGTTCTCGCGGCCGGTGCGGCCCTGCCTGCCCAGGTGCCGGACTTCAGCAAGGTCGAGATCAAGAGCTCGGCGCTCGCCCCGAACCTCTACCTGCTGACGGGCGCCGGCGGCAACATCGCCGCCTCCACGGGCGATGAGGGCGTGCTGCTGGTGGATGACCAGTTTGCGCCGCTCGCCGGCAAGATCCGCGTGGCGCTCAGGTCCGCGGGAGCGCTGCAGCCGGTGCGCTTCATCGTCAACACCCACTACCACTTCGATCATACCGACGGCAACCTGCCCTGGCAGGAAGCCGGTACGGTGGTGATCGCGCAGGACAACCTGCGTGCGCGGCTGGCGAGCGGCGGCCTGATCGGCAACGGCGGCTCGATCTCCCGCGAAGTGAAGCCCGTCGCCCACGGCGCGCTGCCGCTGCTGACCTACGAGGAGCAGCTCACCGTGCACCTCAACGGCGAGGACATCCGCGTGCACCACTACCCGCACGCACACACGGACGGTGATTCGGTGGTGTTCTTTCCACACGCC
>DATBBQ010000003.1:0-12114 GCA_036270915.1 Steroidobacteraceae bacterium
CGCGCTCGGGGTCGATCCGAACGAGGGACTCTTCAAGGCGGGTCTGCGTCACCTCGATGAAGCGCAGGACGCTCTCAGGAGCGGCCAGGCGGCCCGCGCCTCTACGGCGCTCGCCCAGGCGGAAGGGTCGCTGCGCGAGGCGGTCCGCATCAGCCCACGCGTCGCCACCGTCGGCAGCACGCCGGAAGAGATCGAGAGCGCCCTGCAGCTGTGCCGAGAGGAAACCGGCAACAACCCGGACTGTGTCGCCGCCCAGTTCGCGGACGAGCGATCGCGCAGGGTGCTGCTGCCGCCCTTCAGGCTCGACCAGATGCCCGCGAGCAACGCGGAATTTGCCGAGTTCGCGAAGCAGACCGGGTACGTGACCGCCGCGGAGAAGTCGCACGGTCTCTACGACGCCAAGGAGCAGGCGACGCTGCTGCCGAACTCCTCCTGGCGGACCCTGACCGAGAAAGAGCTGCCGGCGGATGGCGATCCGGCGGACTACCCGGTGCGCGGCATCGACTACGCCGCCGCCAGGACCTACTGCACCTGGCGCGGGAAGCGCCTGCCCACCGAGGACGAGTGGGAGTTCGTCGCGCGCGGTCCCGGGCGGCAGATATTTCCCTGGGGAAACAATCCCGCTGACGCGCCCGATCCCAGGACCCGCAGGCTCCTTCCGGCCGCGAGCGCGGCGCCGACCGGCGCCTTCGGTAACCGGGGCATGGGTGGCGAGGTCTGGGAGTGGGCCGACGGCAGCGACGGCAAGCCGATCCTGCGCGGGGCCTCCTATTTGGTGAATCTCCCCCTGTTCCAGCGCCTGGCCACGCGCGCACGCGAGAACCCCGGCCACGCGCGCGTCGACACGGGCCTGCGCTGCGCCAAGTCGCTCGAGGCCTGGCCCGAGACCGCCTCGGGCGCGGGTGCCGCGAAGTGAGCACCCGCGCTTAACGTCTCCCATTGAGGTTGCCACCATGACAATAAGAACCGGATGGCTGATCGTCGCTTCCCTGCTCCTCAGCAGCGGCGCCTTCGGCGCCGATGACTGCGCGCAGGGCAAGCAGTACCTCGCGCAGGCCAACGCGGCGACGGACGCGAGCGCGAAGGTTCCGCTGCTCAAGAAATCGATCGCCGCCTGCCCGTCCTACGACGCCTACCAGTCCCTCGGCGTGGCTCTCGGGCACTCGAAGAACCGCCGCGACTGGTCGGGCGCCGCCGACGCTTTCGTCAGGGCCAACACGCTCGCACCCAGCCCCAAGGCGCGCGCGGAGACGCTCTACCAGTACGCGTCCCTCGTGAACGACGACGGCGATCCACAGAACGCCTACCCGATGATCAAGAAGGCGCACGCGCTGGATCCCGGACGCCAGGACATCGCCGACCTGTCGGCGACCATCTCCAAGGAGGTCGCGGCACCCGAGAAGGCCCAGATCGTCCGCTCCTTCGGCCTGTCGGTGTACAAGCCCCTGACCGCCAGCGGCGAAGGCGGCGGGGGTGGCGGTGCGGCTGCGGACGTGACCGGAGCCGGCCATCATCAGAGCAACCTCCAGATCCACTTCCAGTTCAACAGCGTCGAGGTCATAGAGGGAGAAGGACAGATCGACGTCCTCGCTGAGTCCCTCGCCGACCCGGCGAACGCGGGCAAGGAATTCGTGTTCATCGGTCACTCGGACTCGCGCGGCGACGAGAACTACAACAAGGAACTGTCCAAGCGTCGCGCCGAAGCCGTGCGCGCCCAGGTCATCGAGCTGCAGCCCGCGCTCCAGGGCCACATCGACGTCGCCGGCAAGGGGTCGAGCGAGCCGATCGACTCGGGCACGGACGCGGCGGCGATGCGCGCCAACCGTCGCCTGCAGGTCACCGACAAGTAAAGACGGCGGGCGCGTCCCTGCGCACCGCCGCGGGGGAGCCCTTCTAGAGATTGAGGAGGGCGATGGTGTTGGTGCGCAGGTGCGTCGCCATGCCGCCCTCTTTTTTCTTGCCCTCGCCCAGGGCCTCGACCAGCGTCGCGCGTGTCGGCCCCAGGCGGTCGGCGATGTAGTCGCGAGTCTCCGGGCTGTTGGCGCCGAAGGTCGTGTAGGTGTAGGTCATCTTCCCGGAGTTCGTGTCGGCGAGCTTCTTGTAGAAGTCGGCGACCGTCTTGTTTCCCATCCAGATGTCCACCAGGTGGATCGCCGAGAAGGTGGCGGGCCCGCTCGAGTGGAGCACGTTCATGCCGGGGCCGTAGCCGCCCGAGAAGAGGTACAGGATCTGCTCGGACGGGGTGATGTCGATGTCGTCCGAGGCGAGCTTGGCCATCACGGCCTTGTACGCCAGTGTCCCGGGGGTCGTGTTACTCGTCGCCACGAAGATGTGGTAGCGGTCCTTGAGCGCGTTCATGTAGTTCCACATGTAGACGCCGCTCTGCACGCCGCCGACGGGAATGCCACCGAAGACCAGCAGGAGCGGCGCGTCGGCCCGGCCCGCGAGTGACAGCTTGCCGTGGCCGTGTACGTGATTGGACTGAGCCGCAGGCTTGGTTGGACCACCCATCTTTCTGCCTCCTACTCGAGCGTCCGGTTTTCCGCGCGCGGACCGTTCGCTCGGAGTTCTAATCCGCTATATCGTTTCTGCACCGGAGAGCACGACGTATCTGCGGCCCTCCTATCTGATCGCGATCTTCCTCGGATTTTCGGCTCACGCATCGGCCGAAGCTCGGTGACGGTAACCAGCCGCGGCAAGCGCGCAACGGCAGAGGTCGAGCTCACGCTGTGCCCGCGCCGCGCTGCCGCCGAATGCGGCACGCGCGCCCTGACTCAGCGACGCGGCAGTGGCGCGTCCGTAGCTTAGCGCTTGGGGAACAACATCATCTGGAAGTTCGCTCGGAAGTCATCGAACGAAAGCGACTTCACTTTCGCCGCCATCGGATCGTACAGGTCGATGTTCTTACCCGTCATGCCGAGCACGGCGTGGGCGTGCCACGGCGTGACGGGCGCTGCCGCGGGCAGCTTTTCTCTGGAGGCGGCGATCGTGGCCGCTCGCGGCGCCTCGCGGGCGACGTCCCGGATCTTCTCGATATCCGTCGTGTCCTCGATCTTGAGGGCGTCCACGGTGACGCCTACGATCAGTTCATAGAATTCGTTTGCGGTGTGCTTCTTGTAGTCGCTCATCGCGGGGTAGCTGTTGCCGTAGTAGATCGCGCATGCCTTTTCGATCACGGCCGGCCAGAGCACGTCGTTGGGTGAGTTCATGAAAACCAGATCGTAGTTTGTGCCATCCGTGTAGCCGACATAGAACGTGTTGTGAACCTCGATCGGCTTGCCGAACTTCTTCAGACTCACCGTGAAATAGCGCTTCGACTCCAGAACAGGGACCTGCGGTTTGTCGTCCTTGTCCTCGTCGGAATGCCAGAGCTTGGTCACGAGCTCCCCGGGGAGTGAAGTCCTGACGGTCGTGCCGGTGAACTCGATAATCAGGCCGTCCAGGTACTTTGACCCCTCCTTCGTATTGCCGAGCGCCGAGAGGATTGCGGCGATCCGGCAGTTGGGAAGGTGACCCTGCCTCACCTGCTTGGTGACGGGGAGACCATCGCCGAGCTTCCAGTCGACCACGGCCACACGGATGATCGTGCTGCTGTGCCAGGGCAGGGGCAGCGGCAGCACTCTGGGCGACCTCGTGGGGGCGCCCTTGTCCTCCACCGACTTGAATCCGAGCGGGCCGGGAACTGCCTGAAGCGGCGTCCAGCGCGTGAGGCCGCCGATCGTTCCAGGAGGCGCGGCACCTCCTTTGTACTGCAATACCATAACTGCCTCCCCTGGGCCTGAGCTCCCGGTCAGTGACGTGGCGTCGACCGCAACGGCCGGCACGCGCAAAAATCCCGATCCGGTCCGTTCACGCTCCGCTCGTCCGCCGCGGCTCTCCACCCGCACTCGATCGGCTTCGCCGGGCGAAAACCGTCTTCGCCTCCTATATAACGCGACGGCGGGCGATACCGGGCTCAAGTTTAGGCTTGTAGGAAGCGAGGGATCGTCGCTCGCACAGCTCCTGGCATGGTCATCCCCATTGGCGGTGCGGGAGCGGCGCGGGTGGCCGGACGGCACGCGGTTTTTCGTGTTGGTTAAGAATGAGCATACGCCGGCGCTGAAACATGCGGCAATCGAGCGACTCCCCGAGGACGCCGATCGCGTCGCTCGTGTCGCCCTGATTCAATTCGCGAGACCCGTGTCGGCGCCGCGTTGTCGCCTGCTCATCATCGACCCGCGCTGGCCGAAAGCACGTCCGCATTTCGATGCCTTACACGAGGAGGACGGCCGCGAGTGACTTGGCGCACTGCAACATTGGCCGGGTGGGAGCCTTGCATAACGACAACAACGTCAGGCGACCTGCACGCCCGACACCGGGCGCTCGCGGTGCGGCGCAACAGCGCACCGCGACGCTCGGAAATAGTCGTTGCGTCGCGATACACTACCGGCGGACAGGTCAGGCGACCTCCGCACAATCCGGTGGCGCGCGCTTCGCCGTTGCGGCGGCAGTGCCCGCGACCCACGAACAAGAAGAGACCCCGATGTTCCGGCAAACCGGTCCCCGTCTCCGTGCCGTCAGGCCTCTGGCGCGGGCCTTCGCGCTCGCCGCGCTCGTCCTGGCTTGCGTGTCGGTCGCGAAGTCCGGGCCTCCGACCCTGCAGGGGCTGGTATCGATCGCCGACGGCGACCCCTTCACCCTCATCCGCGGAGCGAGCTTCGACACCGCGACCAGGGGGGTGACGCTCAATGCGGGGGACATGATCGAGACCGGGCCGGCGGCGTTCCTGGTGCTCGAGATGACCGGCGGCAACCTGATCGGCATCGGTCCGTCCACCCAGGTGTATTTCATGCAGCGCTCGTCGGCCGACACCCCGACGCTCGTCGTGCTCAGGGGCTGGGTCAAGGCCGACGTGCGCACGGGTCCCAAGGTCCCGCCGCTGCGCGTGCTCGGCACGCGGATGGGCGCCGAGACTCATCAGGGCGTGGTGCTGCTGCTCGCCGACGCGCGCACCGACTCGGTGTTCGTCGAGCAGGGGACGGCGCAGATCCTCACGCGCGAGGACGCCGCGACCAAGACGGCCCGTCAGGCCACGGCGGGGCAGTTCTACCTGCGCGAGGAGCGCGCGGACGTCATCGCACAGCCGCGGCCGTCATCGGACTTTATTGCCAAGATGCCGGTTCCGTTCCGCGACCCGCTGCCCGAGCACGCCTCCGCGAAACTGAAGAAGCAAGTCACCCCCGAGTTCGTGCGCGACGTGAACTACGCAGACGTGCAGGTGTGGCTCACGATCCCGCGCGACTGGCGCACCGGCTTCATCACGCGCTTCCGTCCGCGCCTGAAGGACCCGGCGTTCTTCGCGGCGATGGACTCGCACATGTCGCAGCACCCGGAGTGGCAGATCATCCTGCACCCGCCGCCGCCACCGGACGAGGAACTGCAGAAGAACCCAGCGCGGACGCAGGCGACCCCTGCGACGACACCACGCTGAAAGCGCACCCAAGGACAAGATTCACTTAAGGCAGGGCCATGAAACTTCTTCTCAAAGTGAACCTCGTGATGATCGTCGTCTTCCTGGTCGGGCTGTTCGCCAGCTACACGGTCGCCGACCGCCTGCTGCAGACCAACGCGCAGGCCGAGATCCAGGACAACGCGCGCATCATGATGGAGTCGGCGCTCGCGGTGCGCACCTACACCAGCAAGCAGATCAACCCGCTGCTCAAGACGCAGATGCGCTACCAGTTCCTGCCGCAGTCGGTCGCCGCCTACTCCGCGACCGAGTACTTCAACAACCTGCGCCAGAAGTTCCCCGACTACGCCTACAAGGAGGCGACGCTCAATCCCACCAACCCTCGTGACCGCGCGGTCGACTGGGAGGTCGACGTCGTCAACCACTTCCGCGAGAACCAGGACACCAAGGAGGTCATGGGCGAGCGCGACACGGCGACCGGCAAGACGCTGTACCTCGCCCGTCCGCTGCGCATCCCGGACGAGGCGTGCCTCGAGTGCCACAGCAGCGTCGAGGTCGCCCCGCAGACGGTGAAGGACAAGTACGGCACGGCGAACGGCTTCGGCTGGCAGCTGCACGACGTGGTCGGCGCGCAGATCGTGAGCGTCCCGTTCGAGCTGCCACTCAAGCGCGCCAACGCGGCGCTGAAGAATTTCGTCTGGCTGCTGGTGGGCCTGTTCGCCTTTCTGTTCATAGCGCTCAATCTGCTGCTCGCCGCGCTCGTGGTGCGCCCGGTACGCCGGCTCGCCTCCATCGCCGACCAGGTGAGCAAGGGGAACATGGACGCGCCGGACTTCCCGGCGAAGGGGGGCGACGAGATTGGTACACTGGGGCAATCCTTCAACCGCATGCGGCGCAGCCTCGTCGAAGCGATGAACATGCTGCAGTAGGAGCGCCCGCAGCCCTCAGCCATGCCGATCCCGCGCAGCGTCGGAAAATACGAGGTAGTCGACGCCATCGGCGCGGGCGGGATGGGGACCGTCTACCGCGCGTTCGACCCGACGCTCGAGCGCATGGTGGCACTGAAGATCGTGCACCTGGACCGCCTGCACGACGTCGCCCCGGAGCAGCTGCGCGAGAGATTCCGCAACGAGGCGCGCGCGGTGGCGCGCCTGAACCACCCCGCGATCGTCACCATCTTCGACTACGACGACCAGGACCCGGTCGGTGCCTACATCGCCATGGAGTACGTGCAGGGGTGCGCGCTGGACGAGTACGTGCGCCAGCGCCCGGAGCTGCACCTGGAGGACGCGGTGAGCGCCATGCAGCAGGTGCTCGCCGGGCTCGCCTACGCGCACGGCAAGGACGTCGTCCACCGCGACGTCAAGCCCTCGAACCTGCTCGTGACGCGTGACGGCCTGGTCAAGATCACCGACTTCGGCATCGCGCGCATCGGCCCGCGCAACACCACGCAGACCGGCATGCTCGTGGGCACGCCCCAGTACATGGCGCCCGAGCAGTACATGGGCGGCCTGGTCGATCACCGCTGCGACATCCACGCCGCGGGCGCGGTGCTCTACGAGCTGCTCTCCGGCGCGCCGCCCTTCACGGGCACGTCCGCGGAGGTCATGTACAAGGTGTGCCACGAGGTGCCCAAGCCGCTGTCCTCCGTGAACCCCACGATCCCGGCGGCCTTCGACCCGATCGTCGCCAAGGCGCTCGAGAAGCAGGCGGTGAACCGCTACGCCTCGGCGCTCGACTTCCAGCACGCGCTGCGCACCACCTGGACCGAGATCTCGGAGCGGCCGCCGTCGGCGACGCTCTCGATGAGCGCGCGCACCATCGCCACGGCCATCCACCGCCAGCCGTCCTCCCAGGTACGCCCCGCGCCGCCCGGCGGCACGCCGCGCGGGACGCCGCCGCTTCAGTCCGTACCGGGCCCCGGCCCGCTCGCCTCCTCGCAACCGGCACCGCCCGCCGCGCCCTCGGTGCCCTCGGCGGGCGCGCGCGAGGCGGCGAAGCCCGCGCCGTCGCGCTCGCAGCCGCGTCCGGCCACGCCGGCGACGCCCGGCTCGCTCGTCGCCTGGTCGCGCGAGCAGCTCGCGGAGATCGAGCGCCAGCTCCTGCCGCTCGTGGGTCCGATGGCGCGCATCCTGGTGCGCGACGCCGCCGCGACCACCGCGAGCCGCCAGGAGCTCTATCAGCTGCTCGCGAGTCACCTCGAGAGCGATGACGAGCGGCGCCGCTTCCTCCTCGCCGGTGGCGAGCGGGTCAGCACCGCCTCGGGCTCCAAGCCCGCGCGCAGCATCTCCGGCGGCGTGCGCGCGCCCGGGGCGCCGCCGCGGCCGCTGACCCCCGAGGCCACGCAGTACGCCTGCCAGGTGCTCGCGCGATACATCGGCCCTATCGCGTCCGTGGTCACCCGCAAGGCCGCGCAGAATGCGACCGACGAGGCGCAGTTCCTCGCGCTCATCGCCGAGAAGGTCGCGGACCAGGCCGAGCGCGAGCGCTTCCTGCGCGAGGTGCAGCAGCCGCAGCAGCCGCGGGCGCGCTGAGCGCGCGCCGGAAGGCCTAGCCGAGCGCCGTGCGGCGCCTGAGCGCCTCGCCGTGCGACTCGAGCTCCTCGCTCGCGCAGCGATAGCCGAGCTCGACCACCTTGTCGAACGCCTTCCAGTCCAGAAGATCGATGCGCCCGAGCGGGGGACGCAGCGCGAGGTCCGCGAGCTCGCGGCGGTGGGTGGTCGCGGCGGCGCTGTTGATCATGCCGCAGCGGAACAGGATCTGCAGGATGTTGATCTTCGGCCGCTCGCGCAGCCACGGCAGCATCCGCCAGGCCGGCGGCACCTCGCTCATCTCGACGTTCGTCTCGGGCATGGGATCCGCGCCCGCATCCACCGCGACGATCGCGCCCTCGAGCGTGTCGCGCATGATGTCGACGGGCAGGTTGTTGAGCGTCGCCCCGTCGACGTGCACCTGCTTGCCGGTGAAGACCGGCGGCAGGACGCCCGGGATGGCAACCGAGGCCCGCAGCCACAGCCACAGCTTCCCGCGCCGGTGCACCGCGGCCTGGCCGGTGGTGAGGTTGGCGGACACGCAGAAGAAGGGCAGCGGCAGGTCCTCGATGGCGAGCTCGCCGAACTCGGTGCGCAGGAGGCGCCCGACGCGCCGCCCGGCGACCAGCGACACGAACGGCAGCGTGTAGTCCCCGAGCGGGTTCTTCTCGACGAACGAGTGGCGCATGCGCTCGAGGAGCTCCTGGTAGCCCCAGCCCGTCGCCCAGCCGGCGCCGATGATCGCGCCGATGCTGGTCGCGCCGATCGCATCGATGGGCAGCCGCGCAGCCTCGAGCGCCCTGAGCGCGCCCAGGTGCGCGAAGCCGCGCGCGCCGCCGCCCGAGAGCACGACCGCGAGCGAGCGTCCGGTAAGAAGGCGCGTCAGGCGCGCGAGGTCCGCGCTGCCGCGCACGTGGTGGTGACGACGCACGGGGTTCAGGTCCAGCCACCCCTGCGGCGCGGGTGTCGCGCGCGAGCCCGGGTGCAGGAACACGAGCTCCGCGTAGCGTCCCGGGACGCCCGGCTCGTGGTGCGCCTCGGGGAGCCGCAGGGCGCGCGGCGGGCTCCTGGCCTGGACCACGAGTAGGGCGCAGTCGGCCTGGCGGACGCACAGCTTCGTCCACTTGCCCTCGATCCCCTCCCCGACGTAGACGACGAAGTCGTTGGCGCGCTCGAGGCGATGGAACCAGTGGCTCGTCTGCTCATGTGCCTTCTCCCCCGAGACGAGCTCCGTGCGCCCGAGTCCGGAGAGGCAGCGCGCGAGCTCGCCGGCGAAGTGCGCCGCGTCGACCTCCGGGCCGCCCGGCACGACCACGAACGTGCGCGGCGTCGAGCGCGTGGCGCTCGCGTGCTGCAGGGTATCCAGGCGCTTGATGACGATGTTGGCGATGTGACGCAGGCTCTTGGGATCGCGCGACACCAGCTTCTCGAAGGTCTCGACCGAGAGCCGTGCGAGCTCGGTGTCGCGCAGCGCCACCACGCTCACCGTGCGGCTGCCGCCGGAGATGACCTCCGCTTCGCCGACGGTCTCGTTGGCGAGCACGCGGCCGGCGACCCGCGCCGCGCCGCCCGCCTGCGGCGCGAGTACCTCGAGTGCCCCGTTCACCACCACGTACAGGCCGTCCACGCGCTCACCGGCGCTGTAGAGCGTCATGCCGGCGGGGACCGAGAACCACTCGACCTCGCGGGTGATCTCGGCGAGCAGATCGGGATCGAGATCGCGCAGCAGCGGCAGTGCCGCGAACAGCGCCGGCAGGTTGCGCCGCTCGAGCGCGCTCAGGATGAGGGTATCCGGACCGGGGCTCATGCCGGCCTGCTGGTCAGGCGTCGATCACGATTGCCGTCACGTTGTCGTCCGCCGGCACGCGGTTCGCCGCGAACACCAGGCGGCGCACGCACAGCTCCGGGTTCCTCTCGGCCGTCAGCAGTTGCGAGAGCACGCGGTCATCGAGCGCGCGCGTCAGTCCGTCCGAGCACAGCAGGAACCGGTCGCCCGCCTCGACCGGCTCGACCCGCAGATCGAGGTCGAGCGTCTCGATCCCGCCGACCGCGCGCGTGACGGCCGCGTTGGGCCGCGTCCCGGGCTCCTCGCCCGTCTTGACGAGCGTGGTGTCGAGAGCCACCGGTTCCTCGTTGTGATCGGCCGTGAGCCGCTCCAGGCTCCCGCGCCTCAGGCGATACGCGCGACTGTCCCCGGCCCACAGCACCGCCGCGCGCTCCTCGCGCAGCGCGAGGGCGACCACGGTGCTGCAGCTCTGCACCGGATCGAGCGGGCGCTGGGCGGCGCGGTAGAGTCGCGCGTTGACCTCGTCGAGGCTGCGGCGGATATCCTCGACCGTGCCGTCGAGGGTCGCATTCGGCGCGAGGCTCGCGATCACGTCGCACACCATGCGGCTCGCGACGTCGCCTTCGCTCAGGCCCCCGAGTCCGTCGGCGACCGCCCACAGGCCGAGCGGCGTGCGCTCGATGAGCGCGTCCTGGTTCGATGAGCGGCCGCCCGGGTCGGAGAGGCCCGAGGAGCGAAGCGCCGCCGGCAGGGCCGGTGCCACCGCCGGCGCGCGCACCACCGGCGCGGTGACCGGCCGCTCGGGCGTGCCGAGCGTGCGCACGCTGCGCCACTCACCGCTTCCCCACGAGCCGTCGAGCAGCGACACGAACGCGTCCGCGGCCGGCAGGCCGCGCACGAGCAGACAACACGGCTCGATCATCGCCGAGCCGTCGGTCCACCACAGCGTCAGCGGCTTGTACTCGGGGTCGAGCGTCCGCTGCAGCAGCGCCGCGAATGCGCAGGTGAGGGTGGCGGCGGCACCCGTCGCCAGGTGCCAGGCGACGTTCTGTCCCGCGTTCACCCCGTCGAGGTCCTCGCCCTCGAAGGGGCCGGCGGCGCCGCGCAGGGTGGCATCGATCATGGGCCCGAGCAGCGTCACCCCCTCGTCGAAGTGCTCGAAGTCGAGCGCGTCGGCGGTGAGACTGTCGACCAGCAGCTGCTCAGCGGGCGCGAGCGCCTCGCCCGCGATCGAGGCGTACACGAGCGGCGGCAGCTCGGGCGGCAGGCGCCACATGAGGGTGAGCGGGAAGAAGCGCCCGACGCGATCGACGCTCGGGGCCATGAGGCCGGCGACCGGCGCGCGCCCGCACGCGCCCGCCGAGAGCGCGAAGCGCCACACCGGGCTCGTGAGATAAGTGTCGGTCCACTGCGCGGCGAGTGCCGTGCGGCTCGCGGCGATCCCGGCCTGCAGCCACTCGTCCCAGGGCGTGAGGAACTCCGGCGGCACGCGCCGCTGCAGGAAGTCCCCGTGGCTCGGCAGCTTGCCGTAGATCCCGACTTCGAGTGTCTCGCTCATCTTCAGAACCCGCACGCGAAGTGCTGCAGGTCGTGCTTCGCGACCGGGTTCGCGAGCCGGTCGGCCTCGAGCGTGAAGCTCGCCGAGCGGCCGCCGACGCTGTAGCTGATGCGGTATTGCGCGGCCTGCTGTGCCTGCGGCTGGCCCTCGTCGAGGAGGCGAAACCAGGCCCACGGTCCCTGGTAGACGAGATTCGGGTGGCCGCCGCTGCGGTCCTCGAAGGCGATGCCCGCGCTGCCGTTCTGCGGGCCCGGCCACTTCATCGCGGTGGCGCGGATCTGTTCGTGGCGGTACTCCACCGCCTGGCCGTCGAAGTCGAGCTTCACGCGCATCGAGTCCGGATCGAGCGTCGCGGGCGCGACGCTGAAGGTGAATTCCGGCTTGTCGTTGCCGCCCGGGAAGTAGGTCTTGCGGATCGCCTCCGCCGCCTCGAACCGGCGCAGCATCGCCTCCGGTGCGGGCAGCGCGCCGGTCTCGCTCGTCTTCCAGCGCCACGGGCGGGTCTTGGTGTCGACCAGGTCCTGCAGGTGCGCCTTATAAAAGGTGTCGAACACGCCGCCGTAGCCGAAGACGTGGCCGAAGTCCGCGATCGGCACGTCCTCGCGGCTGTCGGGACTGAACGGGTAGCGCGCGCCGACCACGTCCTGGCAGTCGTGCAGCACCTCGGAGTCGTAGGCCCCGACGAGGTCCTTGGCGAGCTCATGCACCCCGGCGCGGTCGACCGCGGTCGCGATGCTGTCGACCAGGGGGCCGACTCCCGCGGGCAGCGTCTTCGCCTCGGTGCTCAGCG
>DATBBQ010000004.1:0-25844 GCA_036270915.1 Steroidobacteraceae bacterium
CGCTTGGGACGTCACCTGGGCGGTTTTCAGCGCGGACCCGGCGCGCAGCCGCGAGCTGCGCGCGAGCGCGCAGCGCTTCCTCAAGGGCGCGCGCCGCACGCAGCTGCTCGCCTACCAGTTCACCGACAGTTTCTTTCCGGGCGAGTACACGGCGATCAAGCGTACCTTCGCCACGCTGCGACGCCTTCCCGAGCCGGATATCGTCTTCACGCACGAGCGCGGCGACCTGCACCAGGACCATCGCCTGCTCGCCGAGCTCAGCTGGAATCTCTTCCGCGACCATCTGCTGCTCGAGTACGAGATCCCGAAGTACGAGGGAGGGCTCACTACCCCGAACGTGCTCGTGCAGCTGAGCGCCGCGCAGGCGGCCGCCAAGGTACGCGCCCTCCTGGCGAGCTATCCGAGCCAGCAGGCCAAGCCCTGGTTCCGCGCGGACACGTTCAACGCGCTCATGCGGCTGCGGGGCGTGGAGGCCGCAGCGGCCAGCGGCTGGGCGGAAGGTTTCCACGCTGCCAAGCTCAGCGTCGGCTGAGAGCGCCATGGCCCGCTACCTGCTGATCATCGCCCTCGCCGTTGCCCTCCTCGCCGCGTGGTTCCTGCTGCGTGGAGAACGGGGCGAGGTGCCCGCGCCACCCGTGCCCCTCGCCTCCCCGGCCGCGACCGCGCCCGCCCCCGCGCCGGCGGGTGTTCCCGCCGTCGCCCCGACCGGCAGCACGTCACCGCTGCCCGCTCCGGCAGCGCCCGAGGAGGGCGCGGCGGCTGCGCTGCCGCCCGTCGGCGCCGCATCTGCATCCTCAGGCGTCGATGAGCGTCAGAATGCAAAGATCGCACGCGGTCTGGCGAGCAACTCCGAAGGGGGCCTTGTGGTGCAGTCGGCCCCGCCGGCGAGCGTCGTGCAGGCGCTGCGCCTGCAACCGGGCGACGTGATCGTGACCGTCGACGGCGCGCACGTCTCAGTTCCCGAAGACTTCGTGCGGCTCTATCGCGCGCACGGAATGCCGACAGAGCTCACCATCGTGCGCGACGGCCGCGAGGTGCACCTGCACTGAGTGGACGCAGACTTGCGCGAAGAGCAGCGCGCCATTGCGACATAATCCGTCGAAATACTTTACAAAACCGGCGCGCCGCGCCGCGCCGCGCGGGCCTAACGCCCGGCAGATCACCAACTTCCAAACGCGGCATAAATGTTGCTGTATCGTAGAAGATGCAACCGGGGAGGGAGGCCCCTTCAGTGTTGACAGGGAACACAACTAAAAAGATTCTGGGGATCGCCGCGCTGTGGCTGTGCGCCTCGTTGGCTCACGCGCAGACTGACGTCCTTGTCTCGCACAACGACGGTGGCCGCACCGGCCAGAACCTCAGCGAGACCGTCCTCAACACGCAGAACGTCAACGTCGGCACGTTCGGCAAGGTCTACTCCTATCCCCTGGACGGCGCGACCTATGCTCAGCCGCTGCTGAAGTCGCGGCTCGCGATCCCCGGCAAGGGCACCTACAACGTTCTCTTCCTCGCCACCGAGCACGGCAGCGTCTATGCGCTCGATGCCGACACGGCCACGCCGATCTGGCGTCGCAGCTTCATCAATCCCGCCACCGGTCTCACTCCACGCAGCGCCAACAGCTCGCTCGAGGACCTCGTGCCGGAGGTTTCGATCACCTCGACACCGGTCATCGATTCCGTCGGCGGAACGCTCTACGTGCTCGCTGAGACCGTGCAGAGCGGGCAGCCGGCGTACTACTGGCTGCACGCGCTCGATTTCACCACCGGCGCCGACAAGGTCGCGGCCGTGCGCATCCAGGCCTCCGTCGGTAGCGGCGCAGCGCCACTCAGCATCGACGCCGCGACCAGCGAGCAGCGCCCCGGTCTGGTGTTCTCGAACGGCGTCGTGTATGTCGCCTTCGGCTCCAACGGCGATAACTTTCCCTGGGTGGGCTGGCTGGTCGGCTACGACGGTACGAGCCTCGCCCAGGTGAGCGTCTTCTGCACCTCCCCGGGGGGCAACTGGGGCTCGGGCGTGTGGTCGAGCGGCGAGGCGCCGCCGGTCGATGCCAGCGGCAATATCTACATCGCCACGGGCAACGGCTACTTCAGCGCCGGCGTGAGCTACGGAGACTCCTGGGTCAAGCTCGGCACGAGCGGCGGTCTGACGGCGCTCGATTACTTCTCACCCTTCAACCAGGCGGCGCTCGGCTCGGCGGACCTCGACCTCGCCTCGGCGGGTCTCATCCTTCTGCCGGACGGCGCCGGCAGCTCGGCCCACCCGCATCTCATCGTCGGCACGGGCAAGGACGGTGAGCTCTATCTCGTCGACCGCGACAACATGGGGCACTTCAACGGCTCCTACAGCACGCCGAACAGCAACATCGTCCAGTACATTCCCTCGCAGATCGGCACGGGGATTATCAACCCGACCAATCCCAGCCTGCCGTACACGGAGAACAGCTACACGACGCCGGCCTACTGGCAGGGCCACGTGTACTTCTGCGGTGTCAAGGACGCCTGCAAGGCGTTCACGCTCACGAACGGGCTGCTGAGCACGACCCCCACGGCCCAGTCTCCGACCGCGTATGGCTACCCGGGCGGTCAGCCGGTGATCTCGGCGGCGAGCACGAGCGCGACGAGTGCCATCCTGTGGGCGCTCGAGCGTAACAGCGCCAACAACGTCGGGGTGCTGCACGCCTACGACGCGACCAATCTCGGCACCGAGCTCTACAACAGCGCCCAGGCCGCCAATCAGCGCGACGCGGGTGGGGCACCCGTCAAGTTCGCCGTGCCTACGATCGCGAACGGCAAGGTGTTCGTCGGTAGCCAGGGAAGCGTCGACGTCTACGGATTGCTGAGCGGCGCACCTAAGGCCCTCGCGGCCCCCACCTTCAGTCCGACGCCCTCGAGCTATTCCGGCACGCAGTCGGTGACGATCGCTGCACCCGCCGGCGCGACCATTTACTACACCCTCGACGGCAGCCTGCCGACGCTTTCCTCGGCGGTCTACACCGGACCGCTCAGCATCGCCGCGACGACGACCGTGAATGCCATGGCAGTGCAGAGCGGCTCGCTGACGAGCCCGGTGGCGAGCGGCACCTACACCATCACGGCCACCGCGCAGATCAGATACATCCAGGGCAACTACGCGACGCCGCAGTCACCGCAGGGCGCGGTGACCGTGAAATACCTCTCCGCCCAGCAGCAGGGCGACCTGAACGTGGTCGTCGTCGGCTGGAACGACTCGTCGGCGACCGTCAAGAGTGTCGGCGACTCGAGCGGCAACACCTATGCGCTCGCCGCCGGGCCCACCGTCCTCTCGGGCGTCGCGAGCCAGGCGATCTACTACGCGAGCAACATCGCCTCGGCGGCAGGCGGTGCCAACACCGTCACGGTCTCCTTCAGCACGCCCGCCGTGTATCCCGACATCCGCGTCGCCGAGTACGCCGGTATCGCAGCGGGCGCGGCGCTGGATGCAACGGCGGCGGCCAGTGGCAGCAGCGCGGCTGCCGCGAGTGGTGCGGCGAACACGACCTTCGCCAACGACCTCATCGTCGGCGCCGACCTGACCGTGCAGTACACCGCGGTCGGCTCGGGGTTCACCTCGCGGCTGCTCACCGTGCCGGACGGGGACATCCTCGAGGACCGGATCGTGACGGCGGCCGGCAGCTACAGCGCCACCGCGACGATTTCGCCCGCGGGCGCGTGGATCATGCAGCTCGCAGCCTTCAAGGGCGCCGGCGGCGGCGGGGGCACGCCGACGCCCACGGCGCCCTCGGCGCTCACGGCGAGTGCCGCGGGCACCAGCTCGATCACACTCAGCTGGACGGCCGCGACCGAGTCGGGCGGGGCGATCGCGTCCTATCTCATCGAGCGCTGCCAGGGCTCGGGGTGCTCGAGCTTCGCGCAGGTCGGTACGACGACCACGACATCCTTCAGCGACTCGGGGTTGTCCGCCGCCACCAGCTACAGCTACCGGGTGCGTGCCAAGGACGGCGCGGGCAACACCGGGCCTTACTCCAACACGGCGAGCGCCCAGACCGCCGCGGCCGCTCCCAGCGCGCCGAGCTCGCTCACGGCGAGCGCCGCGGGGAGCACGCAGGTGACGCTCAGCTGGGGGGCGGCGAGCGAGACCGGGGGCACGATTGCCTCCTATCTCGTCGAGCGTTGCCAGGGCACGGGGTGCAGCAGCTTTGCCCAGGTGGGCACGACGACCACGCTCACCTTCACCGATGCCGGGCTCAGCGGCTCGACCAGCTACAGCTACCGGGTGCGTGCCAAGGACAGCGCGGGCAACACCGGTCCGTATTCCAATACCGCCTCGGCGGTGACCGCGGCGCCGACGATCACGGCGCCGACCTCTCTTGCCGCCGTGAGCGCGAGCGCCGGCCAGATCAATCTCACCTGGAGCGCCGCCAGTGAAAGCGGCGGCACGATCAGCCAGTACCTCATCGAGCGCTGTCAGGGCGCGGGCTGCAGCACGTTCGCCCAGATTGCGACCAGCCCGGGCGCGGCCTACAACGACGTGGGGCTGTCGGCCGCGACCAGCTACTCGTATCGCGTGCGGGCGCGCGATGGCGCCGGCAACACCGGTCCGTACTCGAACGTCGCGAGCGCGACGACCGGCGCCGGCACCACGCCGCCGGCGATCGCCTTCGTGCAGGTGGGCTACGCGACCCCGCAGACCCCGCAGTCGAAGGTCACCGTGCCGCTCGCCGCCGCCCAGGGGGCCGGTGACCTGAACGTGGTCGTCATCGGCTGGAACGACGCCACCGCGAT
This sequence comes from Steroidobacteraceae bacterium, assembly GCA_036270915.1. GTDB lineage: Bacteria > Pseudomonadota > Gammaproteobacteria > Steroidobacterales > Steroidobacteraceae > 13-2-20CM-66-19. The sequence continues at coordinate 4,762 of DATBBQ010000004.1, forward strand.
GGTCGGCTCCGTGACCGACGCGAAGGGCAACACGTATCAGCTCGCGGCCGGTCCGACGGTCATCAGCGGCACCGCCTCCCAGGCAATCTACTACGCGGCCAACGTCGCGGCGGGCAGCAACTCGGTCACCATCTCCTTCACCAGCGCCGCGGCGTACCCGGATGTCCGGGTCGCCGAGTACAGCGGCATCGCCACCAGCAACGCGCTGGACGTGACGGCCACCGGCAGCGGCAACGGCACGCTCTCGGCGAGTGCGGCGGTGAGCACCACCAACGCCAACGACCTCATCGTCGGGGCGAACCTGGTGCTGACGACGACGACCGCGGCGGGCGCGGGATTCACGAACCGGGTCATCACGAACCCCGACTCGGACATCCTCGAGGACCGCGTGGTGACGGCGACCGGCAGTTACAGCGCCACCGCGCCGCTCATCCCGGGGTCGCCCTGGATCATGCAGCTCGCGGCCTTCCGCCGGCACCCCTGAGCGCTCACACCCCGCACTGCGGCGCCGGCGCGACACCGCATCCGGCCTGTCGCCCCTGCGTCACACATTCCCATCGGCCGTCGCAAGTGTGATGCTGCTCACACTGCGGCCGGCAGAGTTCTTTACACTGTGCTGTAAAGTTCGCACGCCGGCGCCGACGCCGGCTCTGTAAACAGGTCTCTATGCGTATCCGGGTCCTCGGGCAGCACGTGCCGGTCTCCGTCGCGGTTCTCGCGCTGGTCGAGGCCTTTCTTGCCTTGCTGGCCCTGTATATCGCCGTCTGCATTCGCTTCGAGACCCCGCTCAGTCATCTGCCGCTGCTGGAAACCGAGCTCGGCCCTCTGTGGCCGCGCGCCGCGATGTTCAGCCTGATCGTCGTCGTCTCCCTGATGGCGTTTGGGCTCTACAGCGCGCGCCAGCGCGCCCAGCTCTCGGGGGTGCTGGTGCGTGTCGCGGCGGCGCTGCTGATCGCCTCGTGCGCCGTGGCGGCGGTCTTTTACCTCGTGCCGAGCCTGCGGCTGTGGCGCGGGGTCGAGGCGCTCGCGGTGGTGACGGCCGGCTGCGGCGTGGTGCTCTCGCGGCTGGTCTTCACGCGCGCCGTCAATCAGGAGATCTTCAAGCGCCGGGTGCTGGTCTACGGATCGGGCTCCGCGGCGGCGGCCGTGTCGAGCCTGCGCCGCTCCTCGGACCGGCGCGGCTTCCAGCTGGTCGGCTTCGTGCAGCCGCCCGGGGAGCCGTGCGTCGTACCGCGCGAGCGCGTGCTCGACGGCGACGGCAACCTGCGACGGCTGTGTCAGTTCGGCAACGTCAACGAGGTGGTCGTCGCCATGGACGATCGCCGGCGCGGTTTCCCGATCCGCGAGCTCCTCGACTGCCGTCTCGCCGGGGTCGACGTCACCGAGCTGCTCACCTTTCTCGAGCGCGAGACCGGCCGGGTGCGCCTGGACGTGCTCAACCCCAGCTGGATGATCTTCGGCCCCGGCTTCCGACGCGACCCGCTGCGCCTGTTTTCTTCGCGGGTACTTGACCTGTCGGCGAGCTTCCTGGTGCTGCTCTTCTCCTTCCCGTTCATGCTGCTCACGGTGGCCGCGATCAAGTGTGAGGACGGCTGGCGCGCGCCTGCGCTCTACAGCCAGCGACGCGTGGGGCTCGGCGGGCGCGAGTTCAAGGTGCTGAAGTTCCGCAGCATGCGCCAGGACGCCGAGCTCAACGGCGCGCAGTGGGCGCAGCAGGAAGACCCGCGCGTGACGCGCGTCGGCGCCGTGATTCGCAAGCTGCGCATCGACGAACTGCCGCAGGTCTTCAACGTGCTGCGCGGACACATGAGCTTCATCGGCCCGCGCCCCGAGCGCCCGGAGTTCGTCGCCGAGCTCGCCGAGAAGATCCCTTACTACGTGCAGCGCCACTACGTGAAGCCCGGAATCACGGGGTGGGCGCAGCTGTGCTACCCGTACGGCTCCTCCGAGCAAGACGCGCTCGAGAAGCTGCAGTACGACCTGTACTACATCAAGAACAACAGCCTGCTCTTTGACCTCGCGATCCTGGTGCAGACCGCCGAGGTCGTACTGCTCGGCAAGGGAGCCCGCTGATGGCCGCGCTGATGCAGCGAAGGAAGCTCCTGATCCTCGAGAACGACCGGGCGCTGCGCCGCGAGCTCGAGACGGTGTTCTCCGACCTGGAGGTGACCACGAGCGAGAGCTCCGAGCAGATCCTGCCGCTCGTGCGGCGCACCGAGCCGGACGTGGTGCTCTTTGACCTGGGCACCGCACGCGACCCGGCGGTCGCGGCGCACAGTCTCGACCTGCTGCGCCAGATCCTCAACATCTCCCCGTACACCAAGATCATCGCCATGACCGAGCACGACGCGCGCGAGCTCGCGGTCGCCGCGGTCGGCCTCGGGGCGGCGGACTTCTACTACAAGCCGCTCGATCCGGGCGTGCTCTCGATCGTCGTGCGCCGCGCGCTGCGCATCCGCGAGCTCGAGGAGGAGAACTGGCGGCTGCGCGAGCGCACCGGGTCGATGGCCCTCGAGGGCATCATGGGGGTGAGTGATGCGATGCGCACCCTGTGTCGCGGCATCGAGAAGGTCGCACCCACCAATGCGACCGTGCTCCTGCTCGGGGACTCCGGCACCGGCAAGGAGCTGCTGGCACGGGCCGTGCACCGCCTCTCCGGTCGCTCGCACAAGCCGTTCGTGGCCATCAACTGCGCCGCGATCCCCGATACGCTGCTCGAGAGTGAGCTGTTCGGCTATGAGAAGGGTGCCTTCACGGGCGCGACCAAGCGCACGGCGGGCAAGCTCGAGTCCGCCGACGGCGGCACCGTGTTCCTCGACGAGATCGGGGAGATGCCCGCGTCGTTGCAGGCGAAACTGCTGCGGGTGGTACAGGAGCGCACCGTCGAGCGGGTCGGTGGCCGCGTGCTGCTCTCGCTCGACCTGCGCATCGTCTGTGCCACCAACAAGAAGCTCGACACGCTCATCGGCCGGGGCGACTTCCGCGAGGATCTCTTTTACCGCATCAGTGAGGTCACGATCCGCGTGCCGCCGCTGCGCGAGCGCCAGGGCGACAGCCTGCTGCTGGCGCAGTTCCTGCTGCAGCAGATCGCCGAGCGCTTCGGCAAGCCGACGCGCGGCCTCGCCCCGGACGCCATCCGCGCCATCCAGGCCTATCGCTGGCCGGGCAACGTGCGCGAGCTCGAGAACCGCATCAAGGGTGCGGTCATCATGGCGGAGGGGGTGGTCGTGACGGCCGCCGACCTCGGGCTCGATGACCCGGGCGAGGAGCCCGAGTACCTCAACCTGCGCGTCGCGCGGCAGCGCGCCGAGGCGCAGGCGGTGCGCCAGTCCCTCGCGGTGGCGCGCGGCAATCTCTCGCGCGCGGCGGAGCTGCTCGGCGTGACGCGCCCGACGCTCTACGACCTGCTCGCCAAGCACAGCATCGATGCCGCGCAGTTCGGCAAGAACGGCCCGCACCCCGCCGAGCCGGCCGTCGTGGCGAGCGCGCCGACGCCACTGCCGGAGCGCTAAAGGGGAGCTCCTGAGGTCTTCCGGGCGCGCCGCGAGCTGTGCGCTCTCCGGGGCAACCGCACACGCGCGCGCCCCCTAGCGCTGCTTGAACTCCTCCGGAGTCAGCTGGTGCCGGGCGAGGAGCTTGTAGAAATCCGTGCGGTTACGGCGCGCGAGGCGGGCCGCCTGACTCACGTTGCCGCCGGTGATCTGCAGGATCTGCGACAGATAGCTGCGCGTGAACTCGTCGCGCGCCTCATCGAAGGAGGGCAGCCGCCCGGGCGTGCCGCCGAGGGACTGCTGCACGAGTTCGACCGGGATGATCGGGGTCTGCGAGAGCGCGACGTTCTGGCGCACCACGTTCTGCAGCTGGCGGATGTTACCCGGCCAGTCGGCGGTCGCGAGCAGCTCCACCGCCTCGGGCGCGTAGATCTTGCGCACGCCGCTCTCCTTGGCGATCTGCGCGAGGAAGTGCGCCACGAGCAGCGGGATGTCCTCGCGGCGGCGATTGAGCGAGGGCATCTCGATGTGCACGACGTTCAGGCGGTAGTACAGGTCCTCGCGGAACTGGCCCGCGGCCATCAGCTGCTGCAGGTCGCGGTGCGTGGCGGAGATGACGCGTACGTTGACCGCGATCGCATCCGTGCTGCCGACCGGGCGAATGACGTTCTCCTGCAGCACGCGCAGCAGCTTCACCTGCAGCCGCATGGGCATGTCGCCGATCTCATCCAGCATGAGCGTGCCGCCGTCGGCGGACATGAACAGGCCGCGATGCGCGCGCGTGGCACCCGTGAACGAGCCCTTCTCGTGCCCGAAGAGCTCGGACTCGAGCAGGTCTTCGGCCATCGCGCTGCAGTTGATGGCGACGAAGGGCTTGTTGCGCCGCGGGCTGCCGCGATGGATGGCGCGCGCCAGGATCTCCTTGCCGGTGCCGCTCTCGCCGGTGATCAGCACGCGCGCATCGGTCCCGGCGACCATGTGCGCCTGCGCGAGTTTCTCCTCCATGGAGGCCGAGCGGGTGATGATCTCGGAGCGCCAGTCCTCGTCGGAGGCGCCGAAGCCGGAGATGCGCAGCGCCTTCTGCACCTGATCGAGCAGCTCCTGCTTGTCGACCGGCTTGGTCAGGAAGCCGAACGCGCCCATCTGCGTCGCCTGCACCGCATCCGGGATGGTGCCGTGCGCGGTGAGGATGATGACCTTCAGACCCGGCCAGCGGTTCTGCAGCTCCTTGAGCAGTCCGATGCCGTCCATCTGGTCCATGCGCAGGTCGGTGATCACGAGGTCGGGACGGAAGCGGCTCGAGGCGGCGAGCGCCTGGGCGGCGCTCTCGACGGCCTCGACGTCGTAACTCTCCGCGCGCAGGCGGATGGTGAGCAGCCGCAGCAGGCCCGGGTCGTCGTCGACCACCAGGATGCGTGCCTTGCGTTTGCCGGTCTGGTTCAAAGTCGTGTCCCTTAACGAATGAAAGCGTCTGGTGCCTAGCGCGGCGGCGCGGGCTTGCGCTCGTTCAGCGAGCGCTCGATGTTGGAGATGGCGTCGAGCTTTGCGCGCGCCTCCTCGAGCTCCTTACGCAGGCGAGCGTTCTCGTCCATCTCCGCCTGCAGGCGGTGGTTCACGTTAGCGACCAGCGCGTGATCCTGCTTGACCGCCTCGGCCTGCAGCCTGCGGTTTTCCGTCTAGAGCGTCAAATGGTCGTCGATTTGCGAAAGCTCCAGGGAGGCGAGCGCCCGCTCGCCGGGGGTGAGCATCTCGGGATTGGCCATGAGCTCGCGCAGCAGGCCCTGCGCGCGCGCCAGGTTGGTGCCCGGGTGCCCCTGGGTGCCGAGAATGAGCGCGAGTCTCAGTTCGTGGCTGGGCGTGGGGGCCCCGTCATAGTCGTGCTGCGCGCTCGCGAGGATCTCCGCCTGTTGCGCCGGCGGACCGTTCACCAGCTTCTGCAAGAGCGTCAGGTAGTCGGCGAGCATCGCCGAGGTCGCCGAGGCGGGGTTGACGACCGGCGCGGGCGGCTGGGCGCGCTGCCCGACCATGGGACAGCCGGCGAGCGCCGCGGCGAGCAGCAGAGCGCCTGCGCGTGCGAGGTGCCCGGCACCCTGGACGGGAGGGCTACGCCGCATGCGCGTGCGCCTTGCTGCTGGGTACGGGCGCGGGCCGGTCCCCGCCGATCGCGCGGATCGGCATGGTGATGCGGAAGTGCGCGCCGGGAAACTGCCCGTCGACGAGCTGTACCGTGCCGCCGTGCGCGGAGACGAACTCGAGGACCACCGAGAGTCCGATGCCCGTGCCCTTCACGGCCGTGCTGCGCGCCGCCCGCCCGGTATAGAAGGCGTCGAAGACGTGCGCCCGGTCCTCCACCGGAATGCCGGGGCCGGCGTCGGCGACGTCCAGCACCAGCTGCGCCCCCGCGGTGCGCGCCATGAGATGGATCGTGCCGCCCTTGGGGGAGTACTTGACCGCGTTCGACACCAGATTCTCGAGGATCAGGCGGATCTTGCCGCGGTCGGCGAGCAGCGTGACGTCCTCGACGTGCACGTCGAGGCGCACGCGCTGCGAGAGGAGCGTGAGCTGCTGGTTCTCCAGCACCTGCTTCACGAGCGGGCGCAGGCGGAACTCCGTCGCCTCCAGACCGACGCTGGAGGTCTGCCAGGCGCTGAAGGACAGGAGGTTCTCGATCATCCGCTGCAGCTTGATTCCGTTCTCGCGCAGGATCGCCGCGACCTCGCGCTGGTTGGAGTCAAGTTCCCCGACCGCCCCGTCCATGAGCAGTTCCGTGCCCTCGCGGATATTGGCGAGCGGGGTCTTGAGCTCGTGCGACATGTGCCGCAGGAAGCGGTTGCGCTCGTGCGCGAGCTCCAGCAGGCGCTGCCGCAGCCACTCGAGCTGGCGCCCGAGACGCTCGAGGTCGTGGGGACCGGAGACGGAGATGGCATTGGTGAAGGTACCCTCGCCGAGCTCACTGATGGCACGGTCGAGCTGGCGCAGCGGTCGTCCGAGGAAGAGCGTCAGCAACAGCACCGCGATCATCGCGAGCGGCAGCAGCAGCAGCACCCACCACAGCAGGAGCTTGCGCGCCTGCAGCGTGCGCTCCTCGAGCGCCTGCACCTCCGTATCGACCTGCGCGTTACTCTGCTGGGCGACCCGCTCGACGAGCGCGGTGAGCTCGGTGAAGCGGGCGGAGAGCTCGGAGGCATTGCTCCCCGAGGGCGGCCCCGACATCACCGTAGTGCGGATGCTCTGCTGCAGCTCGCCCAGCTGCTCGAGCGTCGCACGCGCATCAGTCGCGGCCTGGCCCTGGAGCTGCTCGCGGATGCTGCTCAAGTGCTCGTCCTGCGTGCGGTAGAGCTCGAGCAGCTTCGGGTCCTTCAGGACGTCGTAGAGGCGCGCGGTGCGCTCGAGGGAGGCAATCTGCGCGAAGAGCGCCTGGCTGGCGCGCGCGCCTGCGACCCCCTGCAGTACGATCTTCTGGCCGGTGTCGGCCAGGTCGCGGATCTGCAGGACGGCGGTGAGGACGGCGATGAGCAGCGGCCCGGCCATCAGGGCCAGGCCGACCAGCATCAGTCCGCTCAATGACTTGGGGCGCCCCCACTGCATCCCATGCATTCTACCGGGCGTGTAGCGCCCGCGTATCGGATCGTCGCCTAGCGGGACCTCACGCTCACCAGGGGTCGCGCAGCAGGCGCTGCTCCCAGGCGTAGGCGGTGCGCACGATGGTGTCGAGGTCGTTCAGGCGAGGGCGCCAGCCGAGCTCCGCCTTGATGCGCTCGGCGCGGGCGACGAGCGCCGGCGGGTCGCCGGCGCGGCGCGGCTCCTCGCGCACGGTCAGTCGCTGCCCGGAGATGCGCTCGACGCTTGCGAGCACCTGGCGCACGCTGTAGCCGCTGCCGTAGCCGACGTTGAGGACGGTCGACGCCCCGCCGGAGCGCAGGTAGTCGAGCGCGTCCAGGTGCGCGGCCGCCAGGTCTTCGACGTGGATGTAGTCGCGGATGCCGGTGCCGTCGTGGGTGGGGTAGTCGGTGCCGTAGATGGTGACGGCCACTCGCTTGCCGACCGCGTGCTCGCAGGCCACCTTGATGAGCAGCGTTGCATTCGGGGTCGCCTGCCCGATTTGGCCGGAGGAGTGTGAGCCGGCGACGTTGAAGTAGCGCAGCGCCGCGTAGCGCAGCGGCGAGGCCTGCGCGACGCCCGCGAGCATCCACTCGGACATGAGCTTGGAGGTGCCGTAGGGATTGATCGGAGCGGTCGGGGTGCTCTCGGCCGCAAAGCCGTCGGCCGGCATCCCGTAGACGGCCGCGGTCGAGGAGAACACGAAGTGGCGTACCCCTGCCTCCAGGCAGCACTCCAGGAGCGTGCGGGTCGCGCAGGTGTTGTTGCCGTAGTACTTCAGCGGGTCGCGCACCGACTCGGGCACGACCGTGTAGGCGGCGAAGTGCATGACGGTGTCCACGCCGCGGGTCTTCAGCAGCTCAAGGACCGTGGCGCGGTCGCCGACCGAGCCGACGACGAGCGGGGTGTCAAGAGCGGCCTGGCGAAAGCCCCGCGAGAGGTCATCCAGGATCACGACCCGCTCGCCGCGGGCGCGCAGCTGCAACGCGACATGCGAGCCGATGTACCCGGCCCCGCCCGTGACTAATATGCCGCCGTGCGCCATGGTGGCAGGGATGATAAACAAAAGCCGCGAAACTGATGTGCAGCCCTTCGCAGGTCTGACGCCCGAGGCCGTGCTGGATGCGGCCGCGGACTTTGGCCTCGAGCCTGACGGGCGTCTCTTCGCCCTGAACAGCTACGAGAACCGCGTTTACCAGCTGGGGGCGGGGGAGCGTCAGCTGGTGCTGAAGTTCTACCGGCCGGGCCGCTGGAGCGACGCGCAGATCGCCGAGGAGCACGCCTTCACCGAGGAGCTCGCGCGGGCCGAGATGCGGGTCGCCGCGCCCCTGCAGATCGGCGCCGAGACGCTGCTGCGCCACCGGGGCTTTCGCTTCGCGGCCTTTCCGTTTCTGCGCGGGCGTGCACCGGAGCTGGATGCGCCCGAGGCCCGCCTGATTCTCGGGCGCGCCCTCGGCAGGCTGCACCAGATCGGCGCGACCCGGCCCTTCGCGGCGCGATTGCGCATCAGCATCGAGCGCCTCGGCTGGGAGGCCCGCGCCCAGGTGCTCTCCGGGGGCCTCTTGCCCGAGCGCCTGCACGAACGCTACGTCGCCGTCAGCGGCGCGCTCCTGGAGAGTGTCTCTGCGTCCTTCGCACTCGCGGCCGGGGTGCGCGGGATTCGCCTGCACGGGGACTGTCACCTCGGCAACCTTCTCTGGAACGAGCAGGGGCCGGTGTTCGTGGACCTGGACGACTGCGCCACGGGGCCGCGCGTCCAGGACCTGTGGATGATGCTCGCCGGCTCCCCGGACGAGCAGCAGCGTCAGTGGAGCGAGCTGCTGGAGGGGTACCGGCAGTTCGCCGACTTCGACTTCGCCGAGGTGCGCCTGATCGAGCCGCTGCGGGCGCTTCGGATGCTGCACCACGCCGCCTGGGTGGCGCACCGCTGGGGCGACCCCGCCTTCCCGCGCGCGTTCCCCTGGTTCGGCGAGGAGCGCTACTGGGAGGGGTATCTGCAGGACCTCCTCGAGCAGATCGGTCAGATCGAGGACCCGCCGCTGCTTCAGGGCTGACGCCTGAAATGCCTACTACGCACGTGCGCGCGAGCGGACAGTCGCGCTATTGTTGGCCTGCATGTGACTTAAGACCGGCTCCAGAAGCAGCACGGACGGACAATGCGGACCATCACCCTCGCAGCGGCTCTCGTCGGCTTCGCGCTCGCCAGCGCTTGCGGCCACAAGGCCGATCAGGCCGCCGCCCAACGCACGGCGGTGAAGAAGGCCCGGGCCACCGACGACGGGCTGGCGCGCATGGTGTCCGCCGTGACCAGCGTCAAGCCCGGGAGCGCCCCCCTGCCGCTGGAGCTGAAATTCGACCTGCGTGAGCGCCCGGAGGTCGCGAAGCCGGTGGACGTGTATCTGGCGATCGTGCCGCTCAGTGCCGCCATCGACCGCGTCTTCGGCAAGGTAGCGGGCGAGGACGGGCTCGAACTCGTCTCCGGAGGGGAGCTGCAGGAGGCGGCCAAGCCCACCGAGGGGGTCCCCATCCAGTACAGCGTGAAGGTGTTGCCCAAGCAGGATGGCATCTACACCCTGACCGCCAACCTCTCGGTCGACTCGGCCGGCCAGATCTCGTCCCAGACCTACACCATCCCCGTGATCGCCGGGCAGGGGATACCCGACCTGCCGGCGATGCCCCCGGGCAAGACTGCGGCGACCGCCTCCTCGCAACCCGCGAAACCGGGGTCGGCTACCCGGTAGCGCCGCCCGCGTCCCCGCCGCCGGGGCACGCCGGGCTTTCCCGAATCGATACGACAGAATCGGGAGCGGCTTCACAAAGTGGCCTCCGGGGGGACCCTATGATCTTGATCGGGTTCACTTGCCTTGCTTATGTCAAAGACGCAGCCATTTCGGACGCGCCCCGATCCCCCCGACTCCACACCCGGGGCGACGACCACGCTGGTACGCGGGGACGCGCGTCCGCTGCCCGAGTCTGCCTCCGAGCTGCATCCGCAGCTTAAGGCGCAGCTGCGCGAGGCCGAGCTGCGCAGCGGCAGCGCCCGGCCGGACGTGCCGATGCTGCTGCGCCTGATCAACGAGCACTACCAGACCCTCGACCGCGAGCGCCGCGGCATCGTCGAGTCCATGCGCCTCATGGCCGATGAGGCCCAGGAGCTCGCCCAGGAGGCGCGCGCGCAGTCCTCCGGGCACCTGCAGGTGATCCTCGATCACATCAAGGACGTCGTGCTGGTGGTGAACGAGGAGGGCGTGATCGAGAGCCTCAACCCGACGGGCGAGCGGGTGTTCGGCTACACCGAGGCGCAGGTCATCGGCCAGTGTATCGACCTGCTCATACCGAAGTTCGCCGAGGGCGAGACGATCCGCGAGGCGCTCGAGCGGCTCGCGGCGAGCTGCGGGGACACGGCGCTCGATCTGGCCGCACGCGAGCTGTGGGCCCTGCGGCAGAACGGCGGCCTGTTCCCGGCCGAGATCGCCGTCAGCAAGGCGCCGCTGTCGCGGCGCGAGATGTTCGTGCTGTGTCTGCGTGACGTGACCGAGCGGCGCGAGTCCGAGCAGGCGATGCGCGAGAGCGCGGCGCGCTATCAGCTGCTCGTCGATCACGCCCCCGAGGCCATCGTCGTGCTCGATGCGGACACCGGGCGCTTCGTCGACTCCAATGACAACGCGCAGAAACTCTTTGGCCTGAAGGCCGATCAGCTGCTCACCGTCGGCCCCGTCACGCTGAGCCCGCCACGCCAGCCCGACGGCGACGCCTCCGACGAGCGCGCCCGCGCCGCCATCGAGCGCGCGCTCGAGGGCGAGCCCCAGGTGTTCGAGTGGCTGCACTGCGACGCCCAGGGGCGCGAGATCATCTGCGAGGTGCGCCTAGTGCGCCTGCCGAGCGGCAAGCGCCGCCTGGTGCGCGGCAGCATCGCCGACATCAGCGGTCGCAAGCGCGCCGAGCGCATGGCGGCCGCCGAGCGCCAGGTCTTCGAGCAGATCACGCGCAACGCCTCCCTGGCCGAGGTGCTCGCCTCGATCACCCTGCTCATCGAGTCCTCCGTTTCCGGCAGCGCCAGCTCGGTGAGCGTGCTCGCCGAGGATGGCCACGCGTTTGCCTACATGATCGCCCCGCGGCTGCCCGAGCCGCTGCACGCGGCGCTCGAGAGGGCGACGGTCGGCATACGCGCCGGCTCGTGCGCGGCGTGCGTGTACCTGGGCCGCCAGGTGCTCGTGGCGGACGTCGGCAAGGACCCCTTCTGGGAGGAGCGGCGCGCGGCGGCGCTCGAGGCCGGCCAGCGTTCCGCCTGGTCGACGCCGATCAAGGCCGCCGGCGGCGCCTTGCTCGGCTCCCTCGGCGTGTACCGCGCCGAGCCGGGCATCCCGAGCGGCGCCGAGGCACAGATCATGGCGCGGGCCGCGCAGCTTGCCGGCATCGCCATCGAGCGCCGCCGTGCGGAAGAGGCGCTGCGCGGCAGCGAGGCGAAGTTCCGCGGCCTCTTCGAGAGCATCGCCGAGGGCGTCTACCAGAGCGGCCGCGACGGGCGACTGCTGTCGGTCAATCCGGCCTTCGTTGGCATGCTCGGCTACGGCAGCGCGGCGGAGATTTATGCCCTCTCGGCGGCCTCGCTCTACTGGAATCCCAACGACCGCGCCGAGTTCGCGCGGCGCGTCGACTCGCAGGGCGAGATCCGCGACGCGGAATTCCTCATGCGCCGCAAGGATGGCCAGCAGCTGGTGGTGCTCGAGAACGCGCGCTCCATGCGCGACGCCGCGGGGCGGCACGTCGGCTACGAGGGCACGATCGCCGACATCACGGCGCGCAAGCGCGCCGAGCAGGCGGTGTTCGCCGAGAAGGAGCGCGCGCAGGTGACCCTGCAGTCGATCGGCGATGCGGTCATCAGTACCGACGCCGCGGGACGCATCGAGTACATCAACCCGGTCGCCGAGCGGCTCACGGCATGGAGCCTCGAGGAGGCGCGCGGCCAGCCGATCAGCGCGGTGCTGAATCTCGTCAACGAGCTCACGCGCGAGCCGATCGAGAATTCCCTGTACGGCGTGCTCGGGCGCGGCACGAGCCCCGCGCCGACCGATCACTCCGTACTCATCACGCGCGCCGGCCACGAGGTGGCCATTCAGGAATCGGCCGCGCCGATTTCCGACCGCCAGGGCCGCGTCATCGGCGCCGTGGTGGTGTTCCACGACGTCACCAAGGAGCGGCGCCTGAAGCGCGCGCTCTCCTGGCAGGCCAGTCACGACGCGCTCACCGGTCTCATCAACCGGCGCGAGTTCGACAACCGCCTGCACGGGGCGCTGCTCTCCGCGCAGCGCGGGGAGGGGGCGTACGCGCTGCTGTACATCGACCTCGACCAGTTCAAGGTGGTGAACGACACCTGCGGCCACCAGGCGGGCGATCGCCTGCTGCGCGACGTGACCGGGCTGCTGCAGACGCGGGTGCGCGCCTCGGACACCATCGCGCGTCTCGGCGGTGACGAGTTCGGCGTGCTGCTCGAGGGCTGCACGCTCGAGCAGGCGACGCGCATTGCCGAGGGGGTGCGCCAGGGGATCCGCGACTTCCGCTTTGTCTGGGGGACGAGCACGCTCTCGGTGGGGGCGAGCATCGGCATCGTGCAGATCCACGCCGACACCGAGAACGTCGCGAGTGTCATGAGCGCCGCGGACATCGCCTGCTACGCGGCGAAGGACGCCGGTCGCAACCGCATACACGTGTACGGGGCCGAGGGGGTGTCGCACCGGCATCGCGAGATGCACTGGGTGGCGCGGGTCACGCGCGCCGCCGAGGACAACCGCCTGGAGCTGTTCTTCCAGCCGATCGTCGCCCTGCGCGGGGAGGGGGCGCGCGACTTCTACGAACTCACCGTGCGCCTGCGCGACGACAACGGCGAACTGGTCGCGCCCGGGGAGTTCATCCCTGCGGCCGAGCGCTACAACGTCATGTCGGTGATCGACCGCTGGGTGATCGAGCGGGCCATCGAGATGCTGCGCGAGCGCCAGCGGCGCGGGCGGCCGCTGCCGCTGCTCGCGGTGAATCTCTCCGGCACCTCGCTCAACGAGCAGTCGTTCGTTGAATTCGTGCTGCAGAGCGTGGGCGAGCCGGCGATCGCCGCGGCGCTGTGCTTCGAGATCACCGAGACCGCGGCGGTCACCAGTCTCGCCAACGCCCGCTTCCTCATGAGCGAGCTGAAGACCCGCGGCTGCAAGTTCTCCCTCGATGACTTCGGCACCGGCGTCTCCTCGTTCGTGTACCTGAAGACCCTGCCGGTGGATTTCCTCAAGATCGACGGCCAGTTCATCACCCACATCAGCCACGACGCGGTCAACCGCAGCATGGTGGAGGCGATCGGCAAAGTCGGGCGCGCGCTCGGTATCGCCACGGTCGCCGAGTGCGTCGAGAGCGAGGCGGTACTCGCCGAGCTGCGTACCATCGGTGTTGACTATGCGCAGGGGTTTCACCTCGCGCGGCCCCTGCCGATCACGCAGCTGCCCGAGTAGGCCGCGAGGTGTCCGAATCCGTCGTGGTGCGCGCGCGCCGCCTTCCCGTAGAATGCGCGCCTTCTTTGCTCACTCAGGACGAGGAACGCCAGTGCGAGATCAATCGAAGGCCGGCGCCGCGCTGCGCGGTTCGTGCACGCTTTTGCTGCTGGGGCTCACTGCGCTCGTGCGGGCGGCGCCGGCGCCCACACCCGAGACCGTGGCCACGCAGCTGCGCGATGCGGCGCTCGCCGGACACGACATCGCCTTCAACTGGGTGAGCGAGCTCACCACGCGGTTCGGCCCGCGGCCGGCGGGCTCGGACAATGAGCACCGGGCGGCGGAGTGGGCGGCGGCGCGCCTGAAGGCGCTCGGCTTCGACAATGTGCACATCGAGACCTTCCCGATCACCGCCTGGGTGCGCGGCGGCGAGAGCGCGCAACTGGTCGCTCCGATTGCCCAGCCGCTGGTCATCGCCGCGCTCGGGGAGTCCCCGCCGACGCCCGCGGGCGGCCTAGAGGGCGACGTCGTGATCTTTCCGACGCTCGCGGCGTTGAAGGCCGCACCCGTCGGCGCGCTCACCGGCAAGATCGCCATGGTGGGGATGCGCATGGTGCGCACGCAGGACGGCGCCGGATACGGACCGGCGGTGGCCGCGCGCACCGACGGGGCGCACGAGGCCGCCGCGCGTGGCGCGATTGCCTTCCTGTTGCGCTCGGCGGGCACCGACAATCACCGCCTGGCGCACACCGGAACGACCCGCTACACGGACGGGCGCGTGCCGGTGCCGTGTTTCGCGCTCAGCGCCCCGGATGCCGAGCAGCTCGAGCGCATCGCCGCACTCGGGGAGACCCCGAGGGTGCGCCTGTTCTCGAGCGCCTCGTACGAAGCCGGCGCGCACTCGCAGAACGTCATCGCCGAGCTCAAGGGAGCGAAGCGGCCGCAGGAGGTGGTGCTGCTCGCCGCCCACCTGGACAGCTGGGATCAGGGAACCGGGGCGATCGATGACGGCACCGGCACGGCGATCATGGTCGCGGCGGTGAAGCTCATCCGCGACCTGCCGCACCGGCCGCAGCGTACCGTGCGCGTGGTGCTCTTCGGTTCCGAGGAGATCGCGCAGCCGAACGCCCCGTTCGGTGAGTTCGGCGGGCACTCCTACGCCGACAACCACCTCGCGGAGCTGCCGAATCACGTGCTCGCTGGCGAGAGCGACCTCGGGAGCGACCGCGTGTACTCGCTCACCCTGCCGCCGGCGGTCGCCAAGGGCGACTTCGCCGACAGCGTGCGCCGCGTGCTCACCCCGATCGGCGTGCTGTTCTCACGCCGCGCCGAGGCGGACTTCGGCGCGGACGTGGAGCCCTCGATCAAGGCGGGGGTTCCCGGGGTGGCACTGGCGCAGGACGCGAGCCGCTACTTCGACATCCACCACACGAGCGACGACACGCTCGACAAGGTCGATCGCGCACAGCTCGACCAGAACGTCGCCGCCTGGGCAGCGCTCGCCTGGCTCGCCGCCGACAGCGACCTCGACTTCCGCAGCCACGGCGCCGCCGCCCCCGAGCCCTCGGACGAGTAGCCGCGGCGCGCGAAGTTGCGCGCGCCCGGCACACTCGGCAAGCTCGCTGTCATGGGCGAGGAGATCCTCATCAGGCAGGCGGAGGCGGTGTGCGAGCTGCGGCTCAACCGTCCGCAGAAGCGCAACGCCATCACGCTCGCCATGTACGCGGCGCTGCACGCGGGGCTGCAGGCCGCGCAGCGCGACCCCGCCGTGCGCGTGGTGCTCCTCAGCGGGGAGGGCGCCGGATTCTGCGCCGGCAACGACCTCAACGACTTCCTGAACGGTCCGGGTCTGAGCGCCGATCACCCGGTGCTCGGCTTCCTGAGGACGCTCGCGACCTACGAAAAGCCGCTCCTCGCCGCGGTGCACGGCCAGGCGGTCGGCATCGGCGTGACCATGCTCCTGCACTGTGACCTGGTGCTCGCCGCGCGCAATGCGCAGCTGTCGATGCCGTTCGTGAACCTGGGGCTGGTGCCGGAGGCGGCGAGCTCGCTCCTGCTGCCGCGGCTCGTGGGGGCGAAGCGCGCCGCGGAGCTGCTGCTGCTCGGGGAAGTGCTCGACGCCGCCGGCGCCGAGCGGCTGGGTCTGGTGAACCGCGTGGTCGCGGACGGTGAGCTCGAGGACGCGGCGCGCGCCCTGGCGCAGCGTCTCGCGCGCGCGCCCCAGGGGGCGCTGCTCGCCACCCGGCGACTTCTGCACGGCGACCCGAGCGAGCTCCTGGTGCGCATCGATGAGGAGGCGCGGCTGTTCGGCGCGCAGCTCAAGACCGAGGAATTCCGCGCCATCGTGCGTGCCTTTCTCGCGCGCAAGGCGCAGTGAGCGACAGCCTTGCCCGCCTATTCACTCGAGGGTCTCGTGCCGGTGGTCGATCCGAGCGCCTTCGTGCACCCCCAGGCGGTGCTGATAGGCGACGTGCTGGTCGGGCCGCGCTCTTATGTCGGCCCCGGCGCCTCGCTGCGCGGGGATTTCGGCCGCATCATCGTCGGGGCGGGCGCCAACGTGCAGGACTGCTGCGTGCTGCACAGCTTCCCCTCCAAGGACACGGTGCTGGAGGAGGACGCGCACGTCGGCCACGCGGCGGTGCTGCACGGCTGCACGGTGCGCCGTGATGCGCTCATCGGCATCGGCGCGATCCTGATGGATGACGTCGTGGTGGAGGAGGAGGCGTTCGTCGGCGCCGCGAGCTTCGTGCGCGCCGGCTTCGTCGTGCCGAGACGCACGCTGGTGACGGGGATCCCGGCGCGGGTCGTGCGCGCGCTGCGTGCCGAGGAGCTCGCGTGGAAGCGCGAAGGCACGCGCGAGTACCAGCAGCTCGCCGAGCGCTGCCGCCGCTCCCTGAAGGAGTGTCCGCCGCTCGCGGCCGCCGAGCCCGGGCGGCCGCGCTTCGCCGCCTCGGCTGCCGTGCCCCTGCACACTATCGAGCGCAAGTAGCGGCGCCGGTCGGGCCGCTAGTCCTTGTCCGGCGGATCGCCGGGGCCCGGATTGATGACGCCGAAGAGCGCCGGCACGCACGCATAGAAGAGGCGGATTTTCTCCTGGTTCAGCAGCGTCAGCAGCCGCTGCGCCTCCTCGTCGCTCACGATGAACTCGACCTCCACGGTGAGCGAGCCGGCGAGCTCGAAGAAGGTGTTCTCGTGCAGCACGTGGTGACGGCCGAAGCCGGCCATCGCCTTGAACGCCGAGCCGCCGCGGATGCCGAGCGCATTCGCCTGCTCGAGCAGCCACTCCCACGCCAGGCGGCGTCCGTGCCGCTGCCCCTCGTGCAGGTAGAACCGCAGAAATGAGCCTTGCATCTTGCTGCTCCCGCCGGCCCCGGCGCTTCAGTGGCGCAGCAGCGCCACCGTGCCGATGCCGGCTCCCGTCATGACGAGCGAGCCCCCCAGGTGCAGACCCATCGCGGCGAGCGCCAGCAGGGCGCGCCCCTGCTGCAGCAGCGTGAAGGTCTCCGCCGAGAAGGTCGAGAAGGTGGTGAGACCGCCGCAGAAACCGGTGATCACGAGCAGGCGCCATTCGGGCGCGAGCGAGGTGAAGGTGGCGAACACGGCCACGGCCACCCCGACCACGTAGCCGCCGATCAGGTTCGCCGCGAGCGTGCCCGGAGGAATCGCGGGAAAGTGTGCGTTCAGCGTGACGCCCAGCCACCAGCGCAGCAGCGTCCCGAGGCTCCCGCCGACACACAACGCCGCAATGGCTCGCCACATGTAGGGGTTTTACCGCAGGGCGAGATCGCCGCGCAATGGTTCGGTATGCTGTCGCACCCCGCGCGTACGGGGCGCGCGAAGTTGGAAGGCGATCATGCGTAACTTTGTAACGGTGGCCCTGCTCCTGCCGGTCCTGCTCGGCGTGCTCGCGGGCTGCGGCTCTGCGCAGAACGAGGACGAGCGCCTGCGGTCGATCTACAACACCGAGTGGAAGTGGCGCACCGACCAGAGGAGCGACGACGAGGACGCCACGCGCCCGATCGCCGATCACCTGCCCAGGGTCGACCCGGCGACCCAGGAGATGCGCCTGAAGTACTGGGAGAACGTGCAGAAGCAGCTCGACGGGATCGAGCGTGCGCGACTGTCCGCCAAGGAACAGGTCAACTGCGACGTCTATCGCGTGCAGATCGCGTCGCTGCTCGCCGACCAGCGCTTTCGTGACTACGAGATGCCGGCGAACTCCGACACCACGTTCTGGACGGACATCGGCTACACCGCCCGGCGCACCTTCCGGCACCCGCAGGATTACGAGCACTGGATCGCGCAGATGAAGGACGTCCCGCGCTACTTCAAGGAGGAGATGGACGAGATGCGCGCGGGCCTCAAGCGCGGCTTCACGCCCCCGCGCGTCACCATGGAGGGGCGCGACAGCTCGATCACCGCGGTCACCGAGGCGACCCCGGAAGCGAGCCTGCTGTACACGCCCTTCAAGGAGATGCCCGGCATAGCGCCGGAGAAGCAGCAGGCGTTGCGGGCCGAGGCGGTCAAGGTCATCTCCGATGAGGTGCAGCCTGCCTACCGCGAACTCCTGAGCTTCATGCGCACCGAGTACGTGCCGGGCATGCGCACCTCGCTCGCCGCCGAGGATCTCCCGGACGGCAAGGCCTACTACCGCGCGAAGATCCGCGAGTTCACGACGCTGGACACCGACCCCGCCGAGATCCACAAGCTCGGACTCGCCGAGGTGGCGCGCCTGCACGAGCAGATGGTGGCCGCCATGCACGAGACCGGCTTTCAGGGCGACTTTCCCGCGTTCCTCAAGTTCCTGCGCAGCGACCCGCGCTTCTACGTGAAGACGCCCGAGGAACTCCTCATGCACGCCGCCTGGATCGCCAAGCGCTTCGACGGCAAGGCCTCGCAGTACTTCGGCTACCTGCCGCGGGCGCGCTTTGCCATCAAGCCGGTGCCCGATGACCTCGCGCCGTTTTACACGGCCGGGCGCGGTGGCTCGGGAGTGTACCTGCTCAACACCTACGATCTGCCGAGCCGCCCTCTCTATAACCTCACCGCGCTCACCCTGCACGAGTCGGCGCCGGGTCATGCGTTCCAGATCCCAATTGCCATGGAGCACAAGGACCAGCCGGCGTTCCGCCAGCTCACCTACATCTCGGCGTACGGGGAGGGCTGGGCGCTTTATTGCGAGCAGCTCGGGCTCGAGATGGGCATGTACGACAGCGCCTACGATCGCTTCGGGATGCTCGGCTACCAGATCTGGCGTGCGGCGCGCCTGGTGGTCGATACCGGCATCCACTCGCAGGGCTGGACGCGCCAGCAGGCGATCGACTACTTCAAGGAGAACACGGCCCTGCCCGAGCACGAGATCGGCACCGAGATCGATCGCTACATCACCTGGCCGGGGCAGGCCCTGTCCTACTATCTGGGCGAGCGGGCGATCCTTGAGGGACGCGCGCAGGCGCAGAAGGCCCTCGGTGAGCGCTTCAATATCCGCGCCTTCCACGACGCGCTGCTCGAGCTCGGCTCCGTGCCGCTGCCGGTGCTGCAGGCGCGCGTGCAGCGCTTCATCGCCGAGGGCGGCAAGGGACCCTATCCCGACATGGAGTAAGCGGCGCGCTTCGCGCTAACATGCCGCGTCATCCTCGCGTTCGCAAAGGAGTGGGTATGAGACGCTCGACTTGGCTCGTGACGATGGGAGCGCTCGCCGCGCTCGCCGCCCAGGTGCCCCTTGCCCAGGCCGACAACACACAGCAGGAAAAGATGACCAGCTGCAATGCCGACGCTTCGGCCAAGCAGCTGACGGGCGAGGACCGCAAGGCCTACATGTCGAAGTGCCTCTCCAAGGGCTCGACCAGCAAGTCCGGCAACAGCCAGCAGGAAAAGATGAAGAGCTGCAATGCCGAGGCGAGCGGCAAGAGCCTGACGGGCGATGACCGCAAGTCGTTCATGTCCACCTGCCTGAAAGGCAGCGGCACCAGTCACTGACACCCCCACGGGGCGTGCGTTGCGGCGTGCGCCGCGGCCGCCCCGGTTCACCCCCACCGTCGACGGAGTGCCAGCCGTGATACTGGAGTTCGCGCTCATTACTGTTAAGCCCGCGACCGAGGAGCAGTTCGAGAGCGTTTTCCCGACGGCCATCCGACTGCTCGCGCAGACCCCGGGCTACCTCTCGCATCAGCTGCAGCGCTCGATCGAGACACCCACCCGCTACGCGCTGCTCGTCCAGTGGCGCACGCTCGAGGATCACACCGAGGGGTTTCGGGGTTCGCCGGCATTCACCGCCTGGCGCGCACAGCTCGCACCGTTCCTCGCCGCGGCACCCGTAGTCGAGCACTTCAGCCGCATCGCGTGAGGGCGCCTTCCTGCTGGCGGGCCGCCGCCCACGGCCTCATCATCCTCACTCGCTCAACCCGCTGCAGCGCGTGGACTAAGGTGCACGGCCATGAAGTTCTGGTTATCTCTGCCACCGATGCGAGAGAGCGTTCAGCTGCCGCAGCTCGCGCAGAGCGCCGAGCAGCTCGGATTCCACGGGCTGATGGTCGGCGACGAGCTGATCCGGCCGGATCGCCGCGGCGCGCGTCCCGCCCTCAGCGAGAGCGTGACCGACGCTGAAGTACCTGACGCCTGGGTGCTGTTTGCCAGCCTGGGGGCACACACACGCACCCTGCGTTTCGCCTCGAACGGCTACCTCGCGGCGCTCCGCGATCCACTCACGGTGGCAAAGAGCGTCGCCACGGCGGCCGTGTTGACGCAGGAGCGTATCGTCCTCGGGGTCGCGGCCGGCTCGCGTGAGGAGGAGTACCGCGCGGCACACGCGGACTTCGCGACTCGCGGGCGGCGCCTGGACGAGCTGCTCGTCGCGGTGCGCGAGCTGCTGACCGGGCGATTCGTGAATCACGAGGGCGTGTTCTATTCCTTCGCCGGTGTCCTCACCCCGCGGCCGGCGAGCCCGGTGCGCATCTGGTGCGGAGGTGCCTCGGAGCCGGCGCTTGAGCGCGCCGCGCGCCAGGACGGGTGGCTCGCGCCGCCGATGACCCTCGCGCAGGCTGACACGGCGGTAGCGGCGATTCGCATCCTGCGGCGCGACGCGGGGCTGCCCGAGTCGGGGTTCGAGGTGGGGCTGCCGCTCGCCGAGCCGGTGACGCAGGAGACGGTCGACGCGCTCGGTGAGATCGGTGTCGACGATCTCATCGTACCCGTCCCCTGGCAGCCCGCCGCCTGGGACGGCACGACCTGGCTCGAGCGCGCAGAGGATGCCGCGCGCCTTGAGGTCAAGCGAGCGGCCCTCGAGCGGTACGCCGCACGGGTGATCCACAAACTGCGCTAGCGGGTCCGGGCGATCGCATCGCGAGCACTTGCCGTAGCCCCCGCAAGCCCGGTCTCGAGTCTCGCCTGCAGGTATAGAGCAATTGAATATCAGGGCGGTAAAATTCGATTATTCTAGAACTCGGCTGTCTCCCTAGAATCGGCGGCGCAGCGTCACCCGCAAGGGCCCGAGGCATTATGTCCGTACCGATCCGCTCCC
>DATBBQ010000005.1:0-11907 GCA_036270915.1 Steroidobacteraceae bacterium
GCTCGCTTGCGCCGCGGCGCTCGCGCTGACCCCGGCGCGGGCCTCGAGCCATCGCGAGGCGCCGTTCATCACGACGCTGCCGAAGGTCGACGGCGCCGACTTCTACATGTTCCGCAGCTACGAGCCCGGGCGCGCCGGCTACGTGACCCTGGTCGCCGACTACGTGCCGCTCGAGGATCCGTACGGTGGTCCGAACTACTTCACCCTGGACGCGAACGCGCTCTACGAGATCCACATCGACAACAACGGTGACGGCCGCGAGGACCTCACCTTCCAGTTCCGCTTCAAGAACGAGCTGCACGACGTCGCCCTCGACGTCGGCGGCAAGCAGGTGGCGATCCCGCTGGTGCAGGCCGGCACGGTGAGCGCCGGCAACTCCGCGGCGCTCAACGTCACCGAGTCCTACACCATCGACGTCGTGCGCGGCGATCGCCGCGCCGGGCGCCACACCCCGGTGACCAATGCCGCCGACGGCTCCGCGGTGTTCACCAAGCCGACGGATTTCATCGGCACCAAGACCTTCGGCGGCGTCGAGGGCTACGTCACCTATGCGGCGCAGTACGTGTACAACATCAGGATTCCGGGCTGCCCGACGCCCGGGCGCGTGTTCGTCGGCCAGCGCAAGGATCCGTTCGTCGTGGCGCTCGGCCCCACCTTCGACCTCATCAACCTGAACCCGCTCGGGCCGGTAAACGGCAACGCCGATACGCTCGCCGACAAGAACATCACGGCGATCGAGATGGAGGTGCCGATCGCCTGCCTGACCGCCGGTGATCCGGTGATCGGCGGCTGGACTACGGCGAGCCTGCGGCAGGGAAGGCTCCTGGTGCCGAAGCCCCCCCAGGGGCTCGATCGCGCGAGCTTCGAGGGCGGCGCCTGGACGCAGGTCTCGCGCCTCGGCATGCCGCTCGTCAACGAGGTGGTGATCGGGCTGCCGGACAAGGACCGCTTCAACGCCTCCAAGCCCGAGGATGACGCGCAGTTCCTCACCTACGTCACCAACCCGACGCTGCCCGCACTGATCCAGACGCTCTTCCCGATCGCCAAGGCGCCGACCAACTTCCCGCGCGAGGACCTGGTGGTGGCCTTCCTCACCGGCGTCGCCGGCCTCAATCAGCCGAAGTCGGTCAAGCCCGCGGAGATGCTGCGCCTCAACACCGGCATCGCTCCGGTCGCCCGCGGTGCACAGAAGAACCTCGGCGTGCTCGCAGGCGATGCCGCCGGTTTCCCGAACGGCCGCCGTCCGGGCGACGACGTCGTCGACATAGAGCTGCGCGTCGCGATGGGCGTGCTGTGCACGCTCGACAACAAGGCCGTGTTCGGCTGCGTGCCGGGCGATGCGCCGGCGGGCTCGGCGCCCCTCACCGACGGAGCCTTCGTCGACGACGGCTTCTTCGACAACGCTTTCCCGTACCTGAAGACACCCCTTCCGGGCGCGGGTGGCTGAGGCGGACATCGGACAAGGAGACCGACATGAATGACCCAGACAGCACTCGTACGCCGCTCGTCGCGGCCCCGCCGCTCCTCGCCCTGCTTGCGGCCCTGGCCGGCTGCAACGGGGGTGATTCCCAGGGAATGGCCGCCGCGCCGATGCCGCAGTCCGCGACGCCGAGCTCGGTGCCCGCCGGTGCACTCGCGAGCGTGCCGGCGTTCATCGGCTTCGTGGCTGAGCTGGCGCCCGATGAGACGCACGAACCGCTCTCGGTCGCCTCCGTCGCCCCGCCCCTGAGCGACAGCGATGAGCCACAGGCCATCTGAAGGGGACCGTGCCCGGCATGCGGGAGCGTGCCGGGCACGGTGCTGGCAGCGGTGAGGCCGGCAGCCGTGACGCGCCCACGGCGGACGAGCCTCGCCTGCTTCGCCGTGTGCCTGCTCGCGGCCGGGGCGGTGCACGCCGTGCCCCGCGTGCCCGCGCACGATGACGAGGTGCTCGAGCAGCTGCCTTACCGGGCGGACGATCCCGTGACGGTGCGCCTGCGCGCCGAGCGCCTGCGCCTCGCGCAGGAGCCGGGCAATGTCCGGCTCGCCGTGCACCTCGCGCGGGAGTATCTCGAGCTCGGCCGCGAGAGCGGCGACCCGCGCTACGCGGGCTATGCGCAGGCGGCTCTCATGCGCTGGTGGGACCTGCCGGCGCCGCCGCGCGAGGTGCTGCTCCTGCGCGCGATCCTGCACCAGCGCGTGCACGAGTTCACCGCGGCACTCTCGGACCTGACGGCACTCATCGGCGCCGATCCGCGCAACGCCCAGGCGCTGCTCACCCGCGCCACGGTGCTCACCGTTCAGGGATCCTTTGCGCAGGCCGCGGCCGACTGCCGCGCCCTCACGTCCCTCACCGAGGAGCTCGTCGCGAGCACCTGCCTCAGTGCGGTCGCCGCGGTGAGCGGGGATCTTGCGGGCAGCCGCGAGCGGCTGCGCGCCGCGCTCGAAGCGAACCGAAGCTCCGATCCGGGACTGCGCGAGTGGGCGCTCACCACGCTCGCGGAGATGGCCGAGCGCGCCGGCGACGCACCCTCGGCCGAGGCGCTGTTCCGTGCCGCCCTCGCCCTCGATCCGGCGGACCCGTACCTGCTTGCCGCCTGGAGCGACTTTCTGCTCGAGCAGCGGCGTCCGAGGGAGGTGCTGGCGCTGCTCGAGAGCACCCGGCGCTCGGACGCGCTCTTCCTGCGCTACGCGCTCGCCGAGAAGGCCGCCGGACTCGCCTCCTGGCGGGCCTCCGCCGCCGAGCTGGGCGGGCGCATCGACGCCAGCCGGCTGCGCGGGGACCGCGTGCACCTGCGCGAGGAGGCCCGCTACGCCCTCCTCCTCGGGGGCGATGCCCGCGCAGCCTTCGCACTCGCCCGCGAGAACTGGGACGTCCAGAAGGAGCCCGCGGACGTGCTCATTCTGACAGCGAGCGCCGCCGCGGCCGGGGATGCCGCGGCGCTCGAGGCGGTGCGCGACTGGCTCGCGCAGTCCCGGCTCGAGGACGTGCGGGTGCGTGCCCTGGTGGGGGCGCCGTGAGAGCCGCGCGCGCGCTCCTCGCACTGCTCGCGCTCGCCGGCGCGGCGGTGGCGCAGGCGCACAAGCCGAGCGACGCGTACCTCGCGCTCTCGGTCGACGCCTCGGGCATCAGCGGCCAGTGGGACATCGCGCTGCGCGACCTGGACTTCGCGCTGGGCCTGGACGGCGACGGCGACGGACGCATCACCTGGGGCGAGCTGCGGGCGCGGCAGCCGGCGATCGCCTCCTACGCGCTCGCGCGCCTCGGGCTGCGCGCCGACGGGGCGACCTGCACGCTGCGCCCGACCGCGCACCTGGCCGACACACACTCCGACGGCGCCTACGAGGTGCTGCGCTTCGTGGCCGACTGCCCCGCGCACCCCGCCAGCCTCGAAGTGGACTACCGGCTGTTCGCGGACCTGGACCCGCAGCACAAGGGACTGCTGCGCCTGAGCACCGGGGGGCGGACACGCACCGCCGTCTTCGGCAGCGGTCGGGCGCAACAGCGCTTCGAACTGGCGGGGACGGGCCGTGCCGGGCAGCTTCTCGCCTACGTGCACGAGGGTGTGCTGCACATCTTCGGCGGCTACGACCACATCCTCTTTCTGCTCTCGCTCCTGCTGCCGGCCGTGCTGGTGCGCGCGACGGGCAGCTGGCGGGGGGTCGCAACGCTCAGGCAGGCATTCCTCGAGGTCCTGAAGGTCGTCACCGCCTTCACCCTCGCGCACTCCCTCACCCTGAGTCTCGCGGCGCTCGGTGTGGTCTCACTGCCGAGCCGTCTGGTCGAGTCGGCGATCGCCGCGTCGGTCGTGATCGCCGCGGCCGGCAACCTGCTGCCCTACGCCGAGCGACGCCGCTGGCTGATCGCCTTCGCATTCGGCCTGATCCACGGCTTCGGCTTCGCCGCGGTGCTCACCGATCTCGCCCTGCCGCGGCCGCTGCTGCTGCTCGCGCTGCTCGGCTTCAACGCCGGCGTGGAGCTGGGACAACTGGCGATCGTCGCCGTGTTCCTGCCGCTCGCATTCGCGCTGCGCGGGACCTGGTTCTACCGCCGCGCGGCGCTCGTCGGCGGCTCGCTGGCGATCGTGCTCGTGGCCGCAGTATGGCTCATCGAGCGGGCGTTCGACGTGAAGCTGTGAGGGACGGCCGCCGGCGGCGGCGGGCGGGTCAGGTGCTGGAAGCGAGCGCGGCGGGGTGCTGCAGGGTGGCCTCGATCCACTGGCGCACGCGGCGGGCGTCCGCGACGCGCGTGCGCTTGCCGAAGGAGTTCATGAGCACGATGACCAGCGTGCGGTCCTCGATCACCGTCTGCATCACCAGGCAGCGGCCGGCCTCGGAGATGTAGCCGGTCTTCTGCACGACGATGTTCCAGTCGGGCTTGCTCACCAGCGAGTCGGTATTGCGGAACTGCATCATCCGGCGGCCGATCCGCACGGCATAGTCGCTGTCGGTGGAGTACTCGCGGATCGCCGGGACCTTGGAAGCGGCCATCACGAGCTTGGAGAGATCCTCGGGGCTCGCGACGTTCTCGTCGGAGAGGCCGGTGGGCTCGACGAAGTGCGCGCTCGTCATGCCGAGCTCGCGCGCCTTGGCGTTCATCGCCCGCACGCACTCCTCGAGGCCGCCCGGGTAGTTGCGTCCGAGGGCGTGCGCCGCGCGGTTCTCGGAGGACATGAGCGCCAGATGCATCAGGTCCCCGCGCGTCAGACGGGTGCCGGGCATGAGGCGCGAGTAGGTGCCCCTGCCGAACAGGCGGTCCTCGCCGCTGATCGCCAGCTCCTCGTCGAGGGCCTGGCCGGCCTCGGTGACCACGAGCGCCGTCATCAGCTTGGTGATCGAGGCGATCGGCACCGCGACGCCGGCGCGGCGCGAATACAGCACCGAGGCGTTGCTGGTATCCAGTATCAGCGCGGCGCTCGAGCGCAGCGAGGGCTCCGCGGCCGGGCCGCGCGCGGCGACCCTGAGGTGCGTGCGTACGGCGTTGCCCTGGGGAGCTGCCTGGCAGAGAGAAGTGACCAGCGAGAGGCAGGCGACTGCCGCGAGCGTAAGGACCCTACCCTGAATCATCGCGACCTGTGCCTCATCGAAGACCCCTATGATTGAGTCTATCAGAGCAAATCTTATGTCACGCTTTCGTGACGCACTTTTAAGTTTTAACTCACTGTAGTGCGCGCAAGTGCGCGCCCTGATTCATGGCGCCGCCGCCCGCGGTCATAACACGAACCGCGCGTGACGCACGCCACGTGCCCGTTCAGCGGGGCCACAGCCAGGCGAAGGTCCCCGCGGTCAGTGCCGCGTAGATCACCCCGTCGAGGAGGCCCTTGAGCGTCACCACCCACGGCCGCGCGAGCCAGATCGAGGTCTGCGCCAGCGCGAGCGAGTAGCCCATGAAGGAGACGAGTCCCACGACGTGGAATACGTGCCGGTAGCCGTCGCCGAAGTACAGCGTGTGCGCGGCGACGAGGGCGGTGAGGTACGCGACCAGCACCAGGAACAGGAACCACAGGGTGAGCGGCGCCGTCATGTTGACGGGTCCGTTCCTGATCACCGTCAGCATGAGAACGGGTCCACGCGCCATGCGCTGCTGGAACTCGGGGGTCTTCATGTCCTTCATGCTGTTCGCACGCGGTATGAAATAGCTCCCCGGCGGGATCTCGAGCGGCCGCAGTGCATCGAGCGCCTCGGTCTCCTTCGGCATCGGCGGGAAATCGTTGCGGTGCCACAAGGGCGCCATGTGGATCACCGAGCTCACGACGAAGACGATGACGGCCGACAGCAGGATCGGCGCCCACAGCGACAGCGAGGTGAGATGCTCCATGGTTCCCCCTGGGTTTCTTCTTGGCCTTCTAGGCGCCCGGGCGCCCCCAGGAGGACTTTACGCTCAAACCCCTCCCCAGCTCAAAAGCTCCGGCTGGGCGGCAAAGCTTCGGCTGTGCCTTTGCCGGCAATCGACCCGAACGGGACGCCGGGAACGCGCCGAATGGGAGATGCCCCGGGCCCGGCACGGCGCGCAAGCTGTTGTTTGCCAAGGCTCGGCGGCGGCACCCGGAGGGAACTACCCGGGCCTTTAGCACTCTAAGTGGGTGACTGCTAGAATGCGCAACCAATCCATTGGAGATCGAATGACTGCAGGTACCGCACTGGTCGCCCGCATGGGCGATCTCGCTCTGGCCGGTCCGCTGGGTAGCCTTGATGCCTACCTGGATCGGGTCAGCCGTATTCCCGTCCTCAGCCGTGACGAGGAGCGCGCGCTCGCCGAGCGCTACCGCAAGCACGAGGACCTTGACGCCGCCCGCGAGCTGGTGCTCTCGCACCTGCGTTTCGTCGTGCACATCGCGCGCGGCTACAGCGGCTATGGACTGCCCGTAGGCGACTTGGTTCAGGAGGGCAACGTCGGCCTCATGAAGGCGGTCAAGCGCTTTGACCCCAGCCTCAACGTGCGCCTGGTGTCCTTTGCCGTGCACTGGATCCGCGCCGAGATTCACGAGTACGTGCTGCGCAACTGGCGCCTGGTGAAGATCGCGACGACCAAGGCGCAGCGCAAGCTGTTCTTCAACCTGCGCCGCATGAAGAAGAACCTCACCTGGCTCTCGGCCGAGGAAACCGCCCAGGTCGCCAGGGAGCTGGGCGTCAGTCCCGGCGAGGTGACCGAGATGGAGAAGCGCCTCGCGGCGCGCGACATGTCCTTCGACCCGACCCCGGAGAGCGACGAGGAGGAGGTCTACAGCCCCGCCGCGTACCTGTCGTCCCCGGATGCCGATCCGGCCGAGCAGGTCGAGAGCGCCGAGGCGGACGAGGACGACTCCGACCGTCTGCGCGGGGCGGTCTCGCGCCTGGACGCGCGCAGCCGTGACATCGTTCAGAGCCGCTGGATGGTGGAGAACAAGGCGACGCTGCACGAGCTCGCCGGCAAGTACGGCGTGTCGGCCGAGCGCATCCGCCAGATCGAGGCGAGCGCACTCGGGAAGCTGCGCGGCCTGATGGCTCCCGCCTGATCCCAAAAAGCCCGCGGGCGGCGCGGACTTGTCCGTCCCGCCCGCGGCAGTTAGCTTGGGCGCTATGCGCAGCGCCGAGGCCTGGCTCCGCGAGTACGGCGAGAGCCATCAGCATCCGACCAACGAGCTCCTGCACTTCGTCTGCGTGCCGGCGATCGTGCTCGCCGTGCTCGGGCTGCTGTGGTCGCTCCCCGTACCCGTGATGTTCGCCGGACTCTCGCCGTGGCTGAACTGGGCGACGCTCGCCGCCCTGGCCGCCCTCGCCTACTACCTGTGCCTCTCGGTGCCGCTCGCGGCCGGCAGCGCCGCGGCGCTAGCGGTGCTGCTCGCGCTCACGGGCGCGCTCGCGCAGCTGCCGGTGCCGCTTTGGGCGACCTCGCTGGCCGTCTTCGTACTCGGCTGGATCGGGCAGTTCGTCGGGCACGCGATCGAGGGCAGGCGGCCTTCGTTCTTCAAGGACACGTCAGCCGACCCCCATCTGGGCCGCCTCGGCGCTCTGCAGTTCCTGCTGATCGGGCCGCTTTGGCTGGTCGCGGCTCTTTACAGGGCCTTAAGGCTGCCGTACTGACTCGGCAGCTTTGATTGCTGATGACTGCCGCCGGCTGCCGCCACCCGTGGCTGCTCCCGCAGGCCGCGCCGTGGGCTGTCCCGCAGGTCCCCGGCAGACTGCTGCAGCGGGCCCCCGCGCGCCCGATGCGCACCATTCTCAGCTGTGACCGTCAGGCTGAAGGTCATCTCCAACATCGCCCAGACGATCACCGCGGCTGCCCTCTTGGGCACCCTCCAACTCCACCTTCTCGACGTTGTCGAGGTGACCAGCGCGCCCCAACTGCGACGCGGTCATAGCTCCGGCCACCTCGCAAATTTCCAGCAATTTCGCCCAACCTCGCGACTCAGACGTTTTTGAGAGCCAAGGCCGGGCTGGCCGTATCGCCGTCCTCGATCGGAACAGAACGTTTGAGATTGCTGCATTGCGCGAGGAGTTCCTGATGCATCGACTACGAGGGGCGCGCACACTTGCACGAGTCTGGTCGCTGGAGCCTTGCGGTGAAGAGATGGTTTCTTCTGCTCGCGGTCGCCATTTGCATAGCATCTCACGGCTGCAGCTCGCAGCCGGTTGTCGAGAAGATGCAGCCCAGCGCCGAGAGGGTGGCGCTCCAAAGCGGCTCTTCGGAGCTTCAATGCCCGGGGGCGACAGCCCAAGTGCTGACTCACGAAACGATCGAGGAACCTCAGGGAACGGGTTGGTATGAGCGACCGCGTCGCGCCGCATACACCGTGGCGGTTTCGGGCTGTGGGAAGCACACGACCTACCAGGTCGCCTGCGATGACCGGGATGGTCGCTGTGTAGCTGGTGATGTACAGAAAACGGCCAGCACAAAGAGACCGCAAGAGCTAGCCGATTTAATGCTGCCGGGCGCCGTGAAGGCCGCGCAGCAACACGGTTCATCCGAGCTCGATTGTCCGGCCGTCACTACTAAGGTCACGAGAGACGAAACGATCGAAGAACCACAGGGAACCGGTTGGTACGATCCCCCGCATCGCGCGCTGTACACCGTGGATGTCTCGGGGTGCGGGAAGCAAACGACCTATCTGGTGTCCTGTGACGACCGTAAGCAGGCCTGCGTTGCCGGTGGACTCCAACAGAAAACGGAGGGCGCACCGCCAGATCTCGCCGACAAGCTGCGACCCGATGCCATCACGGCGGCACACCAACATGGCTCATCTGCGCTTGACTGTCCGGCGGCCACAACCCAGGTTCTGAGACAGGAAACAGTTCAGGAACCGCAGGGTACCGGTTGGTACGACCCCGCACATCGCGCCCTGTACACAGTGGCTGTCTCGGGTTGCGGCAAGAGTGCAACGTACCTCGTCGCGTGCGACACGCGGAAAAATGGCTGCGTTGCCAGCGGAGTTCAGAACGCGTCGGCTGACTAGGGTCCTGCCGCCGGGCCGAATCGTGCGACAGATCTAACCTGACACGTCAGCTCGGTGGCAGCCGGCTGCGATTGGCGCCGCCCAGTTCTCTGCCTCGCGCAGCTCCCGCCTCGGCGTACCGCCGCTGCACCTGAGTTACTGAGACAGTTCCGCGTCGCCTTCCGCGGCCTCGCGCACCGCGTCCGTGACCTTCTGGTGCAGTTCCTTGTCGAGCGGGTCGGGCACGAGCTCGTCCCCGCGCGCGCAGGCGGCGATCGCCTCGGCGGCCGCCATCAGCATTGCATCCGTGAAGGCGCGCGCGTTGGCCTCGAGCGCCCCCTTGAAGAGACCCGGGAAGGCGAGCACGTTGTTGATGCCCTTGCCGTCGGCGGCGAAGGCCGCACCCTGCTCGCGCGCCACGAGCGGCTCGATCTCCGGATCGGGATTGGAGAGGGCGAGGATCACCTGGCCCCCGCGCACCCACTCGCGGCGGATGAGACCCCTGGCCCCGGTCGTCGCGATGACGATGTCCGAGCGCTGCATGAGCGACTCGAGCGTCGCCCCCTCACCGCCCGCGGCCACGAGGCGCGCGACCGCCGCAGGGCTGCGGTCGGCGCCGAGGATCTGGCGCACTCCGTAGGCCTTCAGCAGCCGCACGATGCCCATGCCGGCGGCGCCGAGGCCGATCTGGCCGACGACGCTCGTCTTCAGCTCGTGCTGCGAGTGACGCGCGGCGTTCATGAGCGCGGCGAGCGCCACCACCGCGGTGCCGTGCTGGTCATCGTGCAGCACCGGCTTGTCCAGGCGCGCGCGCAGCGACTGCTCGATGTCGAAGCACTCGGGGGCGGCGAAGTCCTCGAGCTGGATCGCGCCGAAGGAGGTCGCGATCGCGCACACCGTGGCCACGACGCGCTCGGGCGCGGTGTCGTTCAGCAGAATCGGCACGCCGCTGATG
This sequence comes from Steroidobacteraceae bacterium, assembly GCA_036270915.1. Classification (GTDB taxonomy): domain Bacteria; phylum Pseudomonadota; class Gammaproteobacteria; order Steroidobacterales; family Steroidobacteraceae; genus 13-2-20CM-66-19. The sequence continues at coordinate 9,847 of DATBBQ010000005.1, forward strand.
CCGACCAGCTCGGCGAACAGCGCCGCCTTGCCCTCCATCACCGGCAGGCCGGCGAGCGCGCCGATGTCGCCGAGGCCGAGCACGGCGGTGCCGTTGGTGACGATGGCGACGGTGTTCGCGAGCGCGGTGTACTCACGCGCCGCGCGCGGGTCCTTCTGGATCGCGAGGCACACGCGCGCGACCCCCGGGGTGTACACGTCGCGCAGGATCTGCCTCGTGGTGATCGGCAGGGCCGCCACGGTGCGGATCTTGCCGCCGCGGTGGCGGTTGAAGACGCGGTCGGACTTGCCGAGGAAGCGCGCGATCGGCAGCGCGGCGATGCGCTCGTAGAGCGAGCGGTCGGCCTCCTCGTCCATCTCGAGGGTGATCTCCCAGAGCGTGCGCCCCTGATCGCGGCGCAGCGCCGTCAGGTGCTCGATCGCCAGTCCCGCGTCCGCGATCACCTGCAGCACCTTGACGAGGCTGCCGGGCTGATGGACGGTCTCGATGAGCAGGATCTCCGGGATCTTCATAACGAAAGGGTGCACGAACGCCACCGGCGGCGCCACAGGGCGCAGGCGCTGATATCCGCGCCGCGGGCAGACCGGCTATGATGCGCGCCCGCTCGCGGGGAGCCGTTTTTTGAGGAGAATGCCGTGGCCGAAGCCGCGCCCGCCGGAAAGTCCGTCCCCAAGGCCGCCCTCGACCCGCTCGACCTGTACGCCGTACGCGCCGCGCTCTCGGAAGAGGAACGCCTGGTGCAGGACTCGGTCGCGCGGCTGGTGGACACTGAGGTGCTGCCCCTCATCCAGGAGGCCTTCGAGAAGCACCGCTTCCCGCGCGAGCTCGTGCCGCAGCTCGCCGCCCTCGGCCTCCTCGGCTCCTCACTCGAGGGCTACGGCTGCGCGGGCCTGAGCGCGGTGTGCTACGGGCTCATCTGCCAGGAGCTCGAGCGCGGAGATTCCGGGATCCGCAGCTTCGTGTCCGTGCAATCCTCGCTGTGCATGTACCCGATCCACGCGTTCGGCTCCGAGGAGCAGAAGCAGCGTTATCTGCCGCGCATGGCGCGCGGCGAGCTCATCGGCTGCTTCGGCCTCACCGAGCCGCAGGGCGGCTCGGATCCGGCCAACATGAAGACCCACGCCAAGAAGCGCGGCGGCGACTGGGTGCTGAACGGCGCGAAGATGTGGATCACCAACGGCACGATCGCCGACCTCGCCGTGGTCTGGGCCATGACGCCGGACGGTATCCGCGGCTTCCTGGTCGAGAAGGACTCGCCGGGCTTTAGCGCCCCGGAGATCGAGCACAAGTTCTCACTGCGCGCCTCGGTGACCGCGGCGCTCTACTTCGACAACGTGGTCGTGCCCGAGGAGCGCGTGCTGCCGGGCGTGGTGGGCCTGAAGGGCCCGCTGTCCTGCCTGACGCAGGCGCGCTACGGCATCACCTGGGGTGTGATCGGCGCGGCGCAGGCCTGCCTGAAGCAGATGCTCGACTACACCGCCACCCGCACGCTCTTCGGGCGTGCGCTCGCGCAGAACCAGACCATCCAGGTGCGGCTCGCCGACATGGCGCGGCGTATCACCACCGCGCAGCTGCTGTCGCTGCACCTCGGGCGCATGAAGGACGCCGGCACCATGCTGCCCGCGCACGTCTCGCTCGCCAAGTGGAACAACTGCCGCATGGCGCTCGACGTCGCCCGCGACGCCCGTGACATGCTCGGCGGCGCCGGCATCAGCGCCGAGTACGTGCCGATCCGGCACATGCTCAATCTCGAGAGCGTCATCACCTACGAAGGCACCGAGACCATCCATCAGCTCACCATCGGGCGCGAGCTGACCGGCCTCAACGCGTTCTAGTGCTCGGCGCGCTCGCCAGGTGCGACGCCGGTCCGGCCGCTGCCGCGGCAGGCACCGGGCCGCCGCCGGGCGCCGTCGGCTCGGGCGCCCAGACGATGCCGAGCGCCACGAGCACGGCGAGCGAGAGCCAGTTCCACAGCCTCTCGGTCCCCTCCCGGTTATGTCCGTCGCCGCGCATGTCCCGTCCTCCGCGTGTTGGTCGTCGGGGACATTGCAGCGCCGGCGC
>DATBBQ010000006.1:0-10302 GCA_036270915.1 Steroidobacteraceae bacterium
CTGGAAAGCGTTCCCAGGTACATGAGCGGGCAGGACATTATTCGTCCACTTACGGCCCCGCTCAAGAAGGACAGCCACCTGGTGATCCTCTACGGCAACCTCGCCCCGGAGGGGGCCGTGGCGAAGCTCACGGGCAAGGAAGGCGAGCGCTTCACCGGCCGCGCCCGCGTCTTCGAGGGGGAGGAGCGCGCGACCGCGGCGATCCTCGCCGGGCGCGTCAAGAAGGGCGACGTCGTCGTCATCCGCAACGAGGGGCCGCGCGGCGGGCCGGGAATGCGGGAGATGCTCAGCCCGACGAGCGCGCTCATGGGCCGGGGCCTCGGCGCCGACGTCGCGCTCATAACAGACGGGCGCTTTTCCGGGGGCAGTCACGGCTTCGTGGTCGGACATATTTCGCCCGAGGCCGCCGTCGGCGGGCCGATCGGCCTCATCAAGAACGGGGATCGAATCGCGATCGACGCGGTCAAAAAACACATACGCGTCGAGCTGACGGCGACGCAATTGCGGCGGCGCCGCGCGACATGGAAGCCTCGTGCGCACGCACCTTCCGGCGTGCTCGCGAAATATGCGCAGCTCGTGGGGAGCGCCTCGCGCGGAGCGGTGACTGAACCGATACAGCCCCGTCGCGGTCACTCTTAAGCCTTCGCCGGAGTTGTCAGCCCCCAAGGCAGCGGTTACAGTTCGGTTAAGCATTCGTCGCTGCGCCAGCGCGCACACCGTCCGGGGCCGATTCTTACAATCACGCGCCCACCGGACCGAATGCCGCAAAAAGGTGTGTTGGCCAGTATGATGTAGAGGAGTCCGGCGGACGCGACCGCCGAGACGACCAGAGGGTCCGGATTCTTCGGTTGCTACGGCGGTTGTGGGGGCCGTCGTTCACCGTGGACCGGTGTCTTTTTGATGAAGGATTACTGATCGTTACCCATGTCAGCCTACATTGAACAGGACTCGATGTTCCTCACGCGACGGGGCGTCGTCGTGGGGGCGATTCTCGCGCTGCACGTATTTATCGCATGGGCCTTGGCAACCGGCCTGGCGCACAAGATGATCGAGGCGCTCGCACCGCCGATCCAGACGGTGATCCAGGAAGAGATCAAGACCCAGGAGGCGCCACCGCCGCCACCGCCGCCGCAGTTCGAGCGGCCGCCGGTCGAGATCCCGCCGAGTGACACCGTGATCGAGCTGCCGCAGGCGCAGGCCGCGACCACCGCGATCACCAACACCACGACTCAGCACGTCGCGCCGGCGCCCGTGGCCCACGCCTCCGTCAGGACCCCGGTGGGGCCCGGCAAGGGCTTCCCGAACAGCGACGAGTACTACCCGCCCGCGTCGCGGCGCTTGGAAGAGCAGGGGATGGCGGTCGTCAATGTGTGCGTCGGTCCGGACGGTAAGCTCACCGGCGCTCCGACTATCGACAAGTCATCCGGCAGCGTGCGGCTCGATGAGGGCGCGATCAAGTTAACCACCGCCGCCTCGGGCCGCTATAAGCCCGCGATGGAGGACGGCAAGCCGGTCGCCGGCTGCAACAAGCTCGGGATCCGATTCCAGTTGAGATGAGCAGACGCCGCGCGCAGTCGGCGACAATCTTTTCGTTCGAGGAACACCATGGAAAACCAAGTAGCCACCGCCACCACCGCCGCCGCCGGCACGGTCAGCACCAGCAATCCCTACGGCCTGCAGGCCCTGTGGGCGACCGGCGATATCATCGCTCGCTCCGTCCTCATCCTGCTCCTGATCATGTCGCTCGCGTCCTGGTACGTGATCCTGACCAAGCTGTGGGATCAGTACAAACTCAAGCAGGCCGCGCGCGTCGTCGAGAAGCAGTTCTGGACCGCCCCGTCGGTCAAGGACGGCGTCGAGCGTCTGAGGAAGGGTGACGAGTTCCGCGGCATCGCCGAGGACGGCCTGCGCGCCGCCTCCCATCACGACGGCCGCCTCACGGACCGCATCGACCTGCACGAGTGGATCACCATGTCGCTGCAGCGCGCCGTAGAGACGGTGAACAGCAAGCTGACCAACGGCCTGGGCCTGCTCGCGACCGTCGGCTCGGTCGCCCCGTTCGTCGGCCTCTTCGGCACGGTGTGGGGCATTCTGAACGCGCTCGTCAATATCGGTGTCGCCGGCCAGGCGAGCATCGACAAGGTGGCCGGCCCGGTCGGTGAGGCGCTGATCATGACGGCCATCGGTCTGTTCGTCGCCGTGCCCGCGGTCATGGGCTACAACTGGCTGCTCGGGCGCAACAAGAACCTGCAGGACAAGCTGCGTAACTTTGCGAGCGACCTGCACGCCTATCTGGTCAGCGGCGCGCGCATGCCGACCGACAGCACCGCGCCCACCATGGGCGGCGCGCGTCCGGCGGCGGCCAAGGCCTCCTCGCTGAAGTGAGTCAGCGCGCGCAGGCCGGTGGCGGGGCGCTCCCGCGCCCTCAGCGCCCGCGCGCCATCTCTCAAGGAGTCACAAGCCATGTCAATGAACGTCGGCGGGTCCTCGGAAGAGCAGGGCGTCATGTCGAACATCAACACGACGCCGCTAGTGGACGTCATGCTGGTGCTGCTCATCATCTTCCTGATCACGATCCCGGTCATCAACAAGACGGTGAAGGTCGACCTGCCCAAGGCGGTCAACATCCCGACGCAGACCAAGCCCGAGAACATCACGATCGCGGTCGACAAGGAAGGCAACATTTACTGGAATGACCGCAGGCTCCCCGATCGCGAGACGCTGCTCGCCGACGTCAAGGCCGCCGCCGTCATCAAGCCGCAGCCGGAGATCCACATCCGCGGCGACCAGGACGCGCGTTACGAGCAGATCGGACGCGTGATGTACGCGATCCAGCGCGGCGGCATCATCAAGGTCGGCTTCCTCACCGAGCCCGACCACGGCGTGCGCGGCTACCGATAAGTCTTCAGGAGTACCGTCCATGGCAATGAGTTCAGGCACGGCGCCCGGCGCGGTGATGTGTGACATCAACACCACGCCTCTGATAGACGTCATGCTGGTTCTGCTGGTCACGCTGATCATTTCGCTGCCGGTCATGACCCACGCGGTCAAGCTCGACATGCCCAACCCGAACCAGCCGCCCCCGCAGAACCCGACCCCGCCCGAGGTGATCGACCTGGAGATCGACTCCGACGGCACGATCGCCTGGAACGGCAGCACCATCTCCGGCGTCGACGCGCTCGACGGATACTTCCATCAGGAAGCCGTCAAGGATCCGCAGCCGGAGATCCACCTGCGGCCCGAGGCGCGTGCCAAGTACGGCGTGGTCGCGCGCGTGCTGGCGGCGGCGCAGCGCAATCACATGCAGAAGATCGGCTTCACCAACGTGGCCGAATACGGTTACTAGTCACCAGTTAGGAATGCGAACCATCACATGAAGGTAACGGCAATAGTTGCGAGCGGGATCGTCGCCGGCGTGGCGCTGCTTTCCCTGGGCGTCCCGGCGGGGGCGGCGGACAAGAAGCCGGCCAACTCCGCGAAGGTCGCGGCGGCCCTCAAGCCCGCACAGGAGGCGCTGCAGGCGAAGAAGTGGCAGGACGCCCTCGCCAAGATCCGCGAGGCACAGGCGGCCCCGGACAAGAATCCCTACGATGTCTACGTGATCCACGAGTTCGCCTGCCAGGCGAACGTCGGCGCCGGCCAGTACGCCGAGGCCGCCAAGGAGTGCGAGGCCTGGGTCAGCGACACCCAGTACGTGCAGGAGTCGGAGAAGCCGAAGATCATCAAGATCCTCCTGTCGCTGAACTACCAGCTCAAGAACTACGACAAGGCGATCGAGTTCGGGCAGCAGGCCATCAAGGGCGGTTTCGCGACCGAGGAGGACAAGAACACCGTCGCGCAGGCCTACTACCTCAAGGGCGACTGGAAGAACGCGCAGAAGGCCGAAGACGCGCTCATCGACACCGAGATCAAGGCCGGCCAGACGCCCAAGGAGCAGCAGCTCGCCCTGGTGCTGAACTCGTGCATCAAGCTCGACGACAAGGCGTGCCAGGAGCACACCATGGAGCGCATGGTCGCCTACTACCCCAAGCCCGAGTACTGGTCGCAGCTGCTCTTTACCGTGCTGCAGCAGGCCTCCGGGAACGACACCAATACGATGGAGACCTACCGCCTGATGTTCGACGTCGACGTGCTCAAGACGCCCGGCGACTACAACGAGATGGCGCAGATGGCGCTCGAGCAGGGCTCACCCGGTGAGGCGGTGCGCGTGCTCGAGAAGGGCTTCTCCTCCGGCATATTCACCGAGCAGCGCATCAAGGAGCGCAACCAGCGCCTGCTCGACTCGGCGAAGAAGACCGCCGCCAGTGACCAGGCGAGTCTGGCGAAGGCCGAGAAGGATGCCGACGCGGCGACGACCGGGACCAAGAACGTCGCACTGGGACTTGCGTACCTCGGCTACCAGCAGTACGACAAGGCCATCGAGCGGCTCAACAAGGGCATCACCAAGGGCGGCCTGAAGAACGACGCGGACGCCAAGCTCCTGCTCGGTATCGCCCAGTTCAAGGCCGGCCACAAGGACGACGCGCAGAAGACCTGGAAGACGGTCAAGGGCGACGGCGGGACCAAGGGCGAGCCGGTGCTCGAGCGGCTCGCGTACCTCTGGGGCCTGCACGCCAAGCAGGGGTGAGGCCACCCGGCCGAAGCCGGGGGTGAGGTAAGGTCAGGGCCGGTGAGAGAGAATCTCCCGGCCCTCATCATTGCGGCGGGCGCCTAAGGAAGGCGCGGAAACGGAGGAGACCCACGATGACGATCAAGGCCGGCGACAAGATGCCCTCGGGCACGCTCAAGCGGATGACCAAGGAGGGCCCGAAGGACATCTCCACCGATGAGATCTTCAAGGGCAAGCGCGTGGTGCTGTTCTCCGTGCCGGGAGCGTTCACGCCCACCTGCGATGCGAAGCACCTCCCGGGCTTCGTCGAGCTCGCCGACCAGATTCGCGCCAAGGGCGTCGATACCATCGCCTGCATGGCGGTGAACGACGTGTTCGTCATGAACGCCTGGGGCAAGGCGCAGAGCGTCGGGGACAAAGTGCTGATGCTCGCCGACGGCAACGGCGACTACGCGCGCGCACTCGGCCTCGAGCTCGATGCGAAGGGCTACGGCATGGGCCTGCGCGGCCAGCGCTTCGCGATCGTGGTCAAGGACGGGGTGGCGACCGAGGTCGACATCGAGCAGCCGGGGCAGTTCAAGGTCTCCTCGGCCGAGCACGTGCTCGGGCAGCTCTGAAGCGCTAACCGAGCAGCCGCTCCATCTCCGGGATCACCTGGAAGAGATCACCGACCAGCCCGAAGTCGGCGACCTCGAAGATCGGCGCCTCGCCGTCCTTGTTGATGGCGACGATCGTGCGCGCGTCCTTGATGCCCGTCAGGTGCTGGATCGCCCCCGAGATGCCCACCGCGATGTACAGCTCCGGCGCGATGATCTTGCCCGTCTGTCCCACCTGCATCTCGTTGGGCGCGTAGCCGGCATCCACCGCCGCGCGTGAAGCGCCGACCGCCGCGCCGAGCTTGTCGGCGAGGCTGTAGAGGATCTTGAACCCGTCGGCGCTGCCGAGCGCCCGGCCGCCGGAGACCACGCGTGCGGCGGTCTGCAGGTCGGGGCGGTCACTCTTGGCGGCGGACACGGACACGAAGCGCGTGTGGGTCGGCAGCGGCACGCTCACCTCGGCCTTAATGATCGGCGCCGAACCTCCCGCGGGCGCTCCCTCGAACGAGGCCGTGCGCACCGTGCCGACGACCTTCACCCCCGGCTCCGCCTCGACCGTGAGGATCGCGTTGCCGGCGTAGATCGGGCGGCGGAAGCGCGTCGCGCTCTCGATCGCCATGATGTCGCTTACCTGCGGCGCCCCGAGGAGCCCGGCGATGCGCGCCATCAGGTCCTTGCCGAAGGTGGTCGAGGGACCCAGGAGGTGCGTGTAGGGCGGGGCGATCGCCACGATCTGCGGCGCGAGCACCGCGGCGAGCGCGTGCGCGTTGGCGGGGTTCGCGAGCGTCACGACGCCGGCGACGCCCGCGAGCGCTGCGGCCTGGGCGGCGATCGCGGCGGGATCCGCCGCACACACCGCGACGGTGATCTCGGCGCCCTCGAGCGCGCGCGCGCAGGTGACGCACTTGGCGGTGCTGGCGTTGAGCCGGGCGCCGTCGTGCTCGGCGATGACGAGGATTTTGGCGCTCACAGCAGTCCCTTCTTCTTGAGCGCCGCGACCAGCTCCGCGGCGTCCTTGACCCGGATGCCCTTCTGGCGCTGCGGCGGCGGCTCGAAGCGTACGAGCTTGAGCTGCTGGCGCGGCTCGACGCCCAGGGCGGCGAGGGCGAGGATGTCGAGCGGCTTCTTCTTCGCCTTCATGATGTCCGGCAGCTTCACGTAGCGCGGTTCGTTCAGGCGCAGATCGGTGGTGATGACCGCCGGCAGGTCGACCTCGAGCGTCTCGAGCCCCGCGTCCACCTCGCGCGTGACGCGCGCCGTCTCGCCCGTGATCTCCAGCCGCGAGGCGTAGGTGGCCTGGGGCCGGTTCCACAGCGCCGCGAGCACCTGGCCGGTCTGGCCGTTGTCGTCGTCGATCGCCTGCTTGCCGAGGATGACGAGGAGCGGCTGTTCGCGCTCGATCAGCTTCAGGAGCGCGCGCGCGGCGATGAGCGGCTCGATCACGCCGCTCGCCTCGATGAGGACCGCGCGGTCGGCCCCCATGGCGAGCGCGGTGCGCAGCTGCGGCTGGCAGTCGGCGGGCCCCACGGTGGCGACGATCACCTCCTCGGCGAGCCCGCGCTCCTTGATGCGCAGCGCCTCCTCGAGGGCGATCTCGTCGAAGGGGTTGATGCTCATCTTCACCCCGTCGGTCACCACGCCGCTCATGTCGGGCTTCACCCGGATGCGCACGTTGTAATCGACCACGCGCTTGATGCCGACCAGGATGCGCTTCATGCCAAAGGTCTCGGGTCACCCGGCGAGGCGGGCGGGAGGCGTCGCAGTATACCGGCCGCCGGCGGGCGGTGTTGCCGGGACCGGCCACGGCGTTGACGGATTGCGCACGGCCTCCCTAAAGTCCGTGCATGCTGAGCTACGTGCTCCGGCGCCTCACCGGACTCATTCCGACCCTGCTCGTCATCGTCAGCATCTCCTTCATGATCCTCCGGCTTGCGCCCGGCGGGCCCTTCGACCAGGAGCAGACGCTCGCCCCCGCGGTGCGCGCTAACCTCGAACGCCTCTATGGCCTGGATGCGCCGCTGCCGGTGCAGTTCGGGCGCTACCTCTCCGGGCTCGCGCGCGGGGACTTCGGCCCCTCGCTCCGGCAGCGCGATTTCACGGTGCGCGAGCTCATCGCCCAGGGGCTGCCGGTGAGTCTCACGCTCGGCCTCGCGGCGCTTTTCCTCGCCGTCGCGCTCGGCGTGCCCGCCGGGGTCGCCGCGGCTCTCGCGCGCGGTGGCGCGGCCGACCACGGCATCACGGCAGCCGCGGCGCTCGCCCTGGCGCTGCCGAGTTTCGTCACCGGGCCGCTCCTGGCGCTCGTCTTCGCCCTGCACCTGCACTGGCTGCCGGTCGCGGGCTGGCAGAGCGGCGCGCCGCGCTACTGGGTGCTGCCGGTGCTGACGCTCGCGCTGCCGGTCGCCGCTTCGCTCGCGCGCCTGACGCGCGCGGCGCTGCTCGAGGTCCTGCGCGCGCCCTACGTGCGCAGCGCCCGCGCCCGGGGCCTGAGCGGCGCGCGCGTGCTGCTGCGTCACGCGCTGCCGCCGGCGCTGCTGCCGGCGGTGAGTTATCTCGGACCCGCGGCGGCCTTCGTCGTCACCGGCTCGCTCGTGGTGGAGACGGTCTTCGGGCTGCCCGGGAGCGGACGCTTCCTCGTGCAGGGTGCGATCGAGCGCGACTATCCACTCGTCATGGGGATGGTGATCGTGTACGCCGTCCTCACCCTCATTCTCAACCTGTGCGCGGACCTCATCTATGGCTGGATCGATCCGCGCGCCCGCTCGGTCTGAGGCCGAAGCCCCGGCCCGGGCGGGCCCGTGGCACGAGGCCGCGCAGCGCCTCCTCGCGCGCCGCGGCGCGCGCGTCGCGCTCTTCGGGCTCGCGCTCCTGGTGCTCCTCGCCCTGCTGGGTCCGTCCTTAAGCCCCTGGGCCCCCGAGAGTCTCGACTGGCAGCACCTCGCGCGCGCCCCCGGCTTCGCCGCCGGTCACTGGTTCGGCACCGACCGCCTCGGGCGCGACCTGTACGTGCGCACGCTGAGCGGCCTGCGCCTGTCGCTCCTCATCAGCGTGCTCGCGACGCTCGTCAGCCTGCTCATCGGCATCGCCTGGGGGGCGCTCGCCGGCTACGCCGGTGCGCGCACGGACGCGCTGCTCATGCGCACCGTCGACGTGCTGTACGCGCTGCCGTACCTGTTCATCGTCATCATCCTCACCACGCTCTTCCCGCGCGGGAGCCTGGCGGTGCTGCTGGTCGCGCTCGGCGCGGTCGGCTGGCTGACCACCGCGCGCATCGTGCGCGCCGAGACGCTCATCCTGCGGCGGCGAGCGTTCGTCACCGCCGCGCGCGCCACGGGCCTCACGCCGCTCGCGGTCCTGACACGGCACGTCGTGCCGAACCTCCTGGGTCCGGTGCTCGTCTACGCGACCCTCACCGTGCCGCAGATGATCCTCTTCGAGAGCTTCCTCAGCTTTCTCGGGCTGGGCGTGCAGGAGCCGCGCGCGAGCCTCGGCAACCTGATCCTGGTCGGCGCGCAGGAGATGGAGTCCGCGGCCTGGCTGCTGCTGATCCCGGCGGGCGGCCTCGTGCTGCTGCTCGTGTGTCTGAACTTCCTCGGCGACGCACTGCGCGACGCGCTCGATCCCCGTGAGCACTGAGACGGCGCCGCTGCTCGCGCTCGAAGGGCTCTCGGTGAGCTTCGCAACCCCGCGTGGGCCGGTGAGGGCGGTCGAGGACGTCGCCCTGACCGTCGCCTCCGGGGAGTGCCTCGGCCTCGTCGGTGAGTCCGGCGCGGGCAAGAGCCAGCTGTTCCTCGCGGTGCTCGGGCTCCTCGGCGCCAACGGCCGCACGAGCGGCAGCGCGCGGCTCTTCGGCCGCGAGCTCCTCGGCCTGCCCGAGCGCGCGCTCGAACGCGTACGCGGCGCCTCGATCGGCATGGTGTTCCAGGACCCTGCCGGCTCGCTCACCCCGCATCTGCCGGTCGGCGCGCAGCTGGCGGAGGTGCTCGTGCGCCACGAGGGCCTGAGCAGGCGGGAGGCCCGGCGCCGCGTGCCGGCGCTCCTTGAGCAGGTGCATCTGGATGATCCGGCGCGGCGCGCGCGCGCCTTCCCGCACGAGCTCTCCGGCGGCCAGCGCCAGCGGGTCGTGATCGCCATCGCACTGGCCGCACAGCCGAAACTGTTGATCGCGGACGAGCCGACGACGGCGCTCGATGCCACCGTGCAGGCGCAGATCCTCGCCCTGCTGCTCGAGATGAAGGCGGCGCGCTCGCTCGCGCTGGTGCTCATCAGCCACGACCTGAACGTCGTCGGCGCCCTGGCCGACCGGATCGCGGTGCTGCGCACCGGCCGCCTCATCGAGAGCGCACCCGCGCACTCGCTCCTGACTCGACCGCGCGATCCCTACACGCGCGAGCTCGTGCGCCTCGCCGCCGCCACGGACGGCCCGCCCGGCGCCCCGGATGCCACGAAGCCGGCGGCGCTCACGCTCGAGGCCCTCACGGTGCGCTACCCCGTGGGCGGCCGGGGGATGCGCACCCGCGAGCTCACCGCACTCGATGCGGTGAGCCTGACGCTGCGGGCCGGGGAGGCGCTCGGCCTCGTCGGGGAGTCCGGAAGCGGCAAGTCGACGCTCGCGCTCGCCGCGCTCGCGCTCCTGAAGCCCGCGCACGGCCGCGTGCTGTGGTGGTCGCGGGCGACCTCGCAGCTGCCCCGGGAGGCGCTGCGGCGCGCGCGGCGCGACGTGCAGATCATCTTCCAGGACCCCGTCGGCAGCCTCGATCCGCGCCAGAAGGTGCTCGAGAGCGTGTGCGAGGGGCTCAAGGTTCACGAGCCCGCCCTCGGTGAGCACGCGCGCCGCGAGCTGGCGGCGGCCGCTCTCTCGCGCGTCGCCCTGCCGCAAACCCTGCTCGGGCGCTACCCGCACGAGCTCTCGGGCGGGGAGGCGCAGCGCGTCGCCATCGCGCGTGCGCTCGTGCTGACCCCGCGCGTGCTCGTGTGCGACGAGCCGCTGAGCGCGCTCGACCTGCCGACGCAGCGGCAGATCGTCGCCGTCCTGGCCGAACTGAAGCGCACGCAGGACCTGGCGCTGCTCTTCATCAGCCACGACCTCGCCGCGGTGGG
>DATBBQ010000007.1:0-23696 GCA_036270915.1 Steroidobacteraceae bacterium
GAGATGGTCATGCCCGGAGACAACATCAAGATGACGGTCGAGCTGATCAGCCCGATCGCCATGGAAGAGGGACTGCGCTTTGCGATCCGTGAGGGCGGCAAGACCGTCGGCGCGGGCGTGGTCTCCAAGATCCTGAAGTAATGACGAGCCCGGCGCTGGAGTAGAACGCAATGGCCAATCAGAACATCCGCATCCGCTTGAAGGCGTTCGACCACCGCCTCATCGACTCGTCTGCGCGCGAGATCGTCGAGACCGCGAAGCGCACCGGCGCGACGGTCAAGGGTCCCGTGCCGCTGCCCACCAAGATGGAGCGCTTCACGGTGCTCGTCTCCCCGCACGCCGACAAGGACGCGCGCGACCAGTTCGAGCTGCGCACCCACAAGCGCCTCATGGACATCGTAAATCCCACCGACAAGACGGTGGACGCACTCATGAAGCTCGAGCTGCCCGCGGGCGTCGACGTGCAGATCAAGCTGAACTGACGCTGCACCACGCGGCCCGCTCTTGCGCGGGCCGCGTCGTTTCCCCCCGCTCCTTCCGGCTCTCTTCGCTCACCGCCCGACGGTGCGGTTGAGCTGCTCCGGATAGCGATCACCCTGCACGCGGATCTGCGCGGTGACCTCGTCGATCTCGGCCAGGTCCTGTGGCGTCAGTTCAATCGCCGCCGCACCGATGTTCTCGTCCAGCCGCGCGAGCTTGGTGGTGCCGGGGATCGGCACGACCCAGGGTTTCTGCGCCAGCAGCCACGCGAGTGACAGCTGCGCCGCCGTCGCCTGCTTGCGCGCAGCGATCGCGGCGAGCCGGGCGACGAGCGCCATGTTGGCCTTGCGCGCCTCGGCGGCGAAGCGCGGGAGGGTGTTGCGGAAGTCGTTGCGGTCGAACTGCGTGCGCTCGTCGATCTTTCCCGTGAGGAAGCCGCGCCCGAGCGGGCTGAAGCAGACGAAGCCGATGCCGAGCTCTTCGAGCGTCGGCAGCACGGAGGTCTCCGGCTCGCGCCACCACAGTGAATACTCGCTCTGCAGTGCGGTCACGGGCTGCACCGCGTGCGCGCGCCGGATCGTCTCCACGCCGGCCTCGGACAGGCCGAAGTGGCGGACCTTGCCGGCGCGGATCAGCTCGCGCACCGTGCCCGCGACGTCCTCGATGGGCACTTCGGGATCGACGCGGTGCTGGTAGAGGAGGTCGATGTAGTCCGTGCGCAGCCGCCTGAGGGAGGCTTCCACGACCTCGCCGATGTGCTCGGGCCGGCTGTCGAGGCCCGCCGGCCGACCCTGGGCGTCGATCCTGAAGCCGAACTTCGTGGCGATCACCAGCCGCCGGCGGTAAGGCGCCAGGGCCTCGCCGAGGAGCTCCTCGTTGGTGCGCGGCCCGTAGATCTCCGCGGTATCGAAGAACGTGATGCCGCGATCCACCGCCGCGCCCAGCAGGGCGATCATCTGCTGTTGCTCGCCGGGCGGCCCGTACGCGTAGCTCATGCTCATGCAGCCGAGGCCGAGCGCTGAGACTTCGAGGTTGCTCTTGCCGAGTTTGCGCAGCTGCATGGTTGCACTCCTTTAAAGATGCTGTGGCTGGCGCCGCATTCCGGTGCGGAGGGATTCTCAGAAGTACAGGCTAGCAAGAGCGCGCCCGCCTGATCACAGTGCGGTGCCCATGAGTCCCTCGCGGTCGCGACCGGGCGCTGCCAAGCTCGGGGTAGCGCAGCCCTCTGCCGCGGTCCCAGTGCATCAGGAGCAGGCGTGGCCGCGCAAGTCGCGCTCCGTCATGGCCTTGAGCGCGGCACCTTTCTCGCCCCCACGCCGCGCGCCGATCGGTTCACCCGCTGGTGCGGCGGGCTGGATTACTACAGCGTGTTCGCCTCGTACACGACCTTACCGCCAACCAGCGTGAGAACTGCCCGCGCGGACCTCGCGGACGTCCGACTAGTCGCTGTCCGATCCGGCGGCGGTCGTCACGCTCTCGGGCGCCAGGGCGAACAGGTCTGCGAACCGCGAGCCGCGATAGACGGCGAGCCGCTCTTCCATCAGGGCGTGTTCCGGTGCAGCTCCCGGGCCCTCTTGATGGCCCGTTGTGGCGGTCGAACTCCTCCTTCTAGGGACGTTCCAGCTTGCCCCGTCGCAAGAAGCGCGGCGGGGTGACGCCTCCGCAGTGGGGCAGGAGCGTGGCTGCGCCACCCGACCGCGAAGGCGCGATCCTTGGGACCGCCCTGGCCCTGCAGCGGCATCGCGCCGAGGTCGTGCTCGGAGGCGGCGTCGCCGAGCTGCGTGAAGGTCTGGAACCGGGCCCGGGCGATCTCGTAGTGCTCGACATTGAGCTCCTGCGCCGCCTGCGGAAAGTCGCGTGGACGAGGTCCCCCCTAGAGCCCCCGGAGAAGCACGAGCGGGCATCTAAGCGTCCGGCTGGGCATGACTGACTCCGAGGTGCCCTGGCCACGGTCAAGTCCAAGTGAAGCGCACGCCGGCCTGGGGAAGAGCAGGCGGCCCGTGCGAAGGCGAGCGGAAACGCCCGGAAAGCAAGCCCGAAGAAGGGTTGATCCCACCCGCGTGCGCGCCTATACTGCGCGCCCTTTTTCGCCCCGGACACACGTCCAGGGCGGTCGCATCGGCGGCATCGGGCGAGGTTGGGACCTTCGAGTCCCAAGACCACTCGAGATTCGCGCACCCTCCCGGATGCGCAAAATCTCCTGTTGTCTCAATAACTTAGCCCATGCCTTTGGGTCCTTTGGGCGGCAGTCGCAGCGCCCGTGGGGTTGAGAGGAACGAAATGGCTATCGGACTCGTCGGCCGCAAGGCCGGCATGACGCGCATCTTCACCGAGGCCGGTGAGACGGTGCCCGTCACCGTGATCGAGGTTCTGCCGAACCGCGTCACGCAGGTGAAGGCGCAGGACAAGGACGGCTACCGCGCGGTGCAGGTCACCTACGGTGCGCGCCGTCCGCAGCTTTATTCCAAGGCGCTGAACGGGCACTACGCGAAGGCCAACGTCGCTCCGGGGCGCGCGCTCGTCGAGTTCCGCCTCGCGGACAGTGACAAGACCGAGATCGCCGCCGGAGCGGAGATCAAGGCCGACCTCTTCAAGGAAGGCCAGGCGGTGGACGTCACCGGCACGACGATCGGCAAGGGCTTCGCCGGCGTCATGAAGCGCCACAACTTCGCCGGCGGCATGGCGAGCCACGGTAACTCGCTCTCGCACCGCGCCCCGGGCTCGATCGGGCAGCGCCAGACGCCCGGTCGCGTGTTCAAGGGCCGCCGCATGTCCGGCCACATGGGCGTCGTGCGCCGCACGACCGAGAACCTCAAGGTGGTCGTGGTCGATCTGGAGCGCAACCTGCTCCTCATCCGCGGCGCCGTGCCGGGAGCCGAGGGCGGCCAGGTGATCGTGCGCGCCTCCCTCAAGGCCGCGCGGCGCGCGAACCGCAAGACGACCGCGCCGAGCAAGGCGGGCGCGGGTCCGTCGAAGGACCCGGCCAAGGCGGGGAAGAAGTAAGCCATGAAACTGAAGCTGGTGAACGGCTCGGGCGCGCTGCAGGTATCGGAAGCCGCCTTCGGCCACAAGTTCAACGAGGCCCTGGTGCACCAGGTGATGACCGCCTACCGCAACGCCGGCCGCTCGGGCACCAAGGCACAGAAGTCGCGTGCCGAAGTGCGTGGCGGCGGCAGGAAGCCGCACGCGCAGAAGGGCACCGGCCAGGCGCGCGCGGGCTCCTCGCGCTCGCCCCTGTGGGTCGGTGGCGGCCGCACCTTCGCCGCGAAGCCCCGTGACTTCGCGCAGAAGGTGAACCGCAAGATGTATCGCGGCGCGCTGCGCTCGATGCTCTCCGAGCTCGCGCGCAGCGAGCGCCTGCTCGTGACCGACGGCCTCGCGCTCGAGGCCGGCAAGACCAAGCTGCTCGCGAGCCAGCTCAAGGCCTGGTCGCTCCCCTCGGTGCTGATCGTCGTCGAGGCGACCGACGAGAAGCTCTATCTCGCCGCGCGCAACCTCGCGCACGTCGAGGTGATCGAGGCGGCCGCGCTCAACCCGCTCTCGCTCGTCGCCTATGACAAGGTGCTGATGACGGTAGGCGCCGTGAAACTCATCGAGGAGCGACTGCAGTGAACCGCGAGCAGCTGATGAGCGTGCTCATCGCCCCGCACGTGACCGAGAAGACCTCGCTCGCGATGCAGAACCACAACCAGTACACCTTCCGCGTACGCCGCGACGCCACCAAGACCGACGTCAAGAAGGCCGTCGAGCTGATGTTCGACGTCAAGGTGCGCGGCGTGCAGGTGGTGAACGAGCCGGGCAAGGAGCGCCGCTTCGGCAAGACCCCGGGTCGCACGCAGGACTGGAAGAAGGCGTACGTGAGCCTCTCCGCCGGCCAGACCATCGACTACGAAGCCCGCGCGAAGGCCTGAAGGACCTAAACCGCCATGGCACTCATCAAGTACAAGCCGCGAACCCCGGGCACGCGCGCCGTCATCAAGGTGGACCGCTCACACCTGCACAAGGGCGGCCCGCGCCAGGGGCTCACGTCGCACCAGAACAAGACCGGTGCGCGCAACCACTTCGGCCGCATCACCACCCGCCACCACGGCGGCGGCTCGCGCCAGAAGTACCGCATCATCGACTTCAAGCGCGACAAGGACGGCATCGCCGGCATCGTCACGCAGCTCGAGTACGATCCGAACCGCACGAGCCACATCGCCCTCGTCAAGTACCCGGACGGCGAGTGGCGCTACATCCTCGCCGCCAAGGGGATGAAGGAAGGCGACGAGATCCGTTCGGGAGCCGACGCCCCCATCAAGGCGGGCAACGCCATGTCGCTGCGTCACATCCCGGTGGGCTCGATCATCCACAACGTGGAGATGAAGCCCGGCCGCGGCGGGCAGCTGGCGCGCTCGGCGGGCTCCTCGGTGTCCTTCACCGCGCGCGAGGGCATCTACGCGTACCTGCGCCTGAAGTCCGGAGAGACGCGCAAGGTGCACGTCGACTGCCGCGCGACGATCGGCGAGGTGGGGAACGACGAGCACAACCTGCGCAGCTACGGCAAGGCGGGCGCCAAGCGCTGGCGCGGCATACGCCCGACGGTGCGCGGACTTGCCATGAACCCGGTCGATCACCCGCACGGCGGCGGGGAGGGCAAGTCCGGCCAGGGCAACCCGCACCCGGTGTCCCCGTGGGGCTGGAACACCAAGGGCCTGAAGACCCGGCACAACAAGCGCACGGACAACATGATCGTGCAGCGCCGCAAGAACCGTATCCGCTAACGGAAGACGCACCACATGCCACGCTCACTGAAGAAGGGCCCGTTCGTCGACCTGCATCTTGCGAAGAAGGTGCAGGTGGCTTCGGCCAGGAACGACAGGAAGCCGATCAAGACCTGGTCGCGACGCTCGATGGTCGTGCCGGATATGGTCGGGCTCACGATCGCCGTGCACAACGGCCGCCAGCACGTGCCGGTGCTGATCACCGAGAACATGGTCGGCCACAAGCTCGGCGAGTTCGCCCCGACGCGCACCTTCAAGGCGCACTCCGGGGACCGCAAGGTGGAGGCCGCCGCGACCTGACGCGGGAGAAAGCAACGATGCAAGTAACCTCCAAACTGCGCTACGCACGCATCTCGCCGCAGAAGTGCCGCCTGGTGGCGGACGTGGTACGCGGCAAGCCGGTCGGCAACGCGATCGCGACGCTGAAATTTATGCCGAAGAAGGGCGCGGAACTCGTACGCAAGGTGCTCGAGTCCGCGGTCGCCAACGCCGAGCACAACCACGGCGCGGACGTCGACGAGCTGAAGATCGCCCTCATCCAGGTGGATGAGGCGCCGCAGCTCAAGCGCTTTGCCGCACGGGCCAAGGGGCGCGGGACACGGATCGTGAAGCGCAACAGCCACATCACCGTCGCCGTCAGCGACGGCAAGAAGGATTAGCGCATGGGTCAGAAGGTCAATCCGCTGGGCATCCGCCTGGGCATCACGCGCGACTGGACCAGTCGCTGGTATGCCGGCAAGAAGCAGTTCCCGCAGCACGTGCACACGGACTTCCGCGTGCGCTCGTTCCTCAAGGACCGCCTGAAGGAGGCTTCCGTGAGCCGCGTGCTCATCGAGCGCGCCGCGAAGAAGGTCAACATCACGATCCAGACCGCCCGTCCCGGCATCGTCATCGGCAAGAAGGGCGAGGACATCGAGAAGCTGCGCCAGGAGACGGCGGCGCTGCTGGGCATGTCGGTCATCGACGTGCGCCTGAACATCGCCGAGATCAGAAAGCCGGAGCTTGATTCGCAGCTGGTCGCCGACTCCATCGCGCAGCAGATCGAGAAGCGCGTGATGTTCCGCCGTGCCATGAAGCGCGCGGTGATGAGCACCATGCGCTCGGGTGCGCTCGGCGTGAAGGTGCGCGTCTCCGGCCGCCTGAACGGCTCGGAGATCGCCCGCACCGAGTGGTATCGCGAGGGGCGCATTCCGCTGCACACCTTCCGCGCCGACATCGACTACGGGCTCTCCGAGGCGCAGACCACCTACGGGGTGATCGGCGTCAAGGTATGGATCTTCAAGGGCGAGGTGTTCGACAAGGCCGAGCTCGCGCAGCAGGCGGCCGAGGGCGAGGCCGCGGCGGCCGCGGCTGCGGCCGCCCCGGCGGCGACGCCCGCGCCCGTCGTGCCGCCGGCCGCGGCGGTCACGCCGGCGCCGGACGCGCCGGCTGCCCAGGCTTAAAGGCTCCGCACCATGCTCCAGCCCAAACGCACCAAGTACCGCAAGCAGTTCAAGGGCCGCAACGGCGGCCTCGCGACGCGCGGAGCCAACGTGTCCTTCGGCGAGTTCGGCCTGAAGGCGACGAGCCGCGCTCGCATGACGGCGCGCGAGATCGAGGCGGCGCGTCGCGCCATGGCGCGCTACGTGAAGCGCGGCGGCCAGATCTGGATCCGCGTCTTCCCGGACGTGCCGATTACCAAGAAACCCCTCGAGGTCCGCATGGGCTCGGGAAAAGGCAACGTCGAGTACTACGTCGCGCGCGTGCAGCCCGGCAAGGTGCTCTTCGAGATGGAGGGCGTGGACGAGGTCACCGCGCGCGAGGCCTTCCGTCTCGCGGGCTCGAAGCTTTCCGTGTCCACCTCGTTCGTGAAACGGCAGGTGCGCTGATGAAGATCGGACAGCTGCGGCAGTACCGCGACAAGCTGAAGAAGCAGTCCCCGGCGGAGCTCGCCGAGGAGCTGGTGAAGCTGCGCAAGGAGCAGTTCTCGCTGCGCATGCAGCGCGCCACCGGGCAGAACCCCAAGCCCGACCAGTTCGGGGATGCGCGCCGCAACATCGCGCGCGTGAAGACGCTGCTGCGGCAGCAGCAGACGGTACAGGCCGGAGACAAGAAGTGAGCGCGGAACAGACGAACACCGAGACCAAGGGCGCACGCACCCTCACCGGGCGCGTGGTCAGCACCAAGATGCAGAAGACGATCGCGGTCGAGATCGAGCGCCTGATCAAGCATCCGACGTATGGCAAGTTCATCCGCCGCACGACGAAGCTGCTCGCGCACGCCGAGGACGGCGCCTGCAAGGACGGCGACGTGGTGGTGATCACGCCCTGCCGGCCGATGTCGCGGCGCAAGTCGTGGCGGCTCCTCAAGGTCGTGGACAAGGGTACGGCGCGCTGAAGGCGCGCGGCGCGAAGGTAAGGTTTTAGTCATGATTCAGTTGCGCACAATGCTCAATGCCGCCGACAACAGCGGCGCACGCACGCTGATGTGCATCAAGGTGCTCGGCGGTACGCGCCGTCGCTACGCCACCGTCGGCGACGTCATCAAGGTGAGCGTCAAGGACGCCATCCCGCGCGGCAAGGTGAAAAAGGGCGAGGTCTACGACGCGGTGGTGGTGCGCACCAGGCGCGGCGTGCGCCGCCCGGACGGCTCGCTGATCCGCTTCGACGGCAACGCGGCCGTGCTGCTCACCAACAAGCTCGAGCCGATCGGCACGCGCATCTTCGGGCCCGTGACCCGCGAACTGCGCAATCAGCAGTTCATGAAGATCATCTCGCTCGCTCCCGAGGTGCTGTGATGAAGAAGATCCGCAAGGGTGATCAGGTGATCGTGCTCTCCGGGCGCGACAAGGGCCGCCGTGGCGCGGTGCTGCAGGTGCTCGCCGACGGCCGCGTGGTGGTCGAGAGCGTCAACATGGCGAAGAAGCACCAGCGTGGCAACCCGCAGGCCGGCAAGCCGGGCGGCATCATCGAGAAGGAAGCCCCGCTCGCGCTCGGCAAGGTCGCCATCTGGAATCCGGCCGCCAAGAAGGGCGATCGCATCGGGGTGAAGACGCTCGCCGACGGCAAGCGCGTGCGTTTCTTCAAGTCCAACGGAGAGATGCTCGACGTCTGAGGACGGCGGCACGAGAGAAGCTTATGGCCAGGCTACAACAGTACTACCGCGAGCAGGTGATTCCGCGCCTGCGCTCGAACCTGAAGATCGAGAACGTGATGCAGGTTCCGCGCATCAGCAAGATCACGGTCAACATGGGCGTCGGCGAGGCGGTCGCCGAAAAGAAGATGATGGACGCGGCCGTGGCCGACCTCACCAAGATCACGGGCCAGAAGCCGCTCGTGACCAAGTCGCGCAAGGCGATCGCGTCCTTCAAGATCCGCGCGGGCCTGCCGATCGGCGCCAAGGTGACGCTGCGCGGCCGACGCATGTATGAGTTCCTCGACCGCCTGATCAACATCGCGATGCCGCGCATCCGCGACTTCCGCGGCGTCTCGCCGCGCTCCTTCGACGGCCAGGGCAACTACTCGCTCGGCGTCAAGGAGCAGATCATCTTCCCCGAGATCCAGTACGACCAGATCGATCAGGTGCGGGGAATGGACATCACGATTACTACGACGGCAAAGGATGACCGTCACGGCCGAGCGTTGCTCGAGGCATTCAACTTCCCGTTCCGGAAGTAACAGGAACCTTAAAGGTATGGCGAAGACGAGCATGGTCGAGCGCGAGAAGCGTCGCGCCGGGATCGTGAAAAAGTACGCGGCGAAGCGCGCGAAGTTGAAGGAGCTGATCCGCAGCCCCAAGACCTCGCCCGAGCAGCGCGCGGCGGCGCAGGCGGAGCTGCAGGCGCAGCCGCGCGATGCCAGCGCCGCGCGCCAGCGCAACCGCTGCGCCATCACCGGGCGCTCGCGCGGCGTGTACCGCAAGTTCGGGCTCTCGCGGGTGAAGATCCGCGAGGTCGCGAGCCGCGGTGAGATTCCCGGGCTGGCCAAGGCGAGCTGGTGAGGACTGCCGCATGAGCATGACCGATCCCATTGCAGATCTGCTGACCCGCATCCGTAACGGGCAGACCGCCCGCAAGGCCGAGGTGCAGCTCGCCTCCTCGCGGTTGAAGACCGCGATCGTCAAGGTGCTGAAGGACGAGGGCTACATAGCCGACTTCCGCCTGGACGCCGACTCGGGCAAGCCGCGCCTCACCATCGGCCTTAAGTACTACGAGGGCCGCCCGGTGATCGACCGCCTCGAGCGCGTCAGCCGTCCGGGCCTGCGCATCTACCGCGGCAAGGACGAGCTGCCGAAGGTCCTCGGCGGCATGGGCACGGTGATCGTGTCCACGCCCAAGGGCGTCATGACCGACAAGCAGGCACGCGCGAGCGGACAGGGCGGCGAAGTCCTGTGCATCGTCGCCTAGCGAGTCTTAGCGAGAGAGTCACATGTCGAGAATCGCCAAAGCGCCGGTGGACCTGCCCCAGGGTGTCACCGCGACCATCGCCGCGACCGGCGTCACCATCAAGGGCGCCAAGGGCTCCCTCAGCCTGCCGCTCGCGAGCGGGGTGACGGTGGTCGAGAAGGAGAAGAAGCTCGAGATCAAGTTCTCCGAGCCCGGGCCCGCGCGCACGCGCGCCGGCGCCACGCGCGCGCATCTCGCCAACATGGTGCGCGGCGTCACCAAGGGCTACGAGAAGAAGCTCGAGCTGGTGGGCGTCGGCTTTCGCGCCCAGGTGCAGGGCAAGAGCCTGAACCTGACGCTCGGCTTCTCCCACCCGGTGAACGTCGCGATCCCGGACGGCATCACCATCGAGACCCCGAGCCTGACCGAGATCCTGGTCAAGGGCATCGACCGGCAGAAGGTCGGGCAGACCGCCGCCGAGATCCGCGACATCCGTCCGCCCGAGCCCTACAAGGGCAAGGGCGTGCGCTATGCCGGCGAGCAGATCTCCCTGAAAGAGGGGAAGAAGAAGTGATCATCACCAAGAAGCAGCGACGCCTGCGCCGCGCCGTGAAGGCCCGGGCGCACATCCGCCAGCTCGCGATCGCGCGGCTGACCGTGCACCGCACGCCCAATCACATCTACGCCCAGGTGACCGACGCGGAAGGCTCCAAGGTGATCGCCTCCGCCTCCACCACCCAGGAGCAGGTGCGCACCGGACTGAAGAACACCGGCAACGTGGAGGCCGCCAAGGCGGTCGGCCGCGCCATCGCCGAGCGCAGCAAGGCGGCTGGGGTGAGCAAGGTGGCGTTCGATCGCTCCGGATTTCAGTTCCACGGGCGCGTGAAGGCGCTCGCGGATGCGGCCCGCGAAGCGGGTCTTGAGTTCTAAGCAGGACGTAAGCACATATGGCGAGACCAGAGAAGGGCCAGTCCGCGGACGAGTTCGTCGAGAAGCTCGTGGCGGTAAACCGCACCGCGAAGGTGGTCAAGGGCGGGCGGCAGTTCGGCTTCACGGCCCTCACCGTGGTGGGTGATACCGCCGGGCGCGTGGGCTACGGCTTTGGCAAGGCGCGCGAGGTGCCGGTGGCGATCTCCAAGGCCATGACCCAGGCGCGCAAGAACCTGATCACGGTCGCGCTGCGCAACGACTCGCTGCACTACGCGATCACCGGTAACCACGGCGCGACGCGCGTGTACATGCAGCCGGCCTCCGACGGTACCGGCGTCATCGCCGGCGGCGGCATGCGCGCGGTGCTCGAGTGCGCCGGGGTGCGCAACGTGCTCGCCAAGAGCTACGGCTCGCGCAACCCGATCAACGTCGTGCGCGCCACGATCAATGCGCTCGCCAAGATCCGCTCCCCCGAGGAGATCGCGGCAAAGCGTGGCAAGAGCTTGGAAGAGATCACGGGCTGACGGCTATGGCGGACAAGCAACTGAGAGTGACCCTGGTGAGGAGCCTGCACGGGCAGCTGAAGAACATCGCGGCTTCGGCGCGCGGCCTGGGCCTCAGGCGCATTCACCAGACCGTGACGGTCAAGGACACGCGCGAGAACCGCGGCATGATCGCGGCCGCCGTGCACCTGCTGCGCGTGGAAGAGGGCGCCTGAAACCTATGCGACTGAACACACTCAAACCAGCACCGGGAGCACGGCGTGCGCGCCTGCGCGTCGGCCGTGGTGCCTCCGCCGGCCAGGGCAAGACCTGCGGCCGCGGCACCAAGGGCCAGCGCGCCCGCAAGGGCGGCTACCACAAGGTCGGCTTCGAGGGCGGCCAGATGCCGCTGCAGCGGCGACTTCCCAAGGTCGGCTTCCGCTCGGACATCAAGCGCTTGCGCGCCGAGGTGCGCCTCTCGGAGCTCGCCAAGCTCGACGGTGTCGTCGACCTCGCGGGACTCGTCAAGGCGGGCGTGGTGCCGGCCGGCACGCAGAGCGCCAAGGTGGTGCTCTCGGGTGAGATCAAGAAGGCGGTGACGCTCAAGGGCGTCGGCGTCACGAAGGGTGCGCGCGCGGCGATCGAAGCCGCGGGCGGCAAGATCGAGGCCTAAGGACAGCGCAAGCGCACAGGACCGGCATGGCCACTACCACCGCAAGCAATACGGCGACCTCGTTCAGCGAGGCCGCGCGCTCGGGCGAGATCCGCCGGCGCCTGCTGTTCCTGCTCGGCGCGCTCGTCGTCTACCGCATCGGCACCTTCATCCCGGTGCCCGGGATCAACCCGGCGGAGGTGGCGCGCTACTTCGGCGACCGCTCGAACACCATCCTCGGGATCGTCAACCTGTTCTCGGGCGGCGCGCTCTCGCGTCTGTCGATCTTCGCCATGGGCGTCATGCCCTACATCTCCGCCTCGATCATCATCCAGATGATGTCGATGGTGGTGCCGACGCTCATGGAGCTGCGCAAGGAAGGCGAGTCCGGGCGGCGCAAGATCACTCAGTACACGCGCTACGGCACGGTGGGGCTCGCCCTGGTGCAGTCCTTCGCCGCGGCCGGTGCGCTCGACAAGGGCGGCCTGACGCTGGTTCACGGCTGGCCGTTCCTCATGACCGCGACCATCACCATGACCACGGGGACGATGTTCCTCATGTGGCTTGGCGAGCAGATCACCGAGCGCGGCGTCGGCAACGGCATCTCGATGATCATCCTCTCCGGGATCGTCGCGGGGCTGCCCGGGGCGGTCGGCGGCACCATGGAGTCGGTGAGCACCGGTGAGATCGCGGCGCCCTTCGCGCTCATCCTGCTGATCGTCGTGCTCGCCACCACGTACGTGTGCGTGTACGTGGAGAAGGCGCAGCGGCGCATCCCGATCGACTACGCCAAGCGCCAGGTGGGCCGGCGCATGTACGCCGGGCAGTCGAGCTTCCTGCCCTTCAAGATCAACATGTCGGGCGTCATCCCGCCGATCTTTGCGTCCAGCCTGCTGCTGTTCCCGGCGACGCTCGCGAGCTTCGCGGGCACCGGCTCGCAGGGCTGGTTCGCGAACCTGATGCAGGACGTGGCCGCGGCGCTCGGCTACGGGCAGCCGCTGCACCTCATCATCTACGCGGTGCTGATCGTGTTCTTCTGCTTCTTCTACACCGCGCTGGTGTTCAACGCGCGCGACACCGCCGACAACCTCAAGAAGTCCGGCGCCTTCGTGCGCGGCATCCGTCCGGGACAGCAGACCGCGGAGTACATCGACGCGGTGCTCACGCGCCTGACGCTCTGGGGCGCGGTGTACGTGACCGCGGTGTGCCTGCTGCCGGAGATCCTGGTTTCCTGGAAGGGCGTGCCGTTTCACTTCGGCGGCACCTCACTCCTCATCGTCGTCGTGGTGGTGATGGACTTCATGGCGCAGCTCTCCGCGCACACGATGTCGCATCACTATCCGGGACTGGTCAAGAAGGCGAACCTGCTCGGCTCGAGCCGCAGCGGTTCAGGTGGTTAATCATGAAAGTTCGTCCGTCGGTCAAGAAGATCTGCAAGAAATGCAAGATCGTGCGCCGCCGCCGCGTGGTCTACGTCATCTGCTCGGACCCGCGGCACAAGCAGCGTCAGGGTTGAGGTAAGACACATGGCACGCATAGCCGGCATCAACATCCCGATGAACAAGCACGTGTGGATCGGGCTCACGCACATCTACGGCGTGGGCCGTGCGCGCGCGCGCACCGCATGCGCCGCCGCGGGCGTGGATCCCTCCACCAAGGTCAAGGACCTGACCGAGGCGGAGGTGAACGCCATCCGCTCGCAGATCGCCAAGTTCGCCGTCGAGGGCGACCTGCGGCGCGAAGTCTCGATGAACATCAAGCGGCTCATGGACCTCGGCAGCTGGCGCGGTATCCGCCACCGCCGCGGGCTCCCGGTGCGCGGCCAGCGCACGCGCACCAACGCGCGCACCCGCAAGGGCCCGCGCAAGCAGGCGGTGAAGCTCAACGCACCTCCCGGAAAGGCATAAGGCAACCTAGATGGCTGAAGAGAAAGCAAAGCAGGCTTCCGGCGGTGGCGCCGGCGCGGCTTCCACGGCGAAGAAGCCGAAGAAGGCGCGCAAGAACGTGCTGGACGCGATCGCACACGTGCACGCCTCCTTCAATAACACGATCATCACGATCACCGATCGCCAGGGCAACACGCTCTCCTGGGCGACCTCGGGCGGCTGCGGTTTCCGCGGCTCGCGCAAGTCGACGCCGTTCGCCGCGCAGGTCGCGGCCGAGAAGGCCGGCGTCGCGGCGCAGGAGCACGGCGTGAAGAACGTCGAGGTGCGCGTCGGCGGCCCGGGTCCCGGGCGCGAGTCGGCGGTGCGGGCGCTCAACAACTGTGGCCTGAAGATCACGAGCATCGCAGACGTCACGCCGATCCCGCACAACGGCTGCCGTCCGCCGAAGAAGCGCAGGGTGTAAGAGGACTTATATGGCGCGTTATACCGGTCCCACGTGCAAGCTCGCCCGCCGCGAGGGCACGGATCTGTTTCTGAAGTCCGGCGTCAAGCCGCT
The DNA here is from genome assembly GCA_036270915.1 of Steroidobacteraceae bacterium. Taxonomy (GTDB): domain Bacteria; phylum Pseudomonadota; class Gammaproteobacteria; order Steroidobacterales; family Steroidobacteraceae; genus 13-2-20CM-66-19. The sequence continues at coordinate 14,113 of DATBBQ010000007.1, forward strand.
CGAGAACAAGTGCAAGCTCACGGTGCCGCCGGGCGGCATCAAGGGCGAGCGCCGCCAGCGCCTGTCCGACTACGGCCTGCAGCTGCGCGAGAAGCAGAAGCTGCGCCGCATGTACGGGGTGCTCGAGCGGCAGTTCGGCAACTACTACGAGGAAGCGGCGCGCAAGGCCGGCGCGACGGGCGAGAACCTGCTGCGCCTGCTCGAGTGCCGCCTGGACAACGTCGTCTACCGGATGGGCTTCGCGGGGACGCGCGCCGAGGCGCGCCAGCTCGTGAGCCACAAGGCCATCACGGTGAACGAGAAGCCGGTGACCATCGCCTCCTACCAGGTGAAGGCCGGCGACATCGTCCAGGTGCGCGAGAAGTCGCGCAAGCAGCTGCGCATCCAGAGCGCACTGAACGTCGCGCAGCAGGTGGGGCTGCCCGAGTGGGTCGAGGTGAACGACAAGGAGTTCCGCGGGGTGTTCAAGTCCGCGCCGGGGCGCGACGACATCCTCCCGGACATCAACGAGAACCTGGTCGTCGAGCTGTATTCGAAGTAAGCGTATCCGCTTGAAATCAGGGGCCTTCGCCCCCAGTTCGGCGGGTCCAACCGTGTTTCCTTTCAGGCCGGCGCGAGCCGGCAAGGTGAGACTGCAATGCAGGGTTCTGTAAGCGAGTTCCTCCGGCCGCGCGTGGTCAAGGTGCAGCCCGTGGCGCCGCGCCAGGCGCGCGTGGTGATCGAGCCGTTCGAGCGGGGCTTCGGCCACACCCTCGGCAACGCGCTGCGCCGCGTGCTGCTCTCGTCCATGCCCGGCAGCGCGATCACCGAGGTGGAGATCGACGGGGTGCTGCACGAGTACACCAGCATCGAGGGCGTGCAGGAGGACGTGGTCGACATCCTCCTCAACCTGAAGACCGTGGCGCTGCGCATGCACTCGCGCGATTCCGCGGAGCTGCGCCTGCACAAGAAGGGTCCGGGCCCCGTGACCGCCGGCGACATCCAGACCGATCACGACGTGGAGGTGGTGAACCCCGACCTCGTCATCGCCAACCTCACCAAGGCCGGCGAGCTGTCGATGACGCTGCGCGTGGAGCGCGGCCGCGGCTACCGCCCGGCGGCCGTGCGCGTCGCCTTCGAGGAGCAGACGCGCCCGATCGGGCGCCTGCAGCTCGATGCCTCGTTCTCGCCCGTGCGGCGCGTGACCTACTCAGTCGACGCCGCGCGCGTCGAGCAGCGAACCGACCTCGACAAGCTCGTGATCGACATCGAGACCAACGGCACGATCGACGCGGAGGAGGCCATCCGCCGCGCCGGCAGCATTCTCAAGGACCAGCTGTCGGTGTTCGTCGACCTGCAGGGCGAGGAAGAGGCTTCCAGCAAGCCCTCCGAGATGCAGTTCGACCCGATCCTGCTGCGCCCCGTGGACGAGCTCGAGCTCACCGTGCGCAGCGCCAACTGCCTCAAGGCCGAGAACATCCACTACATCGGCGATCTCGTGCAGCGCACGGAGGTCGAGCTGCTTCGCACGCCGAACCTCGGCAAGAAGTCGCTCACCGAGATCAAGGAAGTGCTGCAGAGCCACGGCCTGATGCTCGGCATGCGGCTCGACGGCTGGCCGCCCGCGGGCCTGAAGCACGACGAAGAGCGCGACGTCATCTGAAGAAACGGCCGCGCGGGCGGTGCGCCTCCTGGCGCAGCGCCCGTGTGCGGCAGCTGCGCACGCCATCTGACGGCGCAGACGAGCTGAGAGAGCGAAGGGTCATTTATGCGTCACCATCTTTCCGGCCGCCAGCTGTCGCGTAACAGCTCGCACCGGCACGCGCTGATGCGCAACATGTCGGTCTCGCTGCTGCGGCACGAGACGATCCGGACCACGCTGCCGAAGGCGAAGGAGCTGCGGCGGGTGGTCGAGCCGCTCATCACGCTCGGCAAGACCGACCAGGAGGCGAACCGGCGCGTCGCCTTCTCGCGGCTGCGCGACGTCGCCATCGTGGAGAAGCTGTTCACGGACCTCGGGCCGCGCTTCAAGGCGCGCCCGGGTGGCTATACGCGCATCCTGCGCATGATGCCGCGCCCCGGCGACTCTGCGCCCATGGCGCTGATGCAGCTGGTCGACGGGCCGGCGCCTGCGGCCGCCGAGGAGCCGACGGAGACCAAGAAGTCCACGCGCCGTTCGAAGGCAAAGGCCGAGTCCAAGGCAAAGCCTAAGTCAAAGGCCAAGGTAAAGGCCAAGTCCGACACCGAAGAGGCCGCTCCGGCGGAGGCGCCGAAGAAGCGCACCCGCAAGAAGAAGGCCGCGACCTGATCCGAGGCCTGCCGCGCTGAAGAGACAAAGGGCCGCCCCCTAAGGGCGGCCCTTTCGTTTGCGCCCGCCACGGCCTTTTCGCTAGGCTCCGCGGGGCTCCTGATACAGCCAGGCACGGCTGCCCGAAACCATCACTCAACGAATAAGAGGGGAGGAAGCCCGTTATGAGCTTCGCGTCGGAATTCAAAGAATTTGCCATGAGGGGCAACGTCATCGACCTCGCCGTGGGCGTGGTCATCGGCGCGGCCTTCGGCAAGATCGTCAGCTCGATGGTAGGGGACGTGGTCATGCCGCTGCTGTCGCCCATCATCGGGAGCGTCAACTTCACGGAGCTGTCGCTGCGCATCGCCACCGATGCCGCCGGCAAGCCCGTGCTCCTGAAGTACGGCAACTTCCTGCAGGTACTCTTCGAGTTCGTGGTGATCGCCTTCGTCATCTTCCTCGTCATCAAGGGGATCAACACTCTGAAGCGCTCCCACCCGAACGCACCGCCGCCGCCTCCGACGAAGACCGAGCAATTGTTGCAGGATATTAAGGATATCCTGGCTAAGAGGCCCTGATCGTTTCTCCTACGTTCCAATAGGCGGCCAGAGCTTGGCAATGCTCTGTGCCGCCTTCGGGCGCGGTCCGAGGGCGCCGAACGCCTCGCGGGTCAGGTTCCGGCACCCGGCGGCGGTGACGGCCAGGTTGTCCTCGATGCGGATGCCGCCATAGCGGGAGAAGTCCGCCACCCGGCTCCAGTTGATGAGGCGCGCGCGCTCATCCGCACGGGCGGCCTCCAGGAGCTGGTCGATGAAGTACAGGCCGGGCTCCATGGTGACGACGAAGCCCTCCTCGAGGCGCCGGGTGAGCCGCAGGTACGGGTGCCCGGGCGGCCGGTCGATCTCCCCGCTCGCCGCCGAAGCCATGAAGCCACCGACGTCGTGCACCTCGAGTCCCAGGAGGTGGCCGATGCCGTGTGGCAGGAAGACGCGCGTCACGCGGCTCTCCACCGCCTCCTCGGGCGAGCAGAGGATCAGGTCTGCCTCCTTCAACACCTGTGCGACGAGCTCGTGCGAGCGCAGGTGCACGTCGCGCCAGTCGACTCCGGCGCGGACTTCGCCGCACAGCCGCCGCTGCATGCCGTCCATGGCCCGGATCAGCTCGCGGAACTCACCGTCTTCGGCGGCATGCGTGCGGGTGATGTCGCTCGCGTAGCCGGCGAACTCCGCCCCGGCGTCGATGAGGAGCGAGTAGCGCTCCGGCGGCGAGGTCTTCTCGAGCAGCTGGTAGTGCAGCACCGCGCCGTTGGCGTTGAGGGCGATGATCGGGTTGTACGGCAGTTCCTGCTCGCGCAGCCCGCAGGCGGCGAGGAAGGCGAGCTCGATGCCGAACTCGGAATGCCCGCCAGCGAAGGCCCGCGCGGCCGCCTGGTGTCCGTGCGCGCCCAGGCGGTTCGCCTCGGCGAGGCACATGATCTCGTAGGGTGTCTTGGCGGCGCGGACATAATCCAGCCGCCGCATGAGGCCGGGCGGATTGAGCGCGCCGACAGCGAAGGTGTCGAGTTCGGGAAAGACGTCGCCGACGTAGGCGGTGCGCGCCAGCGAAGCGGGCACCTCCTTGCGCGCTGCAGCGCGGTCCGGCACCGTCCGCAGATCAAACTCGTCCACCCAGTAGTCGCGCGGGGTTTCGGCCGGCTTGTACCAGTAATCTTCAGGTTGGTTGAGGATCAGGCGCGGGCGCGCACCGGGCTCGAACCACACAAAGCAGTCCGCCACGTCGAGCGGCGTCCAGACCTTGAAGGGCGCGTTGGCCTCGAAGGGGTAGGTCCTGTCGTCCTGGAACACCTCGATGAGCGAGCCGGAATGCACCAGCAGCGCCGCAAAACCCGAGTCTTCAAGTGCCTGCGCGGTACGCGCGGCTACGCTCTCAAGGTGCGCTGCAAACGCACTCTTGAGCCCCTCAGGGTGGCTAACAGCGGCATGAGACATGAGTTACTACCCCTGTTGTCGTTCAGCGCAATCAGACGCGTTAGGGTGTCGTTGCCGACCGACAGCCGTGTCGGCCTTCCGTTTCCAATCGTACCGGGACTTCTATAGAATTTGCGCTCCTGCTCCCCCGCGGGGGGCGGAACGACCTCAAGAGGTCGTCGTCTAACCCACACCACTCTTGCTTCTCGGGGTACCTTCGATGAATACCAAACTTGCTCTTAGCGCCGTTGTTGCCGCGCTGATGCTCACGGCCTGCGCGAAGCAGGAATCCGCAGCGCCGGAACAGGCTGCCACTCCTCCTGCTGCGCCGGCGGCTCCGGCTGCCCAGTCTGCGGCTGACTCCGCGAACCAGGCGGCGGGCAGTGCCGCCGCCAGCGCGGATGCCGCGAGCCAGGCTGCTCAGTCTGCCGCGCAGTCTGCTGCCGATCAGCAGAAGCCGGCCGACACGACCACGCCGCCGAAGCAGTAAGTCACGCACTTACGGCTGTAAAATACGGCCCGGACGGTTCGCACGGCGAGCTGTCCGGGCCGTTGTCTTTGGGAAGTCAGATCTGGGGCGCGCGTAGGGACGAAGCGGATGGGGGCGGAGCTGGTCAGTGTGCGCGATGCGCGCGGGTCACCCGCAGACCGGCTATGGATACAAAGTGTCTACCGCGACTATCTCGATGATCTGAACCCGGGTACGGGCGTGTTTCCGCGCCTCCCCGAGGTCGGGCACCGCGAGTCCGACCTGATCGCGCACTGGTTCGGCGACCCCAACACCTATCCGCTGGTCATCGTGCGCGGCGAGGAGCCGGTGGGTTTCGCGCGGGTGCTGCGCTCACTCGCGACCGCCGCGCAGCCGCGCGTCGATTACCGCATGGCGGAGTTCTTCGTGGCGCGCGCCCGGCGGCGACTCGGCATCGGCCAGACCGCGGTGGGCCTCATCCTCAGCCGCTTCGCCGGACGCTGGGAGATCAGCGAGTACCTGCGCAACGCCGGCGCGGTCGATTTCTGGCGGCGCGTGGTCGCGGCCCACACCGGTGGCCGTTACCAGGAGCGGGTCATCAACGGCGAAGTGCACCAGGTGTTTGTTTCCGGGAAGCCGCGCTAGGGGGCGCGCACCCGCCGCAGGCGCCAGCCCCCGTCACGAGGCGCGCGCGCAGCGCGGCGAGCCACGCCGCCCGCGCAAGTCCCGGAACCCCGCCGAGCAGCTCGAGCGAGCGCAGCCTCAGGCGCACCGACATCAGACGCCAGGTGCTGTAGAGCGCGCACACGCTCACGAGCAGCGCGACCGCGAACAGCTGCAGCGCGAAGCTCACGCGTGACCCGCGCCGAAGGCGAGCGCGACGCGGTAGGTGACGAACGCCGCCGCGTAGGCGAGCGCGAACAGGTAGGCGGCCATGTAGAGCGGATAGCGCCAGGAGTTGGTCTCGCGGCGCACCACCGCGAGCGTCGACAGGCACTGCGGCGCGAACACGTACCAGGCGAGGAGCGACAGCCCGGTGGCGATGCTCCAGGTATGGGCGATGACGGGGGTGAGCGTGCCGGCGACGTCCCCGCTTCCGGACATCGCGTAGACCGTGCCGAGCGCGCTCACCGCCACCTCGCGCGCGGCGAGCCCGGGCACCAGCGCGATCGAGATTTGCCAGTTGAAGCCGATGGGTGCGAACAGCGCCTCGAGCGCACGCCCGAGATAACCCGCGATGCTGTACTGGATCGCAGGCCCCGTGGCGCCCGCGGGCGGAGCCGGGAAGCTCGCGAGCGCCCACAGCACCACCATGAGACTCAGGATGATCGTGCCGACGCGCGTCAGGAAGATGCGCGTGCGCTCCCACAGGCCCATCAGCAGGTTCTTCGGGTGCGGCAGGCGGTACTCGGGCAGCTCGAGCAGCAGCGGGCGGTACTCGCCGCGCATCACGGTGCGCTTGAGTACGAAGGCCACCGCGAGTGCGCTCACGACGCCGGCCAGGTAGAGCGCGAACAGCACCAGTCCGCGCAGGTTCAGCAGCCCGACCGAGCGCTGCGGGATGAACGCGCCGATCAGCAGCGCATACACGGGCAGGCGCGCCGAGCAGGTCATGAGCGGCGCGATCATGATGGTCGCGATGCGGTCGCGGTTCGAGGGAATCGTGCGCGCCGCCATGATCCCGGGAATCGCGCAGGCGAAGCTCGACAGCAGCGGAATGAACGCGCGCCCGGAGAGCCCGGCCCGGCCCATGAGCCGATCGAGCATGAACGCCGCGCGCGGCAGGTACCCGGAGTCCTCGAGCGCGAGGATGAAGAAGGAGAGGATGAGGATCTGCGGCAGGAACACGAGCACGCTGCCGGTGCCGGCGACGACGCCATCGAGCAGTAGGCCGCGCAGCGGCCCCGGAGGCAGGTGAGCGCTCAGCGAGGCGCTCACCGCCTGCACGCCCGAGTTGATCAGGTTCTGCGGCGCCTTTGCCCAGGAGAACACCGCCTGGAACATCAGAAACAGCACCGTCGCGAGCAGCGCGGGGCCGGCGAGCGGGTGCAGCACCACCTGGTCCAGGCGCGCGAGCGCCGCCTGGCGCGCCGGCACCCGATAGCCGCTCTCGCTGAGCACGCGCCGCACTTCGCGCTGCGTCGCCTCGATGTCGGCGGCGCTGCTCACCGGCAGAGCACCGAGCGGTGCGCGTGCGCGCGCGAGTGCCTCGGGCGTGAAGCGGTAGGCGTCGATCGCCTCGATGAGCGCGCGCTCGCCACCGGAGCGCACCGCGACCGTCGGAACCACCGCGACGCCGAGCGCGCGCTCGAGCGCGCCACGATCGAGCTGGTAGCCGCGCTGCTCGGCGACGTCGCTCATGTTGAGCGCGACGATCATCGGGCGTCCGAGGCGCTTGAGCTCGAGCACCAGACGCAGGTTCAGGCGCAGGTTGGTCGCATCCACCACGCACACCAGAAGGTCCGGCGGCGGCTCGCTCGCGTGGCGCCCGAGCACCACGTCGCGCGCGATCGCCTCATCGAGCGTGGCGGGCTCGAGGCTGTAGGCCCCCGGGAGGTCGACGACGCGGAAGCTGCGGCCGCTCCTCGGGCCGGTGAGCCGCCCCTCCTTGCGCTCGACGGTGACGCCCGGGTAGTTGGCCACCTTCTGGCGGCTGCCGGTGAGACGGTTGAAGAGCGCGGTCTTGCCGCAGTTGGGGACGCCGATCAGCGAGAGGCTCAGGGGCGGCGCGGCCACTGCCGCGGCCGCAGAGGCGTTCATGGCGATGCGGCGCGGGCGATTTCCACCCAGACGCTCTGTGCCTCGTGACGACGCAGGGCGAGGGTCGTCTGACCGACGCGCACTACGAAGGGGTCACGCCCGGGTCGGGCCTCGGCGAGGATCTGCACTTCCTCTCCGCCCACGAAGCCGAACTCGAGCAGCCGCCGCTCGAGAGCCGAGAGCGCGTGCGAGTTCGAACCGACGCCGACCACGCGTCCCCTCGTGCCCGGCGGCAGGGCCGCGAGGCTCACGAAGCCCGGATCCAGGGCAAGACCGGCAGGTGCGACGACGGCATCCATGAGGCGCAGTATGGATGAGAACGGTTCGCATTTGCAATCGTATTACCATTCTTATGTGACACCCGGAGGGCCGCCGGTCGGTCCCGGATCTGTATAACAATCAGTTACTTGGGATCCCGCCTAGGAGCCTGTCCGGGCCGCCCGCGGCGCCTCCGGGAGCGACGCCCGGACGGGGGCCTCGCCCGAAGCGACGAGCGGGCGCAGGTAGCGCCCGGTCCAGGAGCGCTCGTCGGCGGCGATCTCCTCGGGTGTACCGCTCGCGATGATCTGGCCGCCGGCTTCCCCGCCCTCGGGACCCAGATCTATCACCCAGTCGGCGGTCTTGATGACGTCGAGGTTGTGCTCGATGACCACGATCGTGTTGCCTTCATCGCGCAGCCGGTGCAGCACGTGCAGGAGCTGCTCGACGTCGTGGAAGTGCAGCCCGGTCGTCGGCTCGTCGAGTATGTACAGCGTGCGCCCGGTGGCGCGCTTGGCGAGCTCGCGCGCGAGCTTCACGCGCTGCGCCTCCCCGCCCGAGAGCGTGGTCGCGTTCTGCCCGAGCTTCACGTACGAGAGTCCGACGTCGGTGAGCGTATGCAGCTTGCCCGCCGCGGCCGGCACGTTCTGGAAGAAGCGGGCCGCGTCTTCCACCGTCATCTCGAGCACCTCGTGGATGTTCTTGCCGCGGTACCGGATCTCGAGCGTCTCGCGGTTGTAGCGCTGCCCGCGGCACACGTCGCACGGCACGTACACGTCGGGCAGGAAGTGCATCTCGACCTTCAGGACACCGTCTCCCTGGCAGGCCTCGCAGCGGCCTCCCTTGACGTTGAAGCTGAAGCGGCCGGCGTCGTAGCCGCGCGCGCGTGCCTCGGGCACGGCCGCGAACAGCTCGCGCAGCGGCGCGAACAGGCCCGTGTAGGTGGCGGGGTTGGAGCGCGGCGTGCGCCCGATCGGGCTCTGGTCGATGTCGATCACCCGGTCGATGTGCTCGAGGCCCTCGATGCGCTCGCAGGGCGCCGCGTCCACGCGGGCGCTGTTCAGGCGCGCCGCGGTGTGGCCGAAGAGCGTGTCGACGATCAGCGTCGACTTGCCCGAGCCGGACACACCGGTGACGCAGGTGAGGAGCCCGAGGGGGATACGGGCGGTGACCTCGCGCAGGTTGTTGCCGCGCGCGCCGACGATCGTGATCTGCCGCGCGGGATCGGGCCGCATGCGCAGGCTCGGCAGCGCGATGCGCCGCCGCCCCGAGAGGTAGGCGCCGGTGATGGAGGCCGGGTTGGTCTCGATCTCCCCGGGCGTGCCCTGCGCGACCAGGTGCCCGCCGTGCACGCCGGCGCCGGGACCTAAGTCGACGACGTGGTCGGCTTCCTTGATCGCCTCTTCGTCGTGCTCGACGACGATCACGGTGTTGCCGAGGTCGCGCAGCTGCTTGAGCGTCGCGAGCAGGCGGCGGTTATCGCGCTGGTGCAGCCCGATCGAGGGCTCGTCCAGGATGTACATGACGCCCGTGAGCCCCGAGCCCACCTGGCTCGCGAGGCGGATGCGCTGCGACTCCCCGCCCGAGAGTGTTTCCGCGGAGCGATCGAGCGTGAGGTAGTCGAGGCCGACGTCGCTGAGGAAGCGCAGCCGCTGCACCATGCCCTTGACGATCTTGGCGGCGACCTCGCCGCGCCACCCGGGCAGCGCGAGCCCCGCGAGGAACTCGAGCGCGCGGCCGACCGTCAGATGCGCGATCTCCGGCAGGCTCCTGTCGGCGACGAACACGTGGCGCGCGGCGCGGTTCAGGCGCGTACCGTGGCACTCCGGACAGGCTCGTACGCCCAGGTAGCGGCTGAGCT
>DATBBQ010000008.1:0-11709 GCA_036270915.1 Steroidobacteraceae bacterium
CGCCGCACGCTGCCGCATGGCGTGCTCGCGCGCGTCGAGTCGCAACGGGACCGGCAGGTTCATGTCATACACCTGCGGCGGGTCCTGACAGGAGATCGCGGCGGCCAGCCCTGAACTGAACTTTGCCGCGGCGTGCGTGGCGTCTCGCGAGTCGACGTCGTCGCGCGTCTCCGCCATGAGCCGCGCCAGCGGCAGCGGGTCGCCGGCGACGAGCGCGCGCGCCGCGGCGTCGGTTTCGCGTACGCTCGCGTAAGCCGGCGCCCCGGCAAACATCACGGTGGCCAGCAGGGCGGCGTCGGCGGTGAATTCCCTCACGCGCCCGCCGCCGAGGTCTCCTTGCGCATGGAACGGCCGCGCGCGCAGCACGGCGAGCGCCGGCGCGATGTGCTCGATCGAGGTCCCGCCGAGCGAGCGACACACGGGCGCACGCGCGCACGCGAGGTTGAACTTCTCGCGCATCGCCGGGGCGTAGTGTGGATACCAGGCATAGTCGTCGCCCGCGAGCGGGTAGGCTCCGTCGAGTACCAGGGAGCGCAGGTGCTGCGGGTGCCGCAGCGCGAATACCTGTGCGAAATAGGTCCCGTAAGAGTCCCCGTACAGGTCCACGCGCGCGATGCCGAGCGCCTCGAGGAGCGCCGCCAGGTCGTCCACCGCGAGGTTGGTGCTGTAGAGCTGCACGTCCGGCCCGAGCGAGCGGCCGCAGCCGCCGACGTCCTCCTCGGTCAGGCCCGGCGCGCTCTGCAGCGGCCGGCAGTCGATCGCTCCCGAGCGCCCGGTGCCGCGGTTATCCATGATGAGGACGTCGCGCGTGGCGCGCAGCGGCCCGAAGAGCGCGAGGTATTCCTCGCGCGAGTCCGTAGCCGGGTAGCCGGGACCGCCCTCGGTCGCGACCAGGGTTCCCTGGGCGGGGCCGTGGCCGCTGTGCGGGAAGTACTCGAAGTACACCGCGAGCGAGCGTCCCCCGGGCTGCCGCGGGTCGAGGGGGCGCGCGAGCGTGCCGCACCAGGGCGCGCCGTCACAGCGGTGCAGCAGCAGCCGTCCCACCTTGAGCGTCGACGCGGAATCGGCCGCCTGCGCCGCAGCGGCCAGGAGCGCGCACAGCGTAAGGGCAGCGACCCGTGCCGGCCACGATTGCGAACCCCCGTAGTGCACCACCGCTCGCTGCGTCGCCTTTTCAGACTGGGACCGGTACGGCTCGCCCCGGTTGCCGCTGTTTGTTGAACGGTTGTATTACAGGCAAGTCGGCGACGTCAAGGCGTGGCGAGTCCATGCAACGCGCATTCGCACGCGCCACCACGGGCGGCGCGCAACCCGCGGCGTTCTGTACCTTGATTTTCAGGCACGTTAGGCTGCGCTCATGACCGTACTCCCCGAGCCGCCGAGCCGACTCGCGCAGGAGCCGCAAGGACCTGCGCCGTGTGCGCATTTGCCGGCAGCCCGCGCTGTTTGTCGCCTGCTCAATAGTGCGTACCCGCGCCGCGCGCGGGCATTCAGCAACACCGGCGCGCTCAGCGCGCGACGTGGGCCCCTCGGGCACGCGCGAGGAAGCGATGCCACGTAACCGCAGGCCGAAGTTCCGCCGCGCGCCGCCGCTCGTGCGACGCGAGGAGCTCGTCGAGGCGACGCTCGCGTGCCTGCGCCGCTTCGGACACGACGGCATGTCGATCCGGCGCATCAGTGCGCAGGCCGGCGTGTCGGCGGGCCTCATCAACCACCACTTCCCGAGCATCACGACCCTGGTGGCGGCCGCCTACGAGACGCTCGCCACCTCGCTCCTGCAGGCGATACGCCGGCACGCGCAGAACGCGGCCCTCACACCGCGCCAGCGGCTGCGGCGCTTCTTCGAAGCCTCGTTCGCCCCCGACCAGATCGATCCGGATCTCTTTTATATCTGGCTCGTGTTCTGGAGCCGCGTGCGGCACGACGCGCAGATGCGCGCGGTGCACGACCGCACCTACGGCGCCTACCGCGCGGTACTCGAACACCTGCTCTCGCAGCTGCATGCCGCCGCCCCGCCCTTCAGACTGCGGGACGCTTCGCTCGCGCTGGGCGCGCTGCTCGACGGACTGTGGCTCGAGGCGAGCCTGTCCCCGGCCACCTTCAGGCCGGCGCTCGCGGTGCGCATGTGCGAGGCCTGGACGGACGCCCTGTGCGCCGGCGCCCTGCCGGGGGTGCGCGGCGGACAAAAGCGACTCGGTAAGAAGAGATAGTAAAGAGTAAGAGGAGCCGGACATGCCTGCGTACAAGCCCCGCCGTCTGTTGAGGCTGCTCGCGCTGCTGTGCGTGGTGCCACTCGCCCACGGGCAAGCGCCCGAACCGCTCAAGACCCGCAACGTCGTGCTCATCGTCAGTGACGGCCTGCGCTGGCAGGAGGTTTTCACGGGTGCCGACCCGCAACTCCTCGACGAGGAGCACGGCGGCATCTGGGACAAGGCCGACGATCTGAAGCGCGAGTTCTGGCGTGCGGACGCCGGCGAGCGCCGGCGCGCCCTGCTGCCCTTTCTGTGGGGGACGGTCGCGGTACGCGGCCAGATCTTCGGCAACCAGACCAAGGGCAGCATCGCCCGCGTCACCAACGGTCAGGCGTTCTCTTATCCGGGTTACAACGAGATGCTCACCGGGCACCCCGACGCGCGCATCGCCAGCAACGAATTCGGACCGAACCCGAACGTGACCGTGTTCGAGTGGCTGAACGGCCTGTCCGACCTGCACGGCAAGGTCAGCGTGTACGCCACCTGGCAGACATTCAACGACATCTTCAACGTACGGCGCAGCGGCCTGCCGGTGCACGCCGGCTGGGCGGCGCCGTACAGCGGGACGCTCACCGCGCGCGAGCAGCTCCTCGATCGGCTGTACCGCACCACGATCCGGCTCGACGACGAGGATGTCTACGACGCGTTCATGCAGGTTCCGCTGCTGGATTCCTTCGCGCGGAAGCAGCCGCGTGTGCTGTTCGTGGGTTACGGAGAGACCGACAACTGGGCGCACTCGGGTCGCTACGACCTGGTGCTGCACAGCGCGCATACCTTCGACCACTTTGTCGAGGAACTCTGGCAGAAGCTGCAGGCCCTTCCCGCCTACCGCGATCGCACGACTTTCATCATCACCACCGACCACGGCCGCGGCAGCGGCCTCGTCGAATGGAAGGAGCACGGCGTCGAGCAGAAAGGTTCGGAGAACATCTGGATCGCGGTGATGGGGCCTGATACCCCGGCCCGCGGCGAGCGCGCCGCGAGCGCCGAGATCCACCAGGCGCAGATCGCCGCGACCCTCGCGGCCTTCCTGGGCAAGGACTACCCCGCCGCCATGCCAAACGCCGCGCCGCCGATTGCGGACGTGCTCGGCAAACGGGCCGAGGCGCGCTAGCGAGAGGCTCCCGGAAGCGGTGGTCTCGGTTGCGGGGCCCGGAAGGCCCCAATACCGCGGATCACCGCGCGCCCTCCGACCCGAGTCAGCAGGACGCTGACAGACATTTGGGTCGCAGGCGCCCGGCACCTCCGTTAAGGGCTTCCTAATATATGATTCCCTCGTCCGTCGTTACTGGACGCTGAGACCATCAACGGGCATCTGAACGCTCTGTCGGCCGCTGAAGCGCACGGGCGCTCCTGCGCGGCACCCGCGTGGCTTCCACCGCGGCACCCCACTCCGGAGAATCGTGCATGACGACTCGTCGCGAATTGTTGCGGCTCGCCGCGGGTGTGACGGCCAGCGCCTCACTGCCGCTCGCCGCGGCGGCGCCCGCCCCGAAGCCCCGCGCCAAGACGCCCGCCCCGACCAAGACGCTGCTCATCCTGGGCGGCACGGGCTTCATCGGCCCGCACCTCACCGAGGAGGCCCTGCGCCACGGCTGGAAGGTGACTCACTTCAACCGCGGCAAGAAGTCCGCCGGCACGCCCGCGGGAGTTGAGACCCTCATCGGCAACCGCGGCGAGCAGCACGCCGATCCGCAGCTCGACGCCCTGCGCAACCGACACTGGGACGCGGTGGTCGACGACACCGGCTTCATCCCCAAGTTCGTGAAGATGTCGGCGCAGCTGCTGGCGCCGAACGTCGGTTATTGCCTGTACATCTCCAGCATCTCCGTGTACGCGAGCTTCGCGAAGCCCAACGACGAGCGCTCCCCGGTCGGCAAGCTGGAGGACGTCAACATCCAGGAAGTCACCGACACCAGCTACGGTCCCATGAAGGCCCTGTGCGAGCAGTACTCGATGGAGGCCTTCAAGGGTCGCGGCAGCGTCGTGCGGCCCGGTTACATCGTGGGGCCCCTGGACGGCTCCGACCGCTTCACCTACTGGCCGGTGCGCGCCTCCAGGGGCGGGGACATGCTCGCCCCCGGCACACCCGGGGATCCGATCCAGATCATCGACGTGCGCGACCTGGCGGTGTGGATGATGAAGCTGGTCGAGACGCGCACGCGCGGTACTTACAACGCCGTCTCCCCTCCCCGGGACTTCAAGATGGGTGATCTCATCCAGGCGAGCCGCGAGGCCTCCCCGGACGCCGGCACCCAGGTCACGTGGGTGTCGGAGGATTTCCTCGCGGCCCACTGGAAGGCGGAGGAGCTCGACCTGCCACCGTGGGCGCCTATGAAGGGCGAGTCGGCGGGCGCCGCGCTCACCGCCATGACCGCGGCGGCCAAGACCGGCCTGCACTCGCGGCCGCTCCCCGATACGGTGCGCGACACGCTCGCCTGGTTTCGTACCCTGCCCCCCGAGCGCCAGGCGAAGCTGCGTGCGGGCCTGGATACGCAGAAGGAGGCAGACACCCTGCGCAGCTTCCACGCGGGCGAGAAGGGCGAGAAAAAGGACGAAAAGAAGGGCTGAGCGCGTGCGCACCGTGAGACCCACCGTCCATGAGTGAGAGCGCGGAACGCACTCGCAACGAAGCCGGTCCGTGGAACCCGGGACTGCAGTCGCAGGTTCCCTCAGACCTGCGATCCCTGTGCACGATCTATCGCGAGGCCAACGTCAGCACGAGTCCCGCGGCGGCCGCTGAATTGCGGCTGCTGACCGGGCTCCCGGAGGCCGAGCTGGTGGCGTTCAGGCCGCGGCGGCTGCTCCTGCACGAGCTGCTCGTGCGCGTCACGGCCGACTTCTCCGTCCCGGATGGCCCGCGCATCGAGGACCTCGGCATCGACTTCCGCCGCATCACGACGCGGCTGCTGCAGCGCTACCTCGAGCCGCAGCTGCCGGCGATCACGGAGGCGTTCGAGACGGCGCGACGGCAGCTGCGTGAGCGGATCACGGCAACACTCGCCACCCTTACCGGCACGAGCGCCGCGCCCGCTGCCGTCCCGCCACGGCGCGGGCTGGCGCGCTGGCTGGGCCGCCCGCCACCGGCGCCTGCCGTGGCGGGCGTCGCCGGTGCCTGCGACTTTGACACGGAACAGATCGGCGAGTGCCAGCGGCTGGCCGCGCACAGCCACGATCCCCTGCAGGCGGCCGCGTGCCGCGCACTCGCGCGCGTGCTCGGCGCGCTCTTCGCGACCCACGGGCAGGCGTGGGGCACGCGCGAGCTGATCGTCGCGCTCGCGACCGACCTCGCGTGCAACAGCCACGGCAGCGCCCTCATCGGCGCCCACATCGAGCCGCTGTTGCTTGAGGCGGCGCGCGCGGAAGGCTACGGCCTGCTGCCACGCCAGGACGAGCCCGTGGTGATCAACACCAAGGGGCCGTCCGCGTCCGGCAAGAGCTCACTGCGCCCGCTGCAGAAGCAGCTCGCGGGCGAGCTCGGCCTCGCGTGGCATGACTTCGCGCTCATAAGCCCCGACATCTGGCGCAAACAGCTCCTGGATTACGGCAGCCTCGGTGCCGCCTACAAGTACGCCGGCGCCTTCACCGCCGATGAGCTGCAGATCATCGACCAGAAGCTCGACCGCTACATGGCCGCGAAGTCGCAGCGCGGCTTCATGCCGCACCTGCTGATCGACCGCTTCCGCTTCGACAGCTTCGCACCCGATTCGGACGAGGCGGGCAGCAACCTGCTGACCCGCTTCGGACACAACGTGTATCTCTTCTTCATGATCACGCCCCCCGAGATGCTGGTCGAGCGTGCCTGGAAGCGCGGTCTGGAGGTGGGTCGCTATAAGGCCGTGGACGACACCCTCGCCCACGGCGTCGAGGCCTACACGGGCATGCCGGACGTGTTCTTCACCTGGGTGGGTCGCGCCGACAAGCGCATCCAGTTCGAGTTCCTCGATAACAGCGTGCCACTCGGCACACTGCCGCTCACCGTGGCCTTCGGCACCAACGACACGCTCAACGTGCTCGACGTCGGCCGGATGCTGGACATCGAGAGCTTCGGCCGGGTGAACGTCGCCGCGCACTCACCGGACGAGCTGTATCGCGATGACTCCCTGCTCGCCCCCGAGCACAACCTCGGATTCCTCAGACGCTGCATCGGCGGCTTTCGCGAGGTGAACTTCGCCGACCAGGCAAGCGGTCGCATCTACCTGCGCTGCGGCTCGGCGACGGCGCTCGCGGCCGATGCGCGCGGCCTCGCGGCCGCGGCTGCCGACGCGCGCGCCGGGGCGGCACTGCGTGCCGTGCTGCCGCGGGCATTCGAGCCGGCCACCGCGCACACCGCACCCCTGGGCAGCGCGAGCGAGGCCGCCGAGCACGCCACCCTCGGTCAGTGGGGCAGCGCGCGCCCCCGGGGGACCTCGGTCCGCTAGCCGAGAAACTCGCAGTAACGGTCGACGTGCGTGGCGAGATCGAGGGTGTGCTGCCGCGCCAGACGCTCGGCGAGCTCCGTGTCGCGCTTCTCCAGCGCCTCGATGATCCTCAGGTGATCCGCGATCGAGCGCGCGGCGCGATCCATCTGCGTGATGGTGGCGCGGCGGATGGCACGCACGTGCAGCATCAGGTTGCGCGTCGCGTCAATGATGGTCTGCGAGCCGCCGAGGCGGATCACCTCGGTGTGAAAGGCGATGTTGGCGTCGGAGTACTCGTCGAGATGCGCCGACGGCGGTGAGTTCTGGAACTCGTCGAAAAGGTGCCGCAGCCTCGCGATTTCCTCGTCGGGGGCGTGCAGCGTGGCGAGGCGCGCCGCCATCGATTCGAGCGCCGCCCACATCTGGATCATCTCGATGATCTGCCGCTTTGACTTGCGGATGATGTAGATCCCCCGCCGCGGAACGGTGCGGATGAAGCCTTCCTGCTCAAGGAGCGACAGTGCCTCGCGGATCGGGGTGCGGCTCACACCGAGCGCACTGATCAATTGTCGCTCGTCGAGCCGCAGTTCCTGCTGCGGGTTGTAGATGTCGGTTTCGGCGATCGCGCTCTTGAGGAGCGTGTAGGCCTGGTCGCGCAGGCTCATCGCATTAAGCGGCGTCAGGGCTAAAGGGGCGGCGGCGGTGGCGCGTTGAATACTCCGTGCGGTGAGATTCATCGTGCGCTTCCGGCGCCCTGAGTTCTGATACACACGAAACCAACAGACTTAGCAGGCATATGCACTCCGTAAATTCTGTAAAACCAGATGCTTGCGCCAATGCTAAGCCGGCGGAACGCATCTGTACGAGATATATGAGATTGTACGGCATCCGCACCGTCCACGGGCTTAAGAAGTCTTAGGCCGCGCCAGCGCCCAGGGCGTCGCTTCAGCCGCACTTTTAAACCGGGCTCCCAACAGATGAGCCGACCCGGGAGATCGGAAACGTGCGTGGCGTCCCCGCACCAAACGCTCGCGGCGCCTTGACGAAATGAAATCTACAAATATATGGTATACCAGCAAGGTGAAAGGCCCGGACGGCAGTGCGTGTCAGCGTTCGGGCGTCAGTTTCGGGCTGTCAGCGGCCCGCAACTCTCTTCGAGGGGTGTCCGGGTGAACAGAACTCTGCGCCGCCGCAACTTCAGCGAGCCTCAGACTCGCGCGCCTCGGGCGGCGCCCACTTTCCATCCCGCGGAATTAAGTTCAGTGCCTGCGCCCGCTCCCAGGTCCATCGCGGCGAACTGCTCGCCGACCGGGGAGCGTGTGCACGGACCGGGCCGAACCCGCACTGCAGCACCCGGCTAGTCCGACCGTCCTTCATACAAGAAACGAGGGGTACCCGCATGAGTGCAGATGCAAGTCAGCAGACCACGAATTCCCCCCTGTCAACTCCTTGGATCCAATTGGTCTTGGGCATCGTCTGCATGGTGATGGTCGCCAACCTGCAGTACGGCTGGACGCTGTTCGTTGGACCGATCGGCGACAAGTACCATTGGACCAAGGCCGCCATCCAGGTCACGTTCACCATCTTCGTGCTCTTCGAGACCTGGCTGGTGCCGGCCGAGGGTTACCTGGTCGACAAGTTCGGCCCGCGCTGGATGATCGTCGGCGGCGGCGTGCTGGTCGCCCTCGCCTGGACGATGAACTCCTTCGCAAGCTCGCTCGGGATGTTCTACTTCGCCGCGGCGGTCGGTGGCATCGGCGCCGGCGCGGTCTACGGCACGTGCATCGGCAATGCCGTGAAGTGGTTTCCGGGGCGACGCGGCCTGGCGGCCGGCCTCACCGCAGCCGGCTTTGGCATGGGTTCGGCACTGACCATCATTCCCATCGCCAACATGATCAAGAGCTCCGGCTACGAGCACACCTTCCTCACGTTCGGTCTCTTGCAGGGGATCGTGGTGGTGATTGTCGGCCTGGCGATCCTGGCCCCACCGGCCAGTCTCCTCGCGGGGGCTCCCAAGATCGCCCCGGGCGCGAGCCGCTACCAGGCGAATCCGCTCGAGATGCTGAAGTCTCCGGTGTTCTGGGTGATGTACGCCATGTTCATCATGATGGCGGCAGGCGGCCTGATGGCGACCGCGCAGCTGGCGCCGATCGCCAAGGACTTCAAGGTCAACGATATCCCGGTGAGCCTGCTCGGAATCACGCTGCCGGCACTGACCTTCGCTCTTACCCTGGACCGCATTCTGAACGGCCTGACCCGACCGTTCTTCGGCTGGGTCTCCGACCGGATCGGGCGTGAGCAAACCATGTTCATCGCCTTCCTGATCGAGGGCCTGGGCATCATCGCGCTCGGCAACCTCGCCGGTAACCCGGTGGCGTTCGTACTCCTCAGCGGTCTGGTTTTCTTCGCCTGGGGCGAGATCTACAGCCTGTTCCCCGCCACCGTGACCGATACCTTCGGCGCAACCTACGCGACGACTAACACGGGATTGATGTACACCGCGAAGGGCACGGCGGCGCTGCTGGTACCGCTGGCTAATGTGCTCGTGGCCGCCAAGGGCAATTGGCACGCGGTGTTCGTGACCGCCGCGAGTCTCAATATCATCGCAGCGCTTTTGGCCATAGTGGTTCTCAAGCCCATGCGCAGCTCCTACACCAATCGGCCAGCCACCATCGACGCGGGCGCCAAGCTTGCGACGCGCTGATGTTGTGAGGACACGCTCTTCCGGCGGCGCGCCGGAAGAGCGCGTCCGGCGCGCAATCGGCTCGGTCGTCGGCCGGACGCTGTCTGCGCCCGTGGCGACGGGCGTTTAGCCGAGCGGACCGAGATTTGAACGGAGGCAACATGCTCGATACGCCCAGCAAGACCACGGACGACCGGCGCCCGACGACCGCGGAGGACACCCTGCAGCGCAAGAACCGCGACGCATCCGTCGTCTCCGGCGGCCACCTGGTCGCCCGCGCACTGAAGAACGAGGGCGTGGACACCATCTTCACGCTCTGCGGCGGCCACATCATCGACATCTACGACGGCTGCGTGGACGAGGGGATCCGCATCATTGACGTGCGCCACGAGCAGGTGGCCGCGCATGCCGCCGACGGTTACGCACGTCAGACCGGCAGGCTCGGCTGCGTCGTGACCACCGCAGGCCCGGGCTGCACCAACGCCGTCACCGGGGTCGCGACCGCCTTCCGCTCGGAGAGCCCGATCCTGCACATCGGCGGCCAGGGGGCGCTCACACAGCACAAGATGGGCTCGCTCCAGGACCTGCCGCACGTCGACATGATGAGCCCGATCACCAAGTTCGCCGCCACGGTGCCGAGCACTGAGCGCGTCGCCGACATGGTTTCGATGGCGGCGCGCGAGGCCTTCAACGGAGCCCCGGGGCCGGTGTACCTGGAGATTCCGCGCGACGTGCTCGACCGCGAGGTCGACATCAGCAAGGCGGTCATCCCCCAGCCCGGGCACTACCGTGCCTCGACCCGCTCGATCGGCGACCCGCGTGACATCGAGCGCCTCGCGGACATCCTGGTGAACTCCGAGCGCCCGGCGATCCTCTACGGGCAGCAAGTGTGGACCGCGCGCGGGCACGAGGAAGCAATCGCCCTGCTGCGCGGCCTGGACATCCCCGGCTACTTCAACGGCGGCAGCCGGGGACTGCTGCCGCCCGGGGACCCGCATCACTTCGACCGCACGCGCGGCAATGCCTTCGCGGACGCCGACGTCATCGTCATCGTCGGCACCCCGTTTGACTTCCGCATGGGCTACGGGCGGCGCATCAGCAAGAACCTTAAGCTCGTGCAGATCGACATGGATTACCGCACGGTCGGCAAGAACCGCGACATCGACCTGGGGCTCGTCGGGCACCCGGGCGCGATCCTCGGCGCGCTGCTGCAGGCGGCGAGCGGCCGCCTGAAGCAGGACAAGCGCGAGGCTCGCCGGCAATGGATGCAGAAGCTCACCGCCGCGGAGGCCGCCGCGACGGAAAAGCTGATGCCGCTCTTCAAGTCGAACAACACGCCGATCCATCCCTACCGCGTCGCCTACGAGCTCAACGAGTTCCTGCAGGACAACACCATCTACATCGGCGACGGGGGTGACGTGGTGACGATCTCGGCGCAGGCGGTGCGACCCCGGCGGCCGGGCCAGTGGATGGACCCGGGCGCGCTCGGCTCGCTCGGTGTCGGCACCGGCTTCGCCATTGCCGCCGGCCTCGCCAACCCGGACAAGGAGGTGCTGTGCTACTACGGCGACGGCTCCTTCGGCATGACCGCCTTCGACATGGAGACCGCGAATCGCTTCGGCGTGCCCTACGTCGCGGTCATTGGCAACAACTCCGCCATGAACCAGATCCGCTACGGGCAGCTCGCCAAGTACGGTGAACAGCGCGGCAACGTCGGCAACCTGCTCGGCGATGTACCGTTCGGCAAGTTCGCCGAGATGCTCGGCGGCTACGGCGAGGAGGTGCGCGATCCGGCGCAGATCGCACCGGCGCTGCAGCGCGCCCGTGAGTCGGTGCAGCGCCTGAAGCGCTCGGCGGTAGTCAACGTCTGGGTCGACCCGCGCGAGTACGCGCCGGGAACCAAGAACCAAACCATGTACAAGTAAAACGCAGACTTCAGGAGACAGACCATGAGCAAAGCACTCGACGGTGTGCGCATCCTCGATTTCACGCATGTGCAATCGGGGCCGACCTGCACGCAATTGCTGGCGTGGTTCGGCGCGGATGTGATCAAGGTGGAGCGGGCCGGTGCCGGCGACATCACGCGTGAGCAGTTGCGCGATATTCCGGACGTGGACAGCTTGTACTTCACGATGCTCAATCACAACAAGCGTTCGGTCACGATCGATACGAAGAACCCCGAAGGCAAGCAGGTGCTCGAAGCGCTGATCCAGAAATGCGACGTGCTGGTCGAGAACTTCGCACCGGGCGCGCTGGATCGGATGGGGTTCACCTGGGAGCGGATTCAGGAGTTGAATCCGCGCATGATCGTCGCGTCGGTGAAGGGCTTCGGTCCTGGGCCTTATGAAGACTGCAAGGTCTACGAGAATGTCGC
>DATBBQ010000009.1:0-32008 GCA_036270915.1 Steroidobacteraceae bacterium
GCGCGCGCGCGACGAGAGCTACGTCGGCCGCTACCGCCAGGCGCTCGAGACCCTCGACGCCTACCTCTCCCCGGGGCCGGCGTCGCCGGACCCACTGGTCGCGTATTTCTGCGCCGAGTACGGCTTCCACGAGAGCGTGCCGATCTACTCCGGGGGCCTCGGGGTTCTCGCCGGGGACTACTGCAAGGCCGCCAGTGATGAGCGTGCTAACTTCGTCGGCGTGGGCCTGCTCTATGAGCAGGGCTACTTCACCCAGACGCTGGACAATGACGGCGTGCAGCAGGCCGAGTACCGCGAGCGCGACCCGCGCGACCTGCCGGTCGAGGCCGTGCGCGACGCGTCCGGGGAGTGGCTGTCCGTGAAGGTCTCGATCGCCGGGCGCCCGGTGGTCGCCCGCCTGTGGCGGGCACAGGTCGGGCGCGTCGCGGTGTACCTGCTCGACACCAATTCGCCCGAGAACTCGCCCGTCGACCGGGACATCACGCACCGCCTGTACGGCGGGGACCAGTCAACGCGCATCCGCCAGGAGATGATCCTCGGGATCGGCGGGGTGCGCGCGCTGCGTGCGCTCGGACTTGCGCCCGCGGTCTGGCACCTCAACGAGGGCCACGCCGCCTTCCTGATCCTGGAGTTGCTGCGCGAGCAGCTGGCCGCGGGGCTGCCCTTCGGCGCCGCGCTCGAGGCGGTCGCCGCCGCGTGCGTGTTCACCACCCACACGCCGGTCGCCGCGGGACACGACGCCTTCTCCCACGACCTGATGGTGCAGCACTTCGTGGAGTTCGTGCGCGAGCTGAATCTGTCGGTCGATCGCTTCCTCGACCTCGGGCGCTCGCCCTCCGTCCCGGGCCTGTTCAACATGACACGGCTGGCGCTGAACGGCACGCGGCACGTGAACGGCGTGAGCCGGGTGCACGGGGCGGTCTCGGCACGCCTGGTCGAGGACCAGTGGCCCGAGGTGCGCTCGCAGGACAACCCGGTCGGCTGGATCACCAACGGCGTGCACGTGCCGACCTTCCTGCACCAGCGATGGATGGATTTCTTCGATCGCGAGCTCGGCGACGAGTGGCGCGAGCGCCTGCGCGACTGCGACTTCTGGAACGTGCTCGAGCGGGTCCCCGACGAGCGCTACTGGGCCACCGCCCAGGAGGTGAAGGCGCGCATGCTCGCCAACGTGCGCGAGCGGCTGCAGCGCGAGTACGCGCGCAAGGGGCAGAGCCCGGCGCAGCTGCGCCACGTGACGCGCTACCTCGACCCGCAGCGCCCGGGGATCCTGACGCTCGGCTTCGCGCGCCGCTTCGCCACCTACAAGCGCGCGACGCTGCTGCTGCGCGACCGGGAGCGGCTCGCGCGCCTGTGCAATAACCCGGAGCGCCCCGTGGTGCTGCTGTTCGCCGGCAAGGCCCACCCGGCGGATGAGCCCGGCAAGTCGGTGCTGCGCGAGATCCGCCAGCTGATGCTGAGCGAGCAGTTCGCGGGTCGGATCATCTTCCTCGAGGACTACGACCTGCAGCTCGCGCGCAGCCTCACCTCCGGGGTGGACGTGTGGCTGAACAACCCGATCGCCCCTCTCGAGGCGAGTGGCACCTCGGGGATGAAGGCCGCGATCAACGGGCGGCTCAACCTCTCCATCCTCGACGGCTGGTGGGCGGAAGGGTGGATGGGCGACAACGGCTGGGGCATCCCGCCCTCCGGGATCGGCGACGCGGAGCGTCGCGACAGCCTCGAGGCGGAGCTGATCATGAGCGCGCTCGAGGAGGAGGTGCTGCCGCTCTACTACGGCCGCGACGAGTCCGGCGTGCCGGGGGCCTGGGTGAGGCGCAGCAAGCGCGCCATGATGACCGTCATCCCGCGCTTCAACATGCGCCGCGTACTCTTCGACTACACGCAGGGCCTGTACCGGCCCGCCGCGGCACAGTACCGGCGGCTCGCCGACAACGCCTTCACCGGCGCGCGCACGCTCGCGGACTTCCGCCAGAGGGTCCGCGCGGTCTGGCCGCGCGTGAGCCTGAAGCTGCTCTCCGACTCCACGCGCGACCTGCCGCGGGGGGAGCGGCTGCGCCTGCGGGTCGCCGCGGGCATCGACGGACTCACCCCCGCCGACGTGCGCGTCGAGTTCGTGGCGCGGCGCCTGCTGCCCGAGGCGGACCTCGCCCCCCCGCCACTCTCCTCTTACAACCAGCCGCCGCGTCCGGGACTGTGGAGCGCCGCGCTCACGCCCACGGATGAGCACGACGGCGAAGGGGCGACCGTGTTCGCGCTCGACGTCGAGCCGCCCGAGTGCGGACAGTTCCGCACCGAGATCCGCATCTATCCCTGGCACGAGTTGCTCACACAACCTTACGAGCTCGGTCTCATGAAGTGGCTGTGACCTACCCAACAGTCAAGGTTGCAAGCGCCGCGCCGCCTGAGTTGTAGTAGGGATATGCAACGCCAGCTGGCCCGTGCGTCCTCCGGCCGTTATGTCAGCCGACTGACCGGCGGCACGCTCGCCATCATCATGGCCGGCGGGCGCGGCGAGCGGCTGCGCGATCTCACCGCCAACCGCTGCAAGCCGGCCACCCCCTTCGGCGGTAAGTTCCGCATCATCGACTTCGTGCTGTCCAACTGCGTGAACTCCGGGATCCGTCAGATCTCGATCCTCACCCAGTACAAGGCGCAGTCGCTCATCCAGCACGTGCAGTACGGCTGGGCGTACCTGCGCGGGGAGTTCGGCGAGTTCGTGGAGGTGGTGCCGGCGCAGCAGCAGCTCGGCGCCGAGTGGTACCGCGGCACCGCGGACGCCGTGCACCAGAACATCGAGCTCATCAATTCGCACCATCCCAAGCACGTCCTGGTGCTCGCCGGCGATCACATCTACAAGATGGACTACGGGCCGATGATCGCCTATCACGTGGAGAAGGGCGCCGACATCACGGTCGGCGTCGTCGAGGTGCCGGCCTACGAGTCGCGCAACTTCGGCGTGCTCACCGCCACCGAGTGGAACCGTGTGACGCGCTTCGCGGAGAAGCCGGCCGAGCCCGACACGCTCCCCTCCCGCCCCGACGCCATCCTCGCCTCGATGGGCATCTACGTGTTCAATGCGCGCCTGCTCGAGACGCTGCTCGCCGCGGACGCCGCCAACGCCGCCTCCGCCCACGACTTCGGCAAGAACGTCATCCCGGAGGCGATCGCCGGTAACCGTCAGGTGTTCGCCTACCCGTTCCAGGACGTGAAGACCCGCGCGCAGAGCTACTGGCGCGACGTCGGCACCGTCGACGCCTACTACGAGGCGAACCTGGAGCTCGTGCACGTGCGGCCCGAGCTCAACATCTACGACCAGGACTGGCCGATCTGGACCTACCAGGGACAGCGGCCGCCGGCCAAGTTCATCCTCGACGAGGACGGCCGGCGCGGCATGGCGGTCAACTCGATGGTCTCCGGCGGCTGCATCATCTCCGGCGCCGTGGTGCGCGAGTCGCTGCTGTTCTCGGACGTGCGCGTCGAGGAGCGCAGCACCATTCGCCGCTCGATGGTGCTGCCGCACGCGGAGATCGGTCGCAACTGCACGATCGTCGACGCCATCATCGACGAAGGCTGCGAGGTGCCCGACGGCATGCAGCTGGGCATCGACCGCGGCTTCGACGCGCAGCGCTTCCACGTGACCGAGAAGGGCGTGGTGCTGGTCACCTCCGAGATGCTGCGCCGTCTGCGCAGCAGCTAGGCAGCATGAGCGCCACCCCGCGTCTGCCGGTGATCCTCCTGTGGCACATGCACCAGCCGCCGTATCGCGACGCCCTCACCGGGCAATACACGCTTCCCTGGACCTACCTGCACGCCACGAAGGACTACACCGACATGGCGGCGCACCTGGAGGCGAATCCGGCGGCGCGCGCGGTCGTGAACTTCACGCCCGTGCTCATCGAACAGCTCGAGGAGCTCGCGGGCCGGATCGCCGCGCACCTGGAGAGCGGCGAGCCGCTCCCGGACCCGGTGCTCGCGCTCCTCGGACCCGAGCCCGTCCCCCAGGCCCCGGCGCAGCGCCTGGAGCTGCTGCGCGCCTGCCTGCGCGCCAACCGGGCGCACATGATCGAGCGCTTCGGGCCCTACCTCGAGCTCGCCACCATCGCCGACACGCTCGGCACCGCCGAGCGCGTCGTGTACGCCTCCGACCAGTTCATCCAGGATCTCGCCGTCTGGTATCACCTCGCCTGGCTCGGGGAGACCGTGCGGCGCGCGGATCCGCTCGTCGGCCGCCTCACCGAGCGCGGCCGCGAGTTCACGGCGGCGCAGCGCCGCGACCTGCTCACGCTCATCGGCAGGCTGGTCGCGCAGGTGGTGCCGCGCTTCCGCGCGCTCGCCGAGCGCGGCCAGGTCGAGCTCTCGCTCACTCCGTACGCACACCCGATCATCCCCCTGCTGCTCGACTTTCACTGCGCGCGCGACGCGGTGCCGAGCATGGCGCTGCCGGCGCACCTGGCCTACCCGGGCGGCGCGGCGCGCGCGGCATGGCACGTGGAGGAGGGGATGCGCGTGTTCACGCGCGCCTTCGGCATGCGCCCCGGCGGCTGCTGGCCCGCGGAAGGGGCGATCAGTGCCGGCACCCTCGAGCTGCTCGCCGCGCGCGGCGGCTTTCGCTGGAGCGCGAGCAGCGCCGCGGTACTGCGCGGCAGCCTCATGCTCACCGACCCGCGCGCCGCCGAGGATCCGCTCGCCTACAACCGTCCCTACCGCCTCGGCGGCACGGGGATGAGCTGCTTCTTCCGCGACGACACGCTCTCGGACCTCATCGGCTTCACCTACGCGACCTGGCACGGCGATGACGCTGCGGCGAACCTGGCGGGCGAGCTCGTGCGGCTCGCCGAGCGCTATGCCCCGGCGGGTAACCACGCCGTGCTCATCGCGCTCGACGGCGAGAATGCCTGGGAGCACTACCCGTTCAACGGCTACTACTTCCTCAAGGCGCTCTACGCGCAGCTGGCCCAGCACCCGCAGCTCGAGCTCACGACGCTCTCGGAGGTGATCGCGCGCGGCATCCAGCCGGCACCGCTGCCGAACGTCATGGCCGGCAGCTGGGTGCACGGCACGCTCGCGACCTGGATGGGAGACCCGGCGAAGAACCGCGCGTGGGACCTGTTGTGCGACGCCAAACAGGCCTACGACCGCGTCATGCAGAACACCGACGACGCACAGCTGCGCGCCGCCGCCTGCCGCCAGCTCGCGCTGTGCGAGAGCTCGGACTGGTTCTGGTGGTTCGGCGACTACAACCCGGCGGAGGCGGTGAGCCAGTTCGACCGTCTGTACCGGCGGCAGCTCGCGACCCTCTACCGCCGCCTGAACCTCGCCCCGCCGCTCGAGCTCGCGCACACGATCTCGGTGGGCTCGGGCGCGCCCGAGCACGGCGGCGTCATGCGGCGCGCGACCGCCGGCTGAACGCGACGGATGCGCCTGCCCGTCTTCGACCGGCGTCGCGCCGGAGTGCTCCTGCCGCTCTCGGCGCTCGAGGCGCCGCTCGGGCGCGGCGGGCGCGAGTTCCTCGACTTTCTCGCCGCCTCCGGGTTCTCGGTGTGGCAGATGCTGCCCGTCGCGCCGACCGGCGCGGACGGCTCGCCGTACTGGGCGCGCTCGGATGCCGCCGGCGATCCGCGCTACCTCGATCCCGCGGAGCTGCCGCCGCAAGGGCCGATCGACTCGCGCTTCCTCGCCGAGAACGCGGCCTGGCTCCCCGACTACGCGCTCTTTGCGGCGCTCACGCGCGCGCAGGGCGGCGCGCCCTTCTGGGACTGGCCGGCGGCGCTGCGCGACCGTGAGCCGCGCTCGCTCGAGGCCGCGCGGGTCACGCTCGCGGCGGAGCTCACGCGCATCGAGCACGAGCAGTACGCCTTCCACCTGCAGTGGCAGGGGCTGCGCGCGCACGCGTCGCGGCGCGGCGTGCGCCTCTTCGGCGACGTGCCCTTCTACGTCGCCCCCTCCTCGGTCGAGACCTGGGTGCACCGCGGCCTCTTCCAGCTCACGCCCGAGGGCGCGCCGGCCAAGGTGGGCGGCGTGCCGCCGGATTACTTCTCCGCGAAGGGACAGATGTGGGGCAACCCGCTCTACGACTGGCCCGCGCTCGAGGCGCAGGGGTTCGCCTGGTGGCTCGCGCGCATGGCGGCGCAGCTCGCGCGCTTTGACCTCGTGCGCCTGGATCACTTCCGCGCGTTCGCGGCCCACTGGGCGGTGCCGGCGAGCGCGCCCGATGCGCGCACCGGCTCGTGGGAACCCACGCCGGGTCGGCCGCTGCTCGAGCGCCTGCGGGGCGAGTTTGCCGACCTGCCGCTCATCGCCGAGGACCTCGGCGTCATCACCGACGACGTGCGCGCGCTCATGCGCGACTTCCGCCTGCCGGGGATGCGCGTGCTGCAGTTCGGCTTCGACGGTGAGCCCGGCAACCCCCACATCCCGTACCGGCACGTGCGCGAGTGCGTCGCCTACACCGGCACGCACGACAACGACACGACGCTCGGCTGGTACGCGAGCCTGGATGCGGCGACGCGCGCGCGCGTCGACTTCTACTGCGCGGGCGGTGCCATGCCCGAGGCCCTCACGCGCGCCGCGCTGAACTCCGTGGCCGAGCTCGCGGTCGTGCCGATGCAGGACCTGCTCGGCCTGCCGACCACCGCGCGCCTCAACACGCCCGGAACGAGCCACGGCAACTGGCAGTGGCGGCTGCCCGCCGGTGCGCTCTCCGCGCAGCTCGCCGCGCGCTGCGCCCAGCTCAACGCGAGCTTCGGGCGCAGCTGAGCGCCCCGCACGCTCTGCTACCATCCGCGGCGGTGACGAGAGCCTGCCGCATCCTGCCCGTGGCGCTCGCCGTGGCGCTCGCCGGCTGCGCGGCGATGCATTTCGAGACTCCCAAGCTCTCGGTCGTCGACGTCGAGGTGCTGGGCGGAGAGCTTTGGCAGCAGCGCCTGAGGGTGCGCATGCACGTGCACAACCCCAACGAGCGCGCGCTGCCGGTCAAGTCGATCGAGTACACCCTCGAGGTGCAGGGACAGCCGTTCGCGAGCGGGGAGTCGAGCGAGCCCTTCGTCGTGCCGGCGCTCGGGGACGCCGAGTTCGACATGAGCGTGACCACCAACGTCGCCGGCGCCCTGATGGGAGTGCTCTCCCGCTACGGAGGCTCCGGCGAGATCGACTACCGCCTGGTCGGCAAGGTCGCGCTCTCGGAGGGGTTCCTTCGCACCATCCCCTTCGACGAGCGCGGTGTCTTCAAGCTGCGCTAGAGCGAGCCGTACAGCGCGAGGTACTCGAGTGCCTGGCGCTGCCAGGAGAAGTCCTGCGCCATGCCGTTGTGAACGAGGCGCTGCCAGTGCCGCGGCTCCTGATACCAGTCGAGGGCCAGGTTCAGCCCCCACTTAAGCGCCGGGGAGTCGAAGTCGTTGAACACCACGCCGGTCCCGGTGCCGCTCTCGGGGTCGAAGTGCTCGACCGAGTCGGCGAGCCCGCCGGTCCGGCGCACGAGCGGTACGGTGCCGTAGCGCAGGCTGTACATCTGATTGAGACCGCAGGGCTCGTAGCGCGAGGGCATGAGGAAGAGGTCGCTCGCCGCCTCGATCCAGTGGGCGAGCTCGTCGTCGTAGCCGGCGCGGAAGTGCACCCGGCCCGGCAGACGCCGGGCGAGCGCGGCGAAGAACTCCTCGTACTCGGGCTCCCCGCTCCCCAGGGCCACGAAATTGAGCGAGCGTGACTCCAGCACGGCCGGCAGTGCCTCGTACATGAGCTCGATGCCCTTCTGCACCGCGAGCCGGGTGACGATCCCGGCGAGCGGCACGCCCGGGGAGGCGTCGAGCCCCAGCCGGGTGAGGAACCCCTCCTTCAGCTGCGCCTTCACGCCGAGGCTCGCGGCGTCGTAGTGCCGCGGCAGGTAGCGGTCGTGCCGCGGATCCCAGACCGCGTAGTCGACGCCGTTCAGGATGCCGCTCACGGCCCCGCCGCGGGCGCGCAGGCTGTCCTGCAGCCCCATGCCGTACTCGTCCGAGCAGATCTCCCGCGCGTGCGTCGGGCTCACCGTGTTGATCGCGTCCGCGTACACGATCCCATGACGCAGGGCGTTGATGTGCCCGGTGGCGAGGTCGTCCTTCTGAAGGAGCGGCCGGTCCTTGACGGGGAGCCCGAGGTCGGCGACGTGCGCGGCCGGGAAGACGCCCTGGTAGCCGATGTTGTGGATGGTCAGCAGCGTCTTGGTCGCGGCGAAGAAGCTGTCGCCGCGGTGCAGGGTCTTCAGGAACAGGGGCGCGAACGCCGTGTGCCAGTCGTTGCAGTGCAGGACATCGGGCGCGAAGCGCAGCTCGCGGCAGGTCAGCAGCGCCGCGCGCGTGAAGGCGATGAAGCGGCGGTGCTCGTCGGGCTCGGCGGTGTACAGGCTCGTGCGCGCGTAGAGGGCCGGGCAGTCGATCAGGTACACGGGGGTATCCCCGGGCAGCGTGCCGCGCAGCACCGAGAACTCGTAGGCGTGCGGCCCCAGGGTGAGGCGGCGCCGGGCGAGGTGGGGCAGGGGACGGGCGGCGCAGGCGGCGAGGTCGACCGTCGAGTACGCCGGGGTGAAGACGCGCACGTCGTGGCCGAACGCGGTGAGCTGCTTGGCGAGTGCGCCGGCGACGTCGCCGAGCCCGCCGGTCTTGGAGAGCGGGGCGACCTCGGCGCTGAGCAGGCAGATGGCGGAACGCGTCTCGGGGGGCATGCCGGGGGTGCGCGACCTTGCGGTTATGATGCGCCCGTGCGGCGCCTGCTGATCATCCTCACGTTAATCCTGCTGCTCGCCGTCTCGATCGGCGTGGGCGTTGCCGTCGCGCGCTGGCCGCACGGCCACTGGTGGCCGCAGCGCCCCTAGGCGCTCTCGCAAGTCTAACCCGCCCGGCGCCCCGGAGGCTGCGCAAGATCCGGGTCGCCCGCGCCGGTGGCGCGCCTATCATGACGCCATGAACACAGACAGCCCCTTCACCGACGGCCGCGACTTCGGGCGCATCGCGCGCGCGATCCGCTTCATCGACGCCAACTTCCGCGCCCAGCCCCGGCTTGCGGCCATCGCTCGCGAGGTGCACCTGTCGGAGTTTCACTTCAACCGGCTCTTCCGTCGCTGGGCGGGCGTCACGCCGCGCCAGTACCTCGCGTTCGTCACCGCGCGGGCCGCGAAGGGCGTCCTGCCGGGCAGTCCCTCGGTGCTCGAGGCGGCGTACGCCGTCGGGCTCTCCGGCCCCGGCCGGCTGCACGACCTCATGGTGACGCTCGAGGCGGTGACCCCCGGGGAGCTGCGGGCGCTCGGTGCGGGACTCGAGCTGACCGCGGGCTTCACCGATACGCCCTTCGGGCGCGCGCTCCTCGGGGCGACCCGCCGCGGACTCGCGCACCTGTCGTTCGTGGACCGTGGCGCCGAGACGCACGAACTCGCGGGCCTTTCGGCCCGGTGGCCGCGGGCACGACTGGTCCGCGACGACTCGCACGCGGGGGCTCTCGCCGCGCGCATCTGGGGAGGAGCGGGGGCCGAGGTGACGCTCGCCGTGCAGGGTACGAACTTCCAGCTCAAGGTCTGGGAGGCGCTGCTCGAGATCGGCTCGCACGCGACGACCACCTACGCGCAGCTCGCCCAGGCCATCAGCGCCCCCGCGAGCGCGCGCGCCGTGGGCAACGCCGTCGGTGCGAACCCCGTCGCGTGGCTCATCCCCTGTCACAACGTCCTGCGCAGCGACGGCGCGCTCGGCGGCTACCAGTGGGGTGGAGACAGAAAGCGCGCGATGCTCGCCTGGCAGGCGCTACGGGGCGAGCGCACGTCCGCGCTCGGGGCGGCACGGGGGGCGCGGCGCGCGCCGGCCACGCTCCAGCAGGTGACATAATTCTGAAATTCGGCCCCCCGGCGGAGGGCCGCCGTCAAGGGCCGTATTTGTCAATTTACCGCAACATACGTTAAGTATCTGATCTAGAACAGAAAAAGAAGCCAGTCCCCGGGCGGGGCGGGCGCGAAACTGGTAGACTACGGGTCGTTCCCCTCGACCCGCGACCCATGTCTGCCCCGCCTTACAAGCAACTCGAACAGGAGTTCAAGCGCCTGCACGCCTTCCGCGGGGCGCTCGCGCTGCTGCGCTGGGACGCGGCGGTGATGATGCCGCGGGGGAGTGCGGACGTGCGCGGGGACCAGCTGGCGGCGCTCGAGACCGAGCACCACGCGCTCTTGACCGCGCCCCGGATCACCCGCCTGCTCGATCGCGCACAGGCGAACACCCAGGGGCTCGAGGACTGGCAGGTGGCGAACCTGCGCGAGATGCGCCGCCAGCGTGACCACGCGATCGCCACCCCGGCGACGCTCGTCTCGCGGCTGACCAAGGCCGCCTCGCGCGCCGAGTCGCGCTGGCACGACGCGCGCGCCGAGGGCAAGTTCGACAGCTTCGCGCCCTATCTGGAGGAGGTCGTGCACCTGGTGCGCGACAAGGCGGCGCTGCTCGGGCAGGCGCTGAACCTCGCCCCCTACGACGCCCTCGTCGACGAGTTCTCCCCCGGCCTCACCACGCTCGACATCGACGCGATGTTCAAGGCGCTCTCGCGCCGGCTTCCCTCCCTAATCCGCGAGGCGATCGTCGCCCAGGAGGGTCGCGCGCTTCTGCCGCTGTCCGGCAAATTCCCCGCCGCCAAGCAGCGCGCCCTCGCGGTCGAGGTCATGAAGGCGGTCGGCTTCCAGTTTGACCGCGGGCGGCTCGATGAGAGCGAGCACGCCTCCACCGAGGGCAGCCCCGGGGACATCCGCATCACGACCCGCTTCGACGCCAATGACGTGTTCACGGGACTGCTCGGCGCGCTGCACGAGACCGGCCACGCCATGTACGACCTCGGACTGCCGCAGGAGTGGCGCGACCAGCCGGTCGGGCGCGACCGCGGCATGGCCCTCGAGGAGAGCCAGTCGCTGCTGCTGGAGATGCTGGTCTGTCGCAGCCGCGCCTTCGTGCGCTATGTGACCCCGCTCATCGGCAAGCATTTCGGGGTCTCCGGGCCCGACTGGGACGTCGAGAACGTGTACGGTCACCTGACGCGCGTGCAGCGCGGGCTCATCCGCGTCGACGCCGACGAGCTCACCTACCCGCTGCACATCATGCTGCGCTATGAGCTGGAGAAGCAGCTGCTCACGGGAGAGCTCGCGGTGCGCGACCTGCCGGCCGCCTGGAACGCCGGCATGGAGCAGCGCCTCGGCATCCGGCCCACGAACGACCTCGAGGGGTGCCTCCAGGACATCCACTGGGCGATCGGCTCCTTCGGCTACTTCCCCTCCTACGCGCTCGGGGCCGTGATCGCCGCGCAGCTCTACGAGAGCCTGCGCGCGGCGCTGCCGGCGTTCGACGAGCAGCTCGCGCGCGGGGAGTTCTCCGGGCTCTTCGGCTGGCTGCGCACCCACGTGCACGGCCTCGGCGCCAAGGTGCCGGTGCAGGAGCTGCTGAAGAGCGCCACCGGGCGTCCCCTGTCGTCGGCGTCCTTCATCCGTTATGTCGAGGCGAAGTACCTCGAGACGAGCGCGAGCAGCGCCGCGGCCTGAAGGCCTTTAGAATCCGCTCGCGCGTCCGCCGCCCGCGGACCCACGAAGAGACCCGTGCGCCGATGAGCTCGCCCGCGAAGCCCTCTCGCACCCTCAAGCGCCTCGCGGCACAGCTGCGCGGCGAGGTGGGCAGGGCGATCGCCGACTACGGCATGATCGCCGGCGGCGACCGCGTCATGGTGTGCCTGTCGGGCGGCAAGGACTCGTACACGCTGCTCGACCTGCTGCTCTCGCTTCAGCGCAGCGCCCCGGTGCACTTCGAGCTCATCGCGGTCAACCTCGACCAGAAGCAGCCGGGCTTCCCGTGCGAGGTGCTGCCGCGCTACCTGTCCTCGCTCGGCGTGTCCTTCCACGTCATCGAGCAGGACACCTACGGCGTGGTCAAGCGCGTCATCCCCGAGGGGCGCACGCTCTGCGGCCTGTGCTCGCGGCTGCGCCGCGGGGCGCTTTACCGCTTCGCCGCCGAGCACGGGATCTCCAAGATCGCCTTAGGCCACCATCGCGACGACATCATCCAGACCCTGTTCCTCAACCTGTTCTTCGGCGGGCGCCTGAAGGCCATGGCGCCCAAGCTTCTGTCGGACGACGGCCGTCACGTCGTCATCCGCCCGCTCGCCTACGTCGCCGAGGGGGACATCGCCCGCTACGCCCGCGGGCGCGCCTTTCCGCTCATCCCCTGCACGCTGTGCGGCTCGCAGGAGAACCTGCAGCGCCGCGCCGTCAAACGCATGCTTGCCGACTGGGAGCGCGAATTCCCCGGCCGCAGCCAGTCGATCTTCTCGGCGCTCAGGCACGTCGAGCCCGCCCATCTCGCCGACCCGCGTCACTTCGACTTCGCGGGTCTGGACGCGCGGCGAGTCGCGCCGATGAGCGAGGCGGACGAGGACGCGCTCGAGCAGGCGCTGCCCGCCTGAGCGCTTGAGCCGGGTGCGCACACCGTGAGCGCAGGCTCTCCGCCCAGCCCGCTCGCCAACAGCTACTGGGTCGTGCCCGGATCGCTGCTCGCCGGGGAGCATCCGGGCGGGGCGAGCACCGAGGCCACCCGCGCGAGGCTGAAGATGCTGACCGGGGCGGGCGTGCGCTGCTTCATCGACCTCACCCAGGAGGGAGAGGTCGCCGCCTACGAGCCGCTCCTGCCCAAGAGGGTGCACTACTTTCGCCGCCCGATCCCGGACCACGGCGTGCCCGCCGCCCGGGCCCACATGAACGAGGTCCTCGAGCGCGTGCGCGAGGCCCTTTCCGCCAAGCGGCCGGTGTACCTGCACTGCCGCGCCGGCATCGGCCGCACCGGCATGGCCGCGGGGTGCTGGCTGGTCGAGAGCGGCTACACGGGCGAGCAGGCGATCGAGGAGCTCAACCGCCTGTGGCAGCAGTCGGCGCGCTCGGCGCAGTGGCCCTCTGTCCCGGAGACCAACGAGCAGAGCGAGTACGTGCGGCGCTGGCGCCCCGCCGCGGCGGCGCCGGGCGCCGACCCGCTGCTCGAGCCGGCCACGCTCGCCGCCGCCCGCACCCTGCGCGAGCGCTTCCTCGGCACGCTCCTCGGCCTGGCCGCCGGGGACGCCGTCGGCGTCGCCACCCAGTTCGGGCGCCCCGGACGCTTCAAGCCGGTCGGGGACCTGCTCGGGGGCGGCCCGTTCGACCTGCCGCGCGGGGCGTGGAGTGACGACACGGCGATGGCACTGTGCCTCGCCGAGAGTCTGCTCGAGAAGTCGGGGTTCGATCCGCGCGACCAGGTGGCGCGCTACCGGCGCTGGCAGCAGGAGGGGTACCTGTCGGCCACCGACCAGTGCGTCGGGATCACCGCCGCCACCGCCCGTGCGCTGGCGCAGGCCCAGTGGCGCCGCCAGCCC
The DNA here is from genome assembly GCA_036270915.1 of Steroidobacteraceae bacterium. Taxonomy (GTDB): domain Bacteria; phylum Pseudomonadota; class Gammaproteobacteria; order Steroidobacterales; family Steroidobacteraceae; genus 13-2-20CM-66-19. Next base: position 13,384 of record DATBBQ010000009.1, read on the forward strand.
TTCTCCGGCTCGCACGACCCCGGCAGCACCGAGCCCGAGGCGCTCTCGCGCGTCGCACCGGTGGCTCTTTACTACTTCGCCGACGCGGAGCGCTCGGCCGAGGAGTCCGCGCAGGCCGCGCGCACCACCTCCCAGGCGAGTGCGGTGCTGGAGGCCTGCCGGTCACTCGCCCGCGCACTGCACGCGGCGCTCGTCGGTGCGGACAAGGGCGCGATCTTGGCCGCGGCCGCCTGGGGGCCCGCGGCGGGGGAGGGCGAGCCGACCGCCGCCTCGGTGCTCGCGGCGGCGCTGCAGGCCTTTGGGCAGACGGAGAATTTCCGCGACGCCGTCCTGCAGGCGGCGAACCTGGGCGGCCCCGCCGACGTCACCGCGTGCGTCACCGGAGCCCTCGCCGGGGCCCACTACGGGCAGGGGGCGATCCCCTCGCCCTGGCGCAACAGTCTGATGAAGCTCGAGGTGCTGGAGGGCTTCGCCGACCGGCTCCTGACGCACGCCCTGCTGAGCCTCGGCGCCTGAGGTTTTCGCTGGGCGCGACAGCAGACAGGTGCGCGCGCCTGTCGTAATCTTGCACCTTAAGGTTTCCTCTTCCCCCTTCTCGTCACGCACGGATGTCCCAGACACGCGCCGCCGGCCGAGCTGCATCCGCCGCCCGCTTGAGGCGGCGTGTCGTGCGCGCCTGGGCGCAGCTGAGCGACGATGAGCTGCTGAAGCTGCGCTTCCGGGACCTGAAGCTCACGATCGAGCGCTCGCCGCTCGCGCGGCACGTGCGCCAGCTGTACGCGGACCTCGAGCGACGCGGCATCAGGGTGCGCCCGCACCTGTGGCTGTCCGAGGAGTGGTTCTCGCCCGACGGGGTGCCGGGCATCGCCGTGCCGTTCTACCTCGCGCACCCGCGTCTGGAGCGCCTCGAGCGGCGCATCATGCGCGAGGCCGAAGGCGGCAACTCGCGGCTGCTCATGCGCATCCTGCGCCACGAGGCGGGCCACGCGATCGACAACGCCTACCGCCTGCGCCGCCGCCGGCGCTGGCGCGAGGTGTTCGGGCACGCCTCGCGCCCTTACCCCGCGCGCTACCGCGCCCGCGCCGGCAGCCGCCGCTACGTGCATCACCTGGGCGAGTGGTACGCCCAGGCGCATCCCGCCGAGGACTTCGCTGAGACCTTCGCGGTGTGGCTGACGCCGAAGTCCGCGTGGCGCCGCAACTACGCCGGCTGGGCGGCGCTGCACAAGCTGCAGGCGGTCGATGAGCTCGTCGCGAGCGTGCGCGGCCGCCGCGCCCCGGTGCGCAACCGCCTGCGCATCGAGCCGCTCGAGAGCAACAACCGCACGCTCGAGCAGCACTATCGCCGCAAGCTCGCCCATAACCGCCAGATCCGCCGCGGTCTCGCCGACGAGCTGCTCAAGCGCGCCTTCACCCCGGAGCCGGCGCGGCGGGTGCGACCGAGGGCGGCGAGCTTCCTGCGCGAGCAGAGCCGCACCCTCGTGCCGGCGGTCGCGCGCGCGATGACCATCGACCCCTACAGCGTCGAGCAGGTCGCGCGCATGCTGATCGAGCGCAGCGAGCGCCTCGGCCTGTTCCTGCGCGGCAACCAGCGCGACGCGCGGCGCTATTCGCGCTGGATGCTCGAGCGACTCACCGGACTGTACTCCCAGGGCGAGACTCCACATCTGCCGCTATGAAGCGCCTGCGCACGCTCGTGGTCGTGCACGCGAGCCTGGTGCCGCCGGAGAGCCTGGAGGGCTACAGCGACAAGCAGATCGAGGAATGGCGCACCGAGTACGACGTCATCACGACGCTGCGCGCGCGCGGGCATGAGGTGCGCTGCCTCGGAGTCCTCGACAGCCTCACCGAGCTGCGCAGCGCGATCGCCGAGTGGCAGCCGGACATCGTCTTCAACCTGCTCGAGGAGTTCGACGGCATCGTCACCTACGACCAGCACGTGGTCGCCTTCCTCGAGCTCATGCGCCAGCCCTACACCGGCTGCAACCCGCGGGGGCTGCTGCTGTCGCGCGATAAGTCCCTGAGCAAGCAGCTGCTCGCCTTTCACCGCATCGCCACCCCGCAGTTCGCGGTGTTCCGCCGCGGCGCGCGCTTTCGCCTGCCGCGCAAGCTGCGCTTCCCGCTGTTCGTGAAGTCGACCGTCGAGGACGCCTCGCTCGGCATCGCCCAGGCCTCGGTGGTCGAGGACGCCGCGCGCCTCAAGGAGCGCATCGAGTTCGTGCACGAGCAGGTGAAGTCCGACGCCCTGGTCGAGGAGTTCATCGAGGGGCGGGAGCTGTACGTCGGGGTGCTCGGCAACGAGCGCCTGACGCGCCTGCCGGTGTGGGAGATGGTGTTCGGCTCGCTCCCGGACTCCCTCGCCGCGATCGCCACGCGCAAGGTGAAGTGGGACAAGCGCTACCAGGCCCGGTACGGCATCACGACCCACGCGGCGCAGGAGCTGCCGCCGCAGGTGCTCTCGGCGCTAGACCGGCTCTCACGGCGTATCTACCGCGCACTCGGCATGTCCGGCTATGCTCGCATGGATTTCCGGGTCACCACACAGGGGCAGGTATACGTGCTGGAAGCCAACGCCAATCCGAATCTCGAGACCGCCGAGGACTTCGCCGAGTCGGCCCGCGCCGACGGGGTCACCTACCCGGCGTTACTCGAGCGCCTCATGGACCTGGGCCTGAAGTACCGCGCCCAGTGGCGCGCCTCCTATGGTTGAGCCATCCGTGCGCACACTCGCGCCCGCGCTCCTCGGCGTGCTGCTCGCCTTCGTCTGCGCTTGCGGCAGCATGCAGCGCGAGCGCCAGCGCGAGGAGGACTTCGGCGAGCTCCTCGGCTGGTTCCCCGGCCACTACGACAACAAGGAGCAGGCCGCGCAGGACGAGAAGAGCGGCGTGCACCCCGCGCACGCGCCGATCGCGCTCATCATCATCCCGGTGCAGACCCCGCGGCTCGGCCACCACGTATTCTTCGCCGAGGAGACCGCCGCCGACGATCCGAAGCGCGTCATGAGCGAGCGCATGTTCAGCTTCGACCTCGACGAGAACCGCGGCATCGTCGGCATCATGTACGACTTCGTCGACGCCCGGCGCTGGCGTGACGGACAGCTGAACCCCGACGTCTTCACCGTCGTCATGTCAGAGGATGTGGTGCCGGCGGGTTGCGAGTTCCTCTGGAAGAGGAGCGGCGAGAGCTACATCGCCGGCTACGACCCGAAGCACTGCCACACGCGCGTCAAGCCCGGCGAGAACCCGGCCGAGCTCACCATCGACAGCCTCAACCTCGCGGGCTTTCACTTCAAGAAGACCCACTGAAGGCGCGCCGCCGCGCCGCCGCCACGCGGCCTCAGTTCTTCAGGTGCTGGTCGAGCCAGCCGAGCACCGTGTGGTACCACAGCACGCTGTTCGCGGGCTTGAGCACCCAGTGGTTCTCGTCCGGGAAGAGCAGGAGCCTTGACTCGATGCCGCGGCGCTGCAGCGCCGTGAACGCGCCGATCCCCTGGGTGTAGGGGATGCGGAAGTCCTGCTCGCCGTGGATGACGAGCATCGGCGTCTGCCACTTGTCGACGAAGTCGACCGGATTCACCCGCTCGTAGCCCTGCGGGTTCTGGTAGTAGGGGGCGCCGAACTCCCACTCCGTGAACCACAGCTCCTCGGTCGAGTAGTACATCATGCGCTGGTCGAAGACGCCGTCGTGATTGACGATGCAGCGGAAGCGGTCCGGCCAGTTGCCCTCGATCCAGTTCATCATGAAGCCGCCGTAGGAGGCGCCGAGCGCGCACACACGCCCGCCGTCGAGCCACGGATAACGCGCGGTGGCGGCGGCGAGCCCGAGCTTCAGGTCGGTGAGCGGCTTGCCACCCCAGTCCTTGCTGATCGAGTCGGTGAAGGCCTGCCCGTAGCCGGGGGAGCCGTGGAAGTCGATCATGACGACCGCGTAGCCGGCGCCGGCGAAGGCCTGCGCGTTCCAGCGGTAGGTCCACAGGTTCTGCAGGGAGGACTGCGGGCCGCCGTGCACGACGAAGGCGACCGGGTAGCGCTGACCCGGCGTGAAGCCGTAGGGCTTCACGACGTAGCCGTACACGGTCTCGTCGTTCCAGCCCTTGAAGCTGAACTGCTCCGAGGCGCTCATCTGGCGCTGATCCAGGAGCGGCGCGTTCACGTGGGTAAGGCGCGCGAGCGCTCCGCCCCTGACCGGGATGCTGTAGAGGTCCGCGGGGCCCGAGAGATCCGCGCGCGCGAGCACCACGCGGTCCGCCGTGACGGCGAGGTCTTCGATCTCGCCGGAGGCGAGCAGGCGCTTGGGGGCGCCGCCCTTGAGGTCGAGCGCGTAGAGGGCCGTCTGGCCGAGCTCGTCGACGCTCACCAGGAGCGTGCGTCCGTCCGGGGTGGCGCCGAGGTGGGCAACCGAGCGGTCCCAGCCGCCGGTGAGTGAGCGCGTGCGCCCGCTCTTCGCCTCGCGCAGCATCACGTGAAAGCGGTCGGACTCGAAGCCCGGGCGGTCCTGCGCGGTCCAGGCCAGGTCGCCGCCGGCGAGGAACACCGGCTGCGCGTCCCAGGCGGGGTTCTGCGCGGTGATGTCGACCGGCGCGGCGCTGCCGTCGACGGGCACCTCGAAGAGATCGAAGTTGGTCGACCAGGGCTCGCTCTTGCCGGCGATGCGCGCCGAGAACACGAGCCGCTTGCCGTCGGGGCTGAAGTCGTAGTCGTGGTCGTCACCGAAGGGCTTGGACGGGATGTCGGCATCCATGCCCTTGGAGACGTCCACCGGCAGGCCCACGGTGCCCGCCCGGACGGTCGCCGTGAACAGGTGCGAGCGCGTGCCCTCGCTCCAGGTCCCCCAGTGCCGGATGAACAGGCGCTCGTAGAGGCGCCCGGTCGCCTTCGACTTCGCGTCCCGATCGAGGCGCTCCCGGGTGCATTGCAGCGTCGCGCAGTCGGGGAAGACCTCCAGCGAGAGCGCGAGATGATCGCCCCGCGGGGCGACCTTGAGCGAGCCCACGTCGAGCGGGTAGTCGCTCACGCGCTCGGCGCTGCCGGTACCGAGCGTGAGCCGCCAGATCTGCGAGCTCCCCGAGCGGGTCGAGAGGAAATAAAGGGTGCGCGGGTCGTGGCCCCAGCGCGGACTGATGTCGTTCTGCGCGCCGCCCGTCAGGCGCCGCGGCGTGGCGGCCGCACTCTTCAGGTCGAGCAGCCACAGACTCGTGCGGCCCTTGTTGGCCTCCATGTCGGTGTCGCGCTCGACGAAGGCGACGTAGCGCCCGTCGGGGGACACCTGCGGATCGCTGACGCGCTTCAGGCGCACCAGGTCCTCGACCGTAAAGGCGGTACCGGCGGGGCGGGCGGGCGCGGCGGCGAGCAGGCACAGGCACAGCGACCCTAAGAGGCCAGTCACGACACGCATGGTGGGCGTTCCCGTTCTTGCCTGAGTTCGAATGAAGGTCGCGAGCTTAAGGGAGGGCGGGGCGCTTTAGCCAACCTCTTCGCTCTCATTCGTCCACGGCTCCTGCTTGGCGGCCGCGACCCACTCCTGAAGCGAGGGATCCTCGAGCACGCTCGCCATGTACCAGCGCGCCGTCGGGGAGATGCGCGCCGCCCCGTAGGTGTTGAAGCGCAGCACCACCGGGGTGTACATGGCGTCGGCGATGCTGTACTCGCCGAACAGCCACGGGCCGCCCGCGCCGAAGCGCGCGCGGCAGTCGTTCCAGATCACGTCGATGCGCTCGATGTCGGCCTCGAGCGCGGCGGTCATCGCCGTGCGGCGGTTGCGGGCGCGCGCGTTCATGGGCCACAGCGAGCGCAGGTGCGTGAAGCCCGAGTGCATCTCCGCGCACACCGAGCGCGCCACCGCGCGCGCCTCGGGCGCTTGCGGCCAGCCCCTGCCGGTGAGCTCGGCGACGTACTCGCAGATCGCGAGCGAGTCCCACACGGTGAGCTGCCCCTGGCGCAGCACCGGCACCCGCCCGCTCGGGCCGTAGCGCTCGATGTCCTCGCGCGTCGTGGGCGTGTCGAGGGTGATCAGGATCTCCTCGAAGGGCACGCCCAGGCGCTTCATCAGGATCCACGCCCGCAGCGACCAGGAGGAGTAGTTCTTGTTGCCGATGACGAGCGTAAGCGGCGCCATGGAATGCTAACCTTTGCGCGTGCTTGCCGACGTGCGCGCCATTGCCTTCGATCTGGATAATACACTCTGGGATGTCGAGCCGGTGCTCGCGCGCGCCGAGGCGCGGCTGTACGCGTGGCTCGCCGAGCGCGCCCCGCGCATCACCGGCGCGCTCACCCTGCAGGACATGCGCGCGGCGCGCGAGGCGCTGGCGCGCGCCGAGCCGCACAACGCCCACGACTTCACGTACTTGCGCACCGCGGCGCTCGCCGCCCACGCCCGCGCGCACGGCTACGCGGACGAGCTGGCGCAGGAGGCCTTCGAGGTCTTCCTCGCCGCGCGCTGCGAGGTGACGCTGTACGCGGACGTGCCGCAGGGGCTGGCGCGGCTGGCGCGGCGCTTCCCGCTCGCCTCCCTCAGCAACGGCAACGCCGACCTCGCGCGCATCGGTCTCAGTGAGCGCTTCGTGCTCTCGCTCAACGCGCGCGAGATCGGCGCCGCGAAGCCCGACCCGCGCTGCTTCGCACGCCTCGCCGAGGGGCTCGCGCTTCCGGCCCGCGCGGTCGCCTACGTGGGCGATGATCCGCGCCTGGACGTGGCCGCCGCGCGCGCCGCCGGCCTTGCGAGCGTATGGATCAGCCGCCACGCGCGCGAGTGGCCCGCCGGGTTGCCGCGCGCCGACCTCGCCGTCAGCGATCTCGGTGAGCTCGCCGACGCGCTCGGCGCCTGAGGCCACTCACTGCGGCAGCGGCCGGCCGCGCGTCTCGAGGACGAGGAGCGGCACGAGCAGCGCCGCGGCGAGTGGTGCGAGCCCGACCCAGAAGAGAATGCCCATGAGGGCGGCGGAGGAGGCGCCGGCGGCGGCCGAGACCGCGCCGATCACGAGCGGGCCGCCGGCGGCGAAGATGCGGCCGATGTTGTAGCAGAAGCCCGCGCCGGTGGCGCGCTGGCGCACCGGGAAGAGCTCGGGCAGGTAGAAGGTGAGGGCGCCGAAGACGCCGTAGACGCCCGCGCCGACCAGGAACAGCAGCGTCAGGCGCGTCGCGGGCGCGACCTGCACGCCAAAGCACACGAAGATGGCGAGCGCCGCGAACAGGAAGTAGGTAGCGAACATTCCCCGCCGGCTCAGGGTGCGCGCGAGCGGCACGGCGGCGAGCGCGCCCAGGAGTCCGCCGAAGTTGAAGGCATTCGACGCCTGTGCCTGCCAGCTGCTCGTGAGCAGCTGCACCGCCGCGCCCGTGAGGTGTGCGCTCGCGGCCTGCTCGGCGGCGAGGCGGCTGCCGAGGAGCGGGATGAAGGCGTTGCACGCCCACCAGGTGAGGACCGCGGTGACGGCGACGAACACCCCGCTCAGGGTCGCGCGCCGCAGGCCGGACGCGAAGAGCTGCGCGGGTGTCGAGCGCTCACCCGGCCCGCTCGCGGCCTGCCAGCGCTCGCTCTCGCGCAGGCGCATGCGCACCGCGAGGGCGACGACGAGCGGCGCGAGCCCGGCGAGGAACACGTAGCGCCAGGAGTTGGCCGGGTCGGCGGCGAACCACACGCCCGCCACCTGGTGATTGACCGCGGTCGCGAGCACGATGCCGAGCGGTGAGGCGGTCTGCATGATGACGCCTGCCGTGACGCGGCGCGACTCGGGGACGCTCTCGGCGATGAGCGCCGCCCCGACGCCCCACTCCCCGCCGATGCCGAGGCTCGCGAGCGTGCGGCACAGGATGAGCGCCGGCAGGCTGGTCACGAGCGCGCACAGCCCGGTGCCGAGTGCGTAGAGCGCGATCGTCAGGAACAGCGCGCGCCGACGGCCGATGCGGTCGGCGAGCACACCGAAGAGCACCCCGCCCGCCGCCCAGCTGACGAGCAGCACCGCCGTGATGATGCCGATCCAGTAGACCGTCGCCGCGTGCGCCGCCGGCGAGCCGGGCGCCAGGTGCAGGAGCGCGGGGATGCAGTTGGGCGCGACGAAGTTGAAGAGCAGCGCGTCGAAGACGTCGAAGCCCCAGCCGGCCCAGCCGGCCGCGATCACCAGCCACTGATAGGGGGAGAAGCCGAGCAGGCCCCGCGTCGGTGCCCCCTGATCCAACACCCCCCCTTTTGTCGCGAGTTATTAGCAGAGGAGCGGTGACGCTGCTAACGCCAGCCGTTTCCTACGAGCGATCAGCGTAACGCATCACGGACTTCTGCGGGCGGTGGGGTGAACCTTAGGTACCTCGGCCGTTTACACATAAGTCGGAGGTAGGCGAACGTGCCAGGAACAGAGAAACGTGTGCTCGCGGTGGCGAACCTGCGCGAGTTCTTCCGGGACTCGGTGCACGGCGCGCTCACGAAGCAGCACATCGACGTGGGCGAGCAGACCGAGCAGTACGTGGTCAACCTGCTGACGCTGTTCGCGCGCTCCGAAGCGCTCTTCGAACAGACCGCGCAGGGCACGCGCCTCAAGCCCCTCGCCCTCATGCTGTGCGAGGCGCTCGAGGCCCCGAGCGCCCCGCAGCGCAACCGCGCACTGCAGCGCCTCGGGGACGTGTCGCTCTTTATCGCGGGCTTCTTCGCGCCGGGCTTCGCCGCCAAGCTGATCGACATCGACTACCACATCGCGATGGGCGGGCGCGCCTACGGGACGCTCGCGCTCGCGACCGCGCGCGGCAGCTCGCGGGTACTCGCGGGCGTCTTCGCCGAGCTCGCGGCCAAATTCCAGCCGCTCGTGGACGCGCTCAACGAGGTGAGCGAGGGCTCCTACAGTCACTCGGACAAGGACGTGCTGCGTCTCTACGAGCTGTGGCTGAAGACCGGCAGCAAGCGCTGCTACGGGCTCCTCAAGCGCCTCGGCGTCGCTCCCACGAGCTCGGGCTCGACCCACTTCGCGCACTGACGGCCGTCATGCTGCTCACGGCGCTGCAGGATCTGATCGGCGGCATCTACGACGTGCGCATCGCGCACGACGTCTACGACTTCCTGGTCACCGACCGCGCACGTCTGCCGCAGGCGGCGCGTGGCGGCAGTGCCGAGGAGGAGCTGCTCGTGGCCGAGTCGAGCGACGGGAGCGAGCTCGCCCTGTCGCTGTACCTGGACCCGGCGCTCCTCGAGCGCCTCGCGCGCGCGGACCCGCTGACGCACCTGCACGAGGGCAACGTCGCCGACTGCCTCACGGCGCTCGAGGGCGTGAGCCACTTCCTCTACCTGGTCTGGAACGCCGGCCACGACCGGCCGGTGTCGCTCATCGAGCTGGAGACCCAGGCGGAGATCGACAAGTACGTCGCGAGCCACGTGCTGCTTTGCCGCCAGGCCCCGGGGCACTTTCCGTTCGAGCTCAGGCGCATGCTGTTCGAGCGCGCCCGGCCCGATCCGCGCCTGGCGCAGCCACGCGCGCAGCTGTATCGCGAGGCGAGTCGCCTCGCGGCGCGCTTCTGCGCGCGCCTCGAGGGCACGCTCGCGCGCGCCCGCGCACGCACGGACGAGGGGGTGGCCGACCGAGAGGTGCTCGCGGAGCTGCGCCGCTTCTATCGCCTGAGCCACGCGCGCAAGCGCGCCCATATCGAGCGCTGCTGAGAGGAGCGGGGAGCGCCGCGCGAGCGCGGCGCGCGTCGTCAGTCCTCGCCGCCGCCGTTGCGGCGCCGCTCTTCCAGGGCGCGCATCAGCTTGATGTGCTCGGAGAGCTTGCGCAGGTCGGTGCGCGTGGTGCGCGCGGTCGGGGGCCGCAGCTCGCGGTGCCCGCCGCCGCGCGAGTACGGATCGAAGCTCTGCTCGGTCTTCACCGAGAGCTTCGCCTCGCCGAGGATCTCGAGCACCGGGCGCGGGTGATCGGCCGGAGCGTCGCGCCAGCTGACCGAGGCATTGCCACGGTCGTCGTGCACGACGCGGCCGATGCGGCGCCTCTCGGCCTCCGGTACCGAGCGCTCGGGGTTCTTTTTCACGCGGTTATCCACGAAATATGTACTGCCTGTCAGTGCAGCCGTCGCCATTCCACGACGCCAGATTACCCGCGCGAGAGCGGGCAAATCTGCGACGGCCGTCACGGAATTCCGGCGCACGCGAGCCGCCCGTCGGACGGTCGCGACCGCGCATCGGCGCCTACTTCCGGCAGGACCTTACCGGCTTCGGACGGAAAATATGCGGCTGTTCGATCCAGCACTCGTCGAAGATCGAGCAGTAGCAGGCCTCGAACTGCACGTGCTCGCGCCCGCGGGCGAGGATCTCGTCCCAGAGCGCCGCGTTTTCCTCGGTGCGCGGCCAGCGCAGTACGACCTCATCGCTCCCGGCCTTCAGGTACGAGGGCGCGACGTCAGAATAAGTCATGCCGCCGAGCGTCGCGGGGGTCGCCCGGGGATCGAGCAGCGCGAACGCCTCCGGCCACCGCGTGACGCGCTGGCCGTCGATCAGGATGACGAAGTCCTCGATGCGCGCGGCGCCTGCGCCCGGGTTGCTCACGGTGACCGTGAGCACTCGCACCGAATCGCCGTCGCGGCGCGTCTCGCCGTTGCTGGTGATGAACTGAATGAAGGGGCGCGAGTTGGCCTCCACGAGTCTCTGCATCGTGCGTCCGTGATGCACGGCGAGCGCGAGTGAGCACAGGGAGATGAAGACGGCGCTGAGGGCGACCGCGAGGTCCGCCAGGCGGTGCCCGGACTTCGGCGGCTCGTGGCTGTTGTGCGGCTCGGGAAGCACGGCGGACTGCTGCGGCGGGGCGCTCATGCCACGGGGGCGGACGGCGCGCCCGCGCGCCCGGCGGCACGCAGGATACCGATCACCGTCTTGGCGTCGCTGATGGTGCCGTCGTGCGCCCACGCGCAGGCCTGCGCGAAGGCTATCCAGTGCACCTCGATCACCTCGCCGCGCTCGAGCGCGCGCGGCGCGCTGCTGAGTCCCGCGGCGAGAAACAGGTGCAGCCGCTCGGCGAACACCCCGGGGGAGGAGAGCACCGTGCCGAGACTCTCCCAGCGCTCGGCGCGCACGCCCGCCTCCTCGATCAGCTCGCGCTGCGCGGTGACGAGCGGCGGCTCGTGCGGCTCGAGCTTGCCCGCCGGCAGCTCCCAGAGCCAGCCACCGGCCACGTAGCGGTACTGCCGCAGCAGACACAGCCGCTGCTCGGCGTCGAGTGCCACGGCGGCTGCCCCGCCCGGGTGGTGCACCACCTCGAGCAGCGTCTTATGCCCGTTGGGCAGGACCACCTCGTCGGTCGTGACCGAGATCACACGGCCGGAGTACTGCAGCGTCTGTCGCTCGGGTTTCATGGCGGGCATCCTAACCCCGCCCGCCCGCGGGCGCCGAACGCGTCCACTGCGCCCGCACTTTGCGTAGCCCGTCACGCGCGCCGCCTCGGGCCTGGCGGTATAGTCTCTCCCACCAGCTTATGACAACCACCGCGCATCTGGAGCGGCTGAATGCCGCGCAACGCAAGGCGGTCACGCACGGCGAGCCGCTCGCAGAAAAGGGCTATCGCTCCGGTCCCCTTTTGATCGTCGCCGGCGCCGGCACCGGCAAGACCGACACCCTGGCGCACCGGGTCGCGCACCTGGTGATGCACGGGGTCGATCCGGCGCGCATCCTCATGCTCACCTTCACGCGCCGCGCCGCCACCGAGATGCGCCGCCGGGCGCACGACATCACCCGCAAGGCGCTCAACGAGCCCCTGGGCGGGATCAGCCAGACCATCTCCCAGCGCCTCTCCTGGGCGGGGACATTCCACTCGGTCGGCAACCGCCTGCTGCGTCACTACGCCCCGCACGTGCAGCTCGATCCGCACTTCAGCGTCATCGACCGCGGCGATGCCTCCGACCTGATGGACAGCCTGCGCCAGGAGCTCGGGCTCGCCGGCAAGGAGCAGCGCTTCCCGCGCAAGGACACGTGCCTGCAGATCTACTCGACGCGCGTCAATACCCGCTGCTCGCTGCAGGAGACCCTGGAGCAGTACTACCCCTGGTGCGCCCAGTGGGAGGCGGAGCTCGCCAACCTGTACCGCGCCTACGTCGAGCAGAAGCAGCACTCGCGCCTGCTCGACTACGACGACCTGCTCTTGTACTGGCACGCGATGATGTGCGAGCCGCGCCTCGCGCAGCACATCGGCGCGCACTTCGATCACGTGCTCGTCGATGAGTACCAGGACACGAACCGCCTGCAGGCCGAGATCGTGCACGCCATGAAGCCCGACGGTGCGGGCGTGGCCGTCGTGGGCGACGACGCCCAGGCCATCTACTCGTTCCGTGCCGCGGCGGTGGAGAACATCCTCGGCTTTCCGGAGCGCTACCAGCCGGCGGCCGAGGTCGTGACGCTCGCGCAGAACTACCGCTCGACCCAGCCGGTGCTCGACACCGCCAACGCGGTCATGGCCGAGGCGCCGCGCCAGCACCGCAAGTACCTGCTGTCGGTGCGCGGGGACGGTGCCAGGCCGCGCGCGGTGACGGTCGATGAGCTGCAGACCCAGGCCGAGTACGTATGCGCCGAGGTGCTCAAGCGACGCGAGGCGAACGTACCGCTCAAGCGCCAGGCGGTGCTCTTCCGCAGCGCGAGTCACAGCGACGTCCTCGAGGTCGAGCTCACCAAGCGCAAGATCCCGTACGTGAAGTACGGGGGCCTGAAGTTCCTCGAGGCGGCGCACATCAAGGACCTGCTCGCGGTGCTGCGCTGGGCGGACAACCCCCACAACACCCTCGCCGCGTTCCGCACCCTGCAGCTGCTGCCGGGCATGGGCCCGGTGAATGCGCGCGCCGCGATCGATCATTTCGAGGCCGGCGGCCGTGCGTTCGAGTCGCTGCGCAGCTTCAAGCCGCCGCAGACCCCGGAGATTGACTGGAAGCGCCTGCTCGACCTCATCACGGCGCTCGCCGACCCGCAGCGTCCCTGGGCGGGACAGATCGCCGAGACGCGCGCGTGGTACCGGCCGCACTTCGAGCGGCTGTACGAGCACTTCCACACGCGCATGGGGGACCTCGAGCAGCTCGAGCTGCTCTGCGGCCAGTACCCCTCGCGCGAGCGCTTCCTCACCGAGCTCACCCTCGACCCGCCGAACGCGACCTCGGACCTCTCCGGGCGTCCCTCGCTCGATGAGGATTTCCTCGTGCTCTCCACCATCCATTCGGCCAAGGGCATGGAGTGGGACACGGTGTATGTGCTCAACGTGGTCGACGGCAGCTTCCCGTCCGAGTTCTCGACCGGCAAGCCCGAACTGATCGAGGAGGAGCGGCGGCTGCTGTACGTCGCACTCACGCGCGCGCAGAACGACCTGCTCCTGGTCATGCCGCTTAAGTTCCACCTGACGCACCAGTCACGCCAGGGGGACGCGCACGTCTACGGCGGCAAGAGCCGCTTCCTCACCGAGAAGGTGCACAAGACCCTCGACCCGCACACCTTCCACGGCACGACACTCGCCGGGGCGGACACGCTCACCGAGAGCGCCGCACCCGTGAAGGTGGACGTCGGCGCGCGCCTGCGCGACATGTGGTGAGGACTATTTCCTAGGCTTCTCGAAGCGCAGCGTCGCGCGGTCGCTCTCGCCGATCGCCGCGTACTTGTCGTGGTCCTTGGCGCCGAGACGGTAGGTCGGCGGCAGCGTCCACACGCCCTGCTCGTAGTCCTTGGTGTCCTTGGGGTTGGCGTTGATCTCGGACTTGGCCGCGAGGCGAAAGCCGGCGGACTCGATCAGCTTGATCAGGTAGTCCTCGTTCACGTAGCCGCTCTTCGCCTTCGGATCCTGCGGCACCGCCGGATTACCGCGGTGCTCGACCACGCCGAGGATGCCGCCGGGCTTGAGGGCCTTGTACAGGGTGCGGAACACCTGCGCGGCGTCCCCGGCGGCCATCCAGTTGTGCACGTTGCGGAAGCTCACCACCATGTCGAGCGAGTTGGGCGCGAGCACGTCGCCGCCGTCCATCGGCAGCGTGACGACCTGCACGCGCTCGTAGAGGCCCAGGGAGGCGAGCTTGGCCTGGTAGTCAGTCAGGCGCTTGGTGATGTAGGAGCTGGAGGGGTCGGCGGCGATCACCGCGGCGTAGTACTTGCCCTTCTCGCGCACCAGCGGTGCGATCACCTCGGTGTACCAGCCCGGCTCCGGCCACACCTCGAGGACCTTCATCTCCGGGCGAATGCCGAAGAACAGCAGCGTCTCCTTCGGATGGCGGTAGACGTCGCGGGCGCGGTTCTCCTCGGAGCGCTGGCTGCCGGCGAGGATGTTGGTGAGGTCCTGGGCCGTGGTCTCGCGGGTGCTGGTGGCTGCGCACGCCACGAGCAGCAGCACGCCGGCGATTGCCCCCGCGGTCAGCTTCTTCTCGGTCGCGAACATTCGTGAGCTCCTGCGGGCTGCCGGGCACGGGCGCCCTGAAGACGCAAGCTAAAAAACCCCGCGCTTGGCGGGGTTTCTTAGCTCCCTAAAAACTGTGTGAAGGCGTCAGCGCCGGAACGGACCGCCGCCCTGACGCGGACGCTGCGGGCGTTCCTGCGCTTCGTTGACGCGCAGTGGCCGCCCGTTCATCTGGAAGCCGTTCAGGGCTTGGATCGCGCTCTGTGCCTCCGACTGGGGCATGTCGACGAAGCCGAAACCGCGCGGCTTGCCGGTCTCGCGGTCGTTGATCAGCTTCACCGATTCCACTTTGCCGTGACGTTCAAACAGGGCCTTCACGTCCTGTTCGGTCGCGTTGAAGGGCAGATTGCCCACGTAGATCGTCGTCATCCGGGACTCTCTCTTGGGAAGGCGGACACAGGCGAACCGCACGCGCCGGTCGCATGAACCGCGTGAATCAAACAGGTCAAGGCTTCAAGGCACACGATCGGTTATTCAATGCGCAGCGCTTGGGCCGGCGGCCTGCACCTGCGTTCGCGCACGGATGAGAGGCGCGGGGCGGGTCATGAAATCAACACATTCAAACAAAGCGCACTCATCCACGACGGATATGAACGCCTGTGTCATGCTACTCCCGGCCCCTGCGCTAGGCAAACCGGGTGGTGGTTTGGAAGCTTTTTTCGTGTCCGCCGGTGTTGCGGCGCTGGCCGAGTTTGGCGATAAGACTCAGCTGCTCGCCCTGCTGCTCTCGGCCCGTTTCCGGGCCCCCGTGCCGCTGATCGCCGGCATCATCACGGCCGTCCTGGCCAACCACCTGATCTCCGGCGAGGTCGGCACGTTGCTCGCCGCCTGGCTCAGTCCCGCCACCATGCGCTGGCTGCTGGTCGTGTCGTTCTTCGCCGCCGCGCTCTGGATGCTGATTCCGGATCGCGCCCCGCTGGCGCAGCCGCCCAAGACGCCCCTAGGCGCCTACGGCACGGCGGTGGTCTCCTTCTTCCTGCTGGAGTTCGGCGACAAGACGCAGCTGGCGACCGTCGCCCTCGCGGCGAAGTTCCAGACCCTCCTGCCGGTCGTGTTTGGCACGACCCTCGGCATGATGTGCGCGGACGTCCCCGCGGTACTGCTCGGGGAGGCGGCCGCGCGGCGCATCCCGCTCAGACTCCTCAACCGCCTGGCGGCGGGGGCGTTTGCCGTGCTCGGGGTGTTGGTGCTGGCGGGGGCGCGCGCGTGAGCGGCAGAGCGGACCGGGCGCCTCAGGCGCCCGCGGGCTCGAGGTACGCGTAGCCGTCCAGCTCGCTCTCGTAGAAGCGCTTGAGGGTCTGGCTCTCGGCGAGCGTCATGCGCCCGTCGCGGATGGCGCGCTCGCAGTCGCGTGCCAGCGCCGGGTACAGCTCCGCCACGTCGTACTCCATGTACTCGAGCACCTTGTTGGCGGTGTCGCCCTTGACGATCTCCTCGATCCACCAGCCGCCCTCGTCGTGCAGGCGCACGTGCACGACGTGCGTGTCGCCGAAGAGGTTGTGCAGGTCGCCGAGGGTCTCCTGGTAGGCGCCGACCAGGAAGACGGCGAGGTAGTACTTCTCGTCGGCCTTCAGCTCGTGCAGCTCGAGCGTCCGCTTGACGTCACGCAGCGAGACGAAGTGGTCGATCTTGCCGTCGGAGTCGCAGGTGATGTCCGCGAGCACGCCGGTGCGCGTCGGCCGCTCGTCCAGGCGATGGATCGGCATGATCGGGAACAGCTGATCGATCGCCCAGCTGTCGGGCAGCGACTGGAACACCGAGAAGTTGCAGAAGTAGGTGTCCGAGAGGATCGACTCCAGGTCCTCGAGCTCCTCGGGAAGCCGCTCCAGCTTGCGGCAGAAGTCGCGGATCTTGGCGCAGGTCGCCCAGTAGAGCCGCTCGGCGATCCCGCGGAACTCCAGCGACAGCAGCCCGAGATTGAACATCTGCAGGACCTGCTCGCGCGCGGTGAGCGCGTCGTGGTAGCACTCGACCACGCGCCGCTCGCCGACACTGCGGTAGGCGTCGAACAGGTCCTGCACCGGCTGCGGCAGCTCCTCGGTGCCGGTGTAGTCCTGCGCCGGGTCCCCGGTGACCTTGAACTTGTCGAGCGCGGAGGAGCCGAGCACGTCGAAGATGAGCACGCTGTGGTAGGCGGCGACCGCGCGCCCGGATTCGCTCACGATCATCGGGTGCGGGATGTCGCGCGCGTTGCAGACGCTCGCGATGCGGTACACGACGTCGCTCGCGTACTCGGTGAGGGTGTAGTTCATCGAGGAGGGGAAGTTCGTGCCGCTGCCGTCGTAGTCGACGCCGAGGCCGCCGCCGACGTCGATGTACTGCAGCCCCGCCCCCATGAGCTTGAGCTCCGCGTACACGTGCGCGAGCTCGTTGATCGCGTCCTTGACGCGGCGGATGTCCTGCAGCTGGCTGCCGGGGTGGCAGTGCACGAGCTGCAGGCAGTCGAGCATGTCGCGCGCCTTGAGCACGTTGAAGAGCTCGAGAATCTCGGTGATGAAGAGCCCGAACTTGGACTTGTCGCCCGCCGAGGCACTCCAGCGCCCCGAGCCCTCGCTCCCGAGCTTCACGCGCACGCCGATGCGCGGGCGCACCTGGTAGGTGCTCGCGTGCTTGAGGATGAGCCCGAGCTCGTCGAAGTTCTCCACCACCGGGATGATGGTGCGGCCCAGCTTGGTCGCGAGCGTCACGGCCTCGATG
This sequence comes from Steroidobacteraceae bacterium, assembly GCA_036270915.1. Classification (GTDB taxonomy): domain Bacteria; phylum Pseudomonadota; class Gammaproteobacteria; order Steroidobacterales; family Steroidobacteraceae; genus 13-2-20CM-66-19. The sequence continues at coordinate 30,458 of DATBBQ010000009.1, forward strand.
TAGCTGTCGTCCTTGAAGCCGTTGCAGACGATCAGCCGCTCGGGGGCGTTCTCGGTCATCGCCATGACCGCCAGCAGCTCGGGCTTGGATCCCACCTCGAGCCCGAAGCCGAACTCCTTGCCGTAGCGGTAGACCTCCTCCACCACCAGGCGCTGCTGGTTCACCTTGATCGGGTACACCGCCGCGTAGCGGTTCTTGTAGTCGTTCTCGGCCATGGCCTGGGCGAAGGAGTCGTGCAGCCGGCGCAGCCGGTGCGCGAGGATGTCCGAGAAACGCACCACGACCGGGGCGGTGAGGTCGCGCGCCTGCAGCCCCTCGACCACCTCGTAGAGATCGATCTCGTGCCGCTCGCTGGTCTCGGGGCGCACGACCACGTGACCGGCGTCGTTGATGGCAAAGTAGCCCTTGCCCCAGGCCCGCACGTTGTAGAGCGCGCTCGAGTCCTCGATCCCCCAGGGCTGCGCGGGATTGAACTTGCGATTGCCGTTGACGGCGGGCTTGGGATCGGCGGCCACGGGGCGCGTTATATCAAAAATGCATGTGAAGTAAATTGGCGCGTCAGCCGCTTTGCGCCCCGCGCGCCACCGGGCGCGCCGGATCTGTGATCCATTCGCTCCAGGAACCCGCGTACAGCCGCCCGCCGGGCAGGCCCGCGATCTGAAGCGCGAGCAGCTCGTCGCACGCGGTGACGCCCGAGCCGCACATGGCGATCGCCGCGCTCGCGGGCGCCCCGGCGAGTGTCTCCCGCAGGCGTCGCGCCAGCTCCGCCGGCGCCAGGAAGCGGCCGCTCGCGTCGTGGTTGCCGGCGAAGGGATGGTTGACCGCCCCGGGCACGTGCCCGGCGACCGGGTCGAGGGTCTCGTTCTCGCCCGCGAAGCGATCGGCGGCGCGCGCATCGATCAGGCGGGTGGTGCCGCTGCGCAGCGCACCGGCGGCCACCGCCGCCGCGAGTGCCGCGCCCGTCACCCACCCGGAATCGTCCGGGCGCGCGCGGAAGACGCGCGGCGCGCGTACCGTGCGCGTGGTGCTCAGCGGCAGGCCGGCCGCCTCCCAGGCGGGCAGGCCGCCGTTGAGCACCGCGACCCGGCGGTGCCCGAGCCAGCGCAGCAGCCACCACGCGCGCGCCGCGAAGGCGGACACGCCCTGGTCGTAGGCGATCACCTGCACGCGCTCGTCGATGCCGAGGCCGCCGAGGGTGGCCGCGAGCGTTGCGACCGCGGGCAGCGGATGGCGCCCGCTTTGCGCACTGCGCGCACCCGAGAGATCCCGGTCGAGGTGTGCGTACGCGGCGTGCGGGACGTGACCCTGCGCAAAAGCCGCCTCGCCCCACGCGGGACGCGCCAGATCGAAGCGGCAGTCGAGGATCGCCCAGTCCGCCTCCCCGAGGTGCGGGGCGAGCTCCGCGGGCTCGATGAGCGTGTCGGGCATGGGCACTCCTTGCGCCGAGCGGCGTACGCTGCATTCTCGGCGCGGGTGGTTGTCGTTACAATCGCCGCGACCCCGTCCGCGCGGAGGCACGATGGCAATCGAGGTTTTCTGGGGCAGTGGCAG
>DATBBQ010000010.1:0-19016 GCA_036270915.1 Steroidobacteraceae bacterium
TCGGCAGGATGAGCTGGATCAGGCCCAAGTACGCGAAGTTATTGGGCATTTTGTCGATGAAGAAGGGTCGCTGCGTGCGGCGTTGCACGCGCGTCTGGGCGAGGTAGCGCTCGCCCAGTTCGCGGCAGGCCTCGGCGGATAGGTCGGCGAGAAGCGCCGGATATCGCGCATCGCCGCCGCGTTCGACGCCCAGGTCGCGCACCATCGCCGGGATGTCCGGGAGTTCCATCGTCCCTTCCACGGCGGAATGACTCGCGAGAATCTGCTCCAGGAGCGTCGAGCCGGCGCGCGGCATGCCGAGGATGAAAATCGGATCCGAAGCGTGTGCCCCCCAGCCGCGCCGGGCGGCGAAAAACTCGCGGGTGAGCATCTCGCGCGACCGTTCAAGGCGTGCGCTGGTGCGCTCGGCATCGAAGGGCTGGCGCGCGCTGCGCAGGCGGTTACCCTCGGCGTAGTGGTGAAAGGATTCTCCGTAGTCCTGCGCATCCTCGAGCGCCTTGCCAAGCGCGAAGTGCATCTGCTCCCGCTCGTCGCTCGTGAGTTTGCCGGTCGCAAGCTGGGCGCGCATCGCCGCGACGTCAGCCTCGCTGAAGCGGAAGGTCTTGAGATTCGCCAAGCCCCAGTAGGCGACGCCGTTGCCTGGGGCGAGCGCGATGCTGCGGCGGTAGGCCGCGATGCCTTCCTCGACACGTCCGGCGGTCTTCAGGGCGTGACCGTAGTTGAGCCAGACCTTGTCGTGGTGCGGATAGTCCTTAAGGACCGCGGCGTAGAGGTCGATTGACTCCTCGTAGCGCCCCAGTCCCGCGAGGCTCGCGGCCTTGAGGTTGCGGCTGACCGGGTCGTGCGGGTCCTTCGCGAGCAGCTGCTCGATCTGGGCGAGCGCCTCGACCTCCTGGTACTGCTTGTGGAGCACGACTGCGAGGTTGCGCCGGGCGGCAGTGAAGCCGGGTGCGAGTCCCAGGCAGCGCTCAAGGAGTTCCTCGGCGTCGCCGTAGCGATCGAGCCGCGCGGCGACCTCGGCCAGCATGCGGATCGCGGCAACATCGTTAGGACGTTCCAACAGGTGTTCGCGCAGCAGCGCCTCGGCCTGCGGGATCTGGTTGGTGCCGAGCGCGACCGCGGCCTTAATGAGTCGCGGGTCCTTCGTCGAGGATTTGAGATGACGGGCCTGCGCGTCTTCCGCTCCGCGCTCGTCACCGACGACCGTCAGGTGCCCGGCGAGCGCAAGCCAGGCTTCCGCGTAGTCGGGTTTGAGCGCCACGGCACGGCGTAGGGCCGCGATCGCGGCGTCGCCTTGCCCCGCGTCCCCGAGGGCGAGCCCATATTCGTAGTGCGCGGCCGGCGAGCGCGGCTGCGCGACGGCCAGCGGCGCGAGAATCTCGAGGGCGGCCGCCGGGTCGCCGCAGGCCCTGCGCGCGGCGCCAAGCAGCAGGGTGGCGATCGGATGCCCGGGAACCACCTTGAGAATCTCGGTCGCCTGCTCGGCGGCGAGCGCCGGCTGGGTGGCGAGCAGCCTCGCCGCGTGATTCAGGGCAATATCGAGCGAACCGACCGGTTCCGAGCCACTCGTCAACTTATCCCTCCGCTTGACCCGGCCATGATGACCCGGCGTTCCGGTTGTGACAAACCGTGCTGACCTAAGGACTGGCACGCCGGGGCGTCCCGAGGCGGCCAATTCGGGGGATGGGCTTGACCCCTGAAATCCGGCAAAGTGCAGCTGCCTCCGGGCGCCTTGGGATCCGGCGCCCTCTGCCGGGGGCACACCGGGAAAGCCTTTGAACGATTCCGCTACCGCAATCCGTGCCGCCGGCTCGGTCGGCCGCACCGCCATGGGCGTGCTCGCCGCGATCAGCCTGTGCCACCTGCTGAACGACACGGTGCAGTCGCTCCTGCCGGCGCTGTACCCGATGCTCAAGAGCAGCTATCAGCTGAACTACGGGCAGATCGGGCTCCTCACGTTCACGTTCCAGATCACCGCTTCGCTCCTGCAGCCGCTGATCGGCGCCTACGCCGACAAGACGCCGCGCCCCTACTCGCTCGCGATCGGCATGGGCTTCTCGCTCGTGGGACTCGTGCTGCTCGCCTACGCGACGAGCTACCTGCTGCTGCTCATCGCCGCCTCACTGATCGGCACGGGCTCCTCGGTATTTCATCCCGAGTCCTCGCGGGTCGCGCGCATGGCCTCGGGCGGCAGGCACGGCTTCGCGCAGTCGATCTTCCAGGTGGGCGGCAACCTCGGCTCCTCCGCCGGGCCGCTGCTCGCGGCCTTCATCGTCCTGCCGCGCGGCCAGTCGAGCGTCGCCTGGTTCTCGGTCCTCGCCCTGCTCGGCATCGTCGTGCTGATCAACGTCGGGCACTGGTACAAGACGCACGGGCTCACGCGTCTCAGCCGCGCGCCGATGAAGGTCGCGGCGACACCGCGGGCGCACGTGGCGCTCGCCATCGCCGTGCTACTCGCGCTCGTCTTCTCCAAGTACTTCTACCTGGCGAGCCTCTCGAGCTACTACACCCTGTATCTCATCGAGCACTTCCACGTCTCGGTGCGCGACTCGCAGCTGTGCCTGTTCCTCTTTCTCGCGTCGGCCGCCGCCGGCAGCCTGATCGGCGGTCCGCTCGGCGATCGGCTCGGCAGCAAGTACATCATCTGGGCCTCGATCCTCGGCGTACTGCCGTTCACGCTCATCCTGCCGCACGTGACGCTCTTCTGGACCGCAGTGCTCACGGTACCCATCGGGCTGATCCTGGCCTCCGCATTTCCGGCGATCGTCGTCTATGCGCAGGACCTGATGCCGGGGCGCACGGGCGCCGTGGCGGGCCTGTTTTTTGGCTTCGCCTTCGGCATGGGCGGCATCGGGGCGGCCGCGCTCGGCTACCTGGCCGATCACTTCGGCATCTCGAGCGTCTACCAGGTCTGCGCCTTCCTGCCGCTCATCGGACTGCTCGCCGCCTTCCTGCCGGACGTGCACAAGTACCCGCAGCACGGCGGGGATTGATATCCTCGCCGTGTGAAGCTCGTGCCGCGCGCACTCCTCGATGAGCTCGCCGCGAAGGCGGCGGCAAGTCCGCGCGCCCGCGCGCATCACAACATCCACGCGAGCGCCGCCGATCTGGTGCAGCGCTTTCTGGTCGTCACGCAGCGTGATTCCTACTTCCGCCCCCACCGGCACAACGCCCGCGCCGAGCTCGCCGTGCTACTGCGGGGGGAAGTCGACGTGCTCACCTTCGACGATCACGGGCGCGTCACGGCTCGCCAGCGAGTCGGCGCGACGAGCGAGGCGCTCGCCTACGAGACACCGCCCGGCACCTGGCACACGCTCGTGCCGCTCAGCGACGGGGTCGCGTTTCTCGAGGTAAAGGAAGGACCGTACGACCCGGCGACCGCGACAGAGTTCGCCGGGTGGGCGCCCTCGGAGGGACAGGAAGCGGTGCCCGCCTATCTCGCCTGGCTGCGCGGGGCCCGGACCGGGGACCCCGCCGCCCGGTGACGGCGCGCCTCAGGCCTTGAGGTACGCGTCCAGGTCGGAGCCCTTCATCAGCGTGTCGAGGTAGCCGAAGGTCCCGCCGTCCTTCACCTCGAGTCCCGCCGCGAGCAGCCCGGTCATCGCCGCCCGGTAGAGCGTGGTCGAGAGGCTCACGCGACGCACCCCCGCCGCCTTCAGCTCCGCGATCGAGAACGAGCGTCCACGGATCCCGACCATGAAGTTGACGGGGCGCTTTACGGCGGCGCACACCGTGCGCACGGCCTCAAGGTCCGGCAGCCCGGGCGCGAACAGCACCTCCGCGCCGGCCGCCTCGTAGGCCTGCAGGCGTCGCACGGTGTCGGCGAGATCTGCGCGCCCGTGCAGGAAATTCTCGGCGCGCGCCGTGAGCACGAAGGGAAACGGCAGCGCGCGTGCCGCCTCGACCGCCGCGGCGACGCGCTCGACCGCGTGGGCGAAGTCGTAGATCGGCGAGCGCTCATCGCCACTGGAGTCCTCGATCGAGCCGCCGACGACGCCCGCCTCGGCTGCGCGGCGTATGGTCTCCGCCGCATCCTCCGGAGCCGCGCCGAAGCCGTTCTCGAGATCCGCCGCCACCGGGATAGCCGAAACGGAGGCGACGAGGCGCGCGTGCGCGATCGCCTCGTCGCGGCTGATGGCACCGTCGAGCTTGCCGAGCGTCGCCGCGCAGGCGGAGCTCGAAGTCGCGAGCGCCGGGAAGCCCAGGCCCGCCATTACCTTCGCCGAGCCGCCGTCCCAGACGTTGGGAATGACGAAGATGCCGGACTCGTGCAGCTGCCGGAAGCGGCGCGCCTTCTCGTTTGACTCGTGCATGAATGTGACCGCCTGGTGCGCGCCGCGCGGCGCCTGTGGGTGACTGTGGCACACTCGCGGTGACTGGAGCCAGCCTACGCGTCACCCCTTCGCCCTCCTCCTCACCCTGCTGCTCGCGGCGCCTGCGGGTGAGACGGCCGCCGCCCTGGCGGTATGCCGGCAGAGTCCAACGGTGGCGCCCGCGCTCAAGCGCTTGCGTGATGCGCTCGCGCACGGGCGCTTCGTCAGTTACCAGCCGACGTCGCTTCAGGTCCGGGGCGGAAACGTGACGAGCGCTGATCCGCAGGGCATCCGCGCCGATCTCGTACTCCTGCGCGAGCACTTCGATGCGCTCATCACTTACGACGCCGTGCACGGAGCGCAGGCGATCGCGCCGATCGCCGCGCAGCTCAAGTTCCGCGCCCTGGTCATCGGCGTGTGGAACCCCCTCGACGATGCCGAGGTCGATGCCGCGCTCGCCTCCGCCCGTAAGTTTCCGCTGCTCGTGGTGGGAGTCTCGCTGGGCAACGAGACGCTCTTCGCGCAGCGCTCTACGCCGCAGCAGCTGGGCGCGCTGATCACGCGGGTGCACGCACTGGCGCCGGCGCTGCCGCTCTCGAGCACCGAGCCGTTCCATCTGTACGAGAAGCCGGCGGCGGCTGCGCTCCTCGCCCAGCTCGACTTCCTCCTGGTCAACGTGCACCCGGTCTTCCAGAGCTGGTTCAGGCAGGCTACGGACGCGACCGCGGCGCAGTTCGTGGTGAACGTCGCCGGCGACCTGGCGCGCGACTACTGCGGGCCGATCCTCATCAAGGAGACCGGCGTGCCGACCGCACCGGTTGAGTCCGGCTACACGAGCGCGCGGCAGGCCTCCTTTTATAAGGAACTGGCCGCACGAATACCGGGCACGGGCACTCTCGCCTTCGCGTACTTTGCGGCGTTTGATGCACCGTGGCGCGCGACCGACGCGACCGGCGTGCCGGGTCCCGCGGGTCCCCACCCCGAAGAGGCCCATTGGGGGCTGTATGACGCCGAGGGCCACCCGAAGCCGGTCATCGAACAGCTGCCGCCCTTAAAGCCGCACTGAGGTGCGCGTTATTTCAGGGCGAGTTCCACCTTGACCTTGTCGCCGCCGTCGGCCTTGGACTGCGCCTGGACGATAAAAACGCGCGAGGCCTCCACCTTCCCGTCCGCGAGCAGCACGTCCTGAATCGCGCGGGCGCGCTGACGCCCGAGTTCCTCGAGGTCGGCATCGGAGACGGCGACGTGGTCGAGGAGCGCGGCGTCCAGGTCCGATATCGCCTGGTCGTAGGGCGGGTTGTCCTTGCGCTTGGCCGCCTGCACGGCCTGCACCGACTCCGGCAGCGCCGCGTCCTTGCCCATCTCCTCGCGGAACTCGTCCACGAGCAGCTCGTAGTGCCTTTTCGGCTCGGCGAGCGCATCCGCGGCCGCCGTCTCCGGGTGCTTCCTGCCCGAGCGCGTCCCCTGCGCGCGCTCTGCGATCTTCTCCTTGAGGCGCTGCGCCGCGAGCTCGGGACGATCGACCGTCGCCGAATACACGATCGGCACGTCGAGTTTCAGCTGCGGCCGCTCCGCGAGCGACTTGGCGATCGAAGTCAGCTGATTCTTCGAGCCTTCGTCGAGCTGCGCGCTGCCCGGGGCGAACTCGATGATGTTCACGTGCTCGCCGCCGCCGAAGAGATGGCCGAGGAGTGCGAACGGGGCGGTCGCAGCCTTGACGATCAGGTTGACGAAGGCCTTCCAGATGATCGGACCGATGCGAAATTGCGGATCGTCCAGCGTCCCGGACATCGGCAGGTCGATGTCGATGACACCGTCGCGGTCCTTCAGCAGTGCGACGGCCAGCTTCACCGGCGCATGGATGGCGTCGGGACTGTCGACGCGGTCACCCAGCTCGAGCTGATCGACGACGAAGTGCTGCTTGGCGTCGAGCTTGCGGTGCTCGACGTGGTAGGTGACGTCGACCGAGAGCTTGCCCTTGTCGATCTTGTAGCCCACGAAGTGTCCGGAATAGGGATTCACGATCGTCAGGTCGACGTCCTTGAACCCGAGCGTGATGTCGGTATAGAGCGCCGCGGAGAGCAGGTTCACCTCGCCGGCGATCTTGGCGGGCGCGTACTTGTCGATCTTGCCGTCCAGCTGCACCTTGGCGCGCGTCGCCGGGTCGGATGACAGGCCGGTCACCGTGCCGGAGAGCGACTGCAGACCGACGGCAAAGCTCGGCTTGATCCACAGGTCCGTGTAGTCCGCGGTCGCATTGACGAAGCGCACCGTGGTGATCGTGAGCGGAAAGGGCACGACTGGCTCGGCGGGCTTGCTGGGGGTCGCAGATGCCGGCGCCTTCTTTTTGCGGGCGGCTTTCACGCCCCCCTCGCTGGCGGCGACCTGCTGCGGCGCCGGCCCGGCGTGCTTGGCTTTGCCCGGCGGGGTGAGCACTTCCTGCATGTTGAGCGTGCGGTCGGGGAAGATGATCATGCGCACGTAAGGCTCGACCGCCGTGACGCTCGCGACGCGCAGGCTCTGTGGCTTGGACTGGTAGCGGAGGCCCGCGATCCTCACGTCCCTCCAGGTGACGAAGTCGCGCTTCTGCGTGTTGTCCACGGTCCGCAAGTCCGCGAGCCGCGCGTCCGCCTTGATGTCGAGGGCATCGTCAGGGTGGTGCTCGAGGGTGAGCTTGGTTGCGAGCGTGCCCTTCAGCAGCGTCATCGACGTGTAGCGCGAGAGGTACGGCTGCGCCACGGTGAGCGGCAGGGAGGACGCCTCCGCCTGTGCGACGGCATTGCCGTCGTGCAGGGTCACCTTGGCCTTCGCGCTCAGCTTGCCGCTGTCATTGACGCCTGTGTCGATGCTGATATCGATTACGTCATCCGGCGCGGTGCTGAAGCCCGTCACCCGCGCGCTGACGGGAGCGAGCGTGATGGCCGCGGCGGGCTCGACCTCGCGGTCCTCGAAGGAGACCTTGAGCCCCTGCACGCTCGCATCGGGCGCCGCGAGTCTCCAGGGGCTCGCGTTGCCGCCGCTGCTGCGCGCGTGCGCCGCGGGCGTCTCCGCGGCCGCCGCCCCCGACACCGGCGCGGCAGACGGGGCGCCCGCCGCCGCAGGCGCCGCGGGGCCGCTCGCCGAGGGCGCCGGCCCCGCGCCCGCGGAGACGAGGTCGCGCAGATTGACTCGCTGCCCGGGGTCGACCCACACCTTGAGCTCACCGCCCGTGACCTTGACCCTGCCGATGTCCACCGAGTGGCCCGTGACGTCGACGCGCGTCTCCCCGACCTCGATGGTGTCGAGATGGACGTAATGCTCGGCGCCGCCTTTGGGTTTCGCACCGAGCTTGGTCACCTTGGTGTCGTGTACGGCCAATTTGAGCGTCAGCGGCCCACCGACACCGCCCTTCGCGAGCTCGTACTCTCCGTTCAGACCGATCGAGCCGGAATCGATCTCGAAGGGGATGACGTCGCGCAGGTAGCTCCACACAGTGCGCGCCTTGACGTCGCTGATCTCGAACTTGCCGCGCGAGGCGAGCGGAGCGAGGTCGACCGTGCCGCTCCAGTTGAGCCGCTCTCCGGCCTCGGAGACCGCACTCAGGGTGTAGTCGTTGCCGGAGCCGCCGCGCGTGCTGAAGTCCAGGAGCTGAAAGGCGATCGGCTTGAACTCCGCGGCGAAAACGGGCGCGCGCGTGTGATCCTCGAACACGGTGGAGCCGGCGAGCACCGCGAGACGCCGGATATACAGCCGAAGCGGCTGCGATTCCTTCTGCGGCTGCGCCCTGGGCGGTTCCGGCGGAAAGCCCTTGCCGAGGTCCGCGAGGTTCAGCTCCCCGCTCGGGCGAATGACGGCGCGCACGTACGGCTGCTCGAGCACGATCGCGTCGAATCTCGGCGCGAAGTGCCAGAGAGAGGCGAACTGCAGCCTGACGTGCAGATGCTCGAACGCCACGAGCACCTTACCGTCTGCGTCCGGGAGCGAGAGCTTGCCCACCTCCAGCGTCAGCGTGAAGGGATTGAAACGGATCTCCCCGACGCTCAGCTGTCGTCCGTAGTGGGCGTGCACGAACTTCTGCAGGTTGGTGCGCGCGAAGTAGGGAACCGCCCAGAAGCCGGCCGCGGCATACGCGCCGAGGAGTACCAGCATGATCGCGAGCGCGATCAGGTAGCGTCGGTAACGCACCATGAGTCCGGCTTCCGCTGTTTTGCGCCTATCCTAGCACCCGTCCGGTCTGACACGACCAGCGGCGGCAAGCGTAGCCGCATGTCAGCAAGGGCACGGGGTGGCGTTAAGTCGCGTTGCGGCGCAATGATCGCGCGCCTGCGTGTTAGTTCGCGCCTCCCGCGCCAACACGCACCGGGCTGGCGAGGGGCTCGATAAGCCGCTCGTCGTTCGGCAGCTTCGGACTGTTGACCTGCCGCCCGACCTGGTAGGCAGCCATGAGTTCCGCCGGGTACGGCCGAAGCGTCTGCTTTGCCGCGGCGGCACTGCTGCCGAGCCACGCGTCGTAATCGGCCTCGGCGAGCACCGCGGGCATGCGCTGCTTGGCGTTGTGAACGGCGGCGAGCAGAGGATTCGCCGGCACGGTTATCAGCGTGCAGGAGAAGAGGTGCGACCCGTCGCTGCGACGCGAACGGTCCCAGAGGCCGGCGACCGCAAAGACCTCGCGGTCAGTGAGGTGCACGAAGTACGGGTCACGCGTGCCGTCGTCGTTGACGTGCGGCTCGTAGAATCCTCCCATCACGAGCAGGCAACGCTGGCCGCGCTGCCACGCATCACGATACGTGGGCGCGCTCTCGATGCGCTCGACCGTCGCGTTGATCGTCGACGCCTTGAGCGGCACGCCGTAAGCCCAGTACGGGACCAGTCCCCAGCGCATCATGGCAGCTTCGCGCTCGCCCTCCTCCGAGACCACTACCGGCACCTGCTCACTCGGCAGCACCCGGTAACTCAGGGGGTATTCCCAGCGGCCCCGGCGGATACCGAGCGCCCGCTCGGCCTTGGCGGCCTGTGCCAGAATGTACTTGCCACACATGAACTTGAGGACGCGGACAGTGTTGGACGGACTCTAGCACTGTGTGGACGCACGCGGACGAGGCTGCGCAGACTCGCTCATGCTTCCCTGGACCTCGATCGAGAGGCTGCGCGATCACTTCGGCGACTACGTCATCGTCGTCAGCTGCCGCACCTGTCGCCATACGCGCGAGCTGACTCCCGCGTTTCTCGCGCGCCACTGCCGCGCCGGCTGGGATGAGCCAATGGCGAACATCGTCGCGCGACTGCGCTGTCAGTGTGGCAAGAAGGGAGTCGACGTGCAGATCGGCTTCAACCACAAGCCGCGCGGCTGGGTGAAGAACCCTTCGTGAGGGCGTGCGCCGGGGCCCTAGTGCGCAGAGTTTGGGTTGCCGACAGTGGTCGCGGGGGCGTTCGGACCCCAGTACTCGCGCTCGATGATGCCGTAGAGCGCTTCGGTGAAGCGATCCGCCTGCGAGTAGGCGACGTGCGACCACTCGGGCAGCGTGTAGCCCTGCAGCTCCGGGTAATCCTGGAAGTGAATGCCTCGCGCACCCGTCGCCGCGAGCAGGGCGTCCCAGGTCTGGGCACGCGGATACAGTCGGTTCTCCGTCTCGAGAAACGGACCGTCGCTCGGCGGCCGCACGAACAGCACCTGCACCCCGCGCGCACGCAGCTTCGCGACCGCCTTGGCGGCGCGCTCGATCTGCTTGTTTGCTTTCTTAAGCACCTCCTGCGGAGAAGGATCATCGGGGTATGGCGTGAGCCCCAGCCGCCAGACCTCGCGCGTGATCGCGCGGTACTCCGGGTCGTTCTCTACTTTCTCCCACAGATGCGCGTTACGATCGGCCTCGAATACCGCGAGTTTGCGCACGTCCATGAAGAACCGCTTGCCCGGGCGCAGCGGCCATGACTGCCGCGCCAGCACGGTCTCGAGCGCGTAGTCCGGGTCATAGAACGCGAAGTAAGGCTCGATAAAGCGCATGGATAGCCACTGTCCGATCCGTTGCGAGGGCGATTCCTTGTGCGCGTAGCGGACCGCTCCGCCGCGGTAGGCGTGGGCATCGAAGAGCACGTCGGGCGCCACGCCGATGAGCAGCCGTCCGGTGAAATTAGGATCGTCGGCCAGATCCTCGACGGCGCCGAGCGGCGAGGTCCCCTCGAACGAGAGCTGGATGGGACGCCGTCCCGCGAGGCGCTCCCACACGGGCAGCTGGATGTCGAAATACACGCGCGAGGATCCCAGGATCACCGTGGCATTGCCCTCTCCCGCATCGAGGCGCCGGCGCTGGATCGCCCACAAGCCGTAGGTGTTGGACATGCCCGGACGAACTCCGAAGGCACGCCAGTACGCCTCCCAGCCCGCCACCAGCGCTACCGCCAGCAGCAGCGCGCCGAGCACGATCCGGCCCCAGGGCTGCGCGGGCACCGGCCGTCTCGGCACGGGTTGCGCCACACCGGGACGATCCGCGGCGGTCTGGCGCGCATAGTGGTCGGTCGGGTTCGCGCTGCTACGCGCAACCGAACCGAGTGTGACCGCGGCGGTGTCAGAACTGGAAGTAGATGAAGGCACTGCCGGACCCCTGCGCGATGATGATCGCGAAGAGCATGAGACCCCAGACCGCGCCCACGGCCAGCGCCGGAGTCCTCGCCACGACGGACTCGAGCGTGCGCGCGCGCATCAGCCAGTGCGTCAGCACCAGTGCGCCCACTATGCCCGCCACTGATAGCAGCGTGAAGGTGGCGAGGATCGGTTGGGCGCCACCGTTCTGCCCGGCCATGCCCCGCAGCACGCTCCACGCCTTGCCGAAGGTCTTGGCGCGAAAGAACACCCAGGTCACGTTGACCAGCGTGTAAGTGAGAAGCCCGAGCAGTACGAATACCACCGGCCCCGGCCGGTAATTCGGGAAGCGCGCGCGCAGGGCCCGCTCGACCGCAAGATAGATCCCGTGCAGGCCGCCCCACGCGACGAAGGTCCAGTTGGCCCCGTGCCAGAGCCCGCCGAGCAGCATGGTGACCATGAGCGCCAGGTACGTCCGGCGGGCGCCGTGACGGTTGCCGCCGAGGGGAATGTACAGATAGTCGCGCAACCAGGAGGAGAGGGTGATGTGCCAGCGCCGCCAGAAGTCGGAGAACCCCACCGCCGCGTACGGAAAGCGGAAGTTGTCCGGCATCGCAAAGCCCAGGCACAGAGCCGCGCCGATCGCGGTGCTCGAGTAGCCCGCGAAGTCGCAGAAGATCTGCCCGCTGAAGGCGAGCGTCGCGGCCCAGGCATCCAGCGCGCCCGGGATCTTGTCCGAGTCGTAGACGCGCTCGGCGGCCCGCGACAGGAAGCTGTCCGCGAGCACGATCTTGTTGAACAGCCCGAGCGTCATCAGCGCCAGGCCGAAGCGCAGCTGCTCACCCGTGGCACGGCGTGGCTGTGCGAACTGCGGCACGAGCTCGGTTGGACGCATGATCGGGCCCGCCACGAGGTGCGGGAAGAAGGTCACGAACAGCGCATAGTCGAGCAGGTTCTGTGCCGGTGCGGCGCGGCGCAGGTACACGTCGAGCGTGTAGGACATGGTGGCGAAGGTGTAGAACGAGATACCCACCGGCAGCACGATGTCGTAGTGCGCGGGATGGAACGCAATGCCGATGGCCGACATCAGCGCGATGAAGTTGTCGAGCAGGAACTGCCCGTACTTGAAGTACCCGAGCATGCCGAGGTTCGCGATCACGGACAGCAGCATCCACGCGTGCCTCGTACTCTGCCGGCGTGCCTTGACGAGCCCCTGCGCCGCGTACCAGTCGATCACGGTCGAGACCCACAGCAGGATCACGAACGGCGGATTCCACGCCGAATAGAACAGGTAGCTGGCAATCAGGAGGTTGATCTTCTTCGTCGTCCAGGAGAGCGGCAACGAGTGCAGCCCCAGGACGCAGGCGAAGAAGACGATGAACGTGAGCGAATTGAAGACCATGGCGCGCCCACGGCCCGGCGCCGACGGCTACTCCCCCTGCTGATGCCCCGTCAGATGCGGGCTTGCAGTCATCATGTCGCGGCGGCGTTCCCAAGGCAACCGCCGCGTGCATGCGCCGCCGCTCGTCGCGGCGGCGCAGCGCGGGCTCAGTGGTGTGCGGCAGCCATGCGGCGCTGCATTTCCTCGGGCGACACGTCCTCGATGTGCGTACCGATGGTCCACACGTGGCCGAAGGGATCCTCGAGCGTGCCCATGCGGTCACCGTAGAACTGGTCGGCCACGGGGCGCTGCGCCTTGGCGCCCGCCTTGATGGCGCGATCAAACACCGTATCGACGTTGTCGACGTAGAGCAGAATGCTCACGCTCGTGCCCCCGAGCGAGCGCGGGCCGCGGTAGCCCATCTCGTGGTGCTCGTCGGCCATCATGATCACCGAGTCGCCGACGCGAATCTCCGCGTGGCCGATGCGTCCCTTGGGGTCGGGCATGCGCATGATCTCGGTGGCGCCGAAGGCGCGCTTGTAGAAATCGATCGCGTCGGAAGCGCCGTTGATGATGAGGTAAGGGGTAACCGTGTGGTATCCGTCGGGAATCGGTTTGGTGGCCATTGAATTCAACTCCTGCAGTGCTCACCGGGCAAAGCTTACTCCGGCGTTTGCGCGCCGTTAACGGTGCGCGCGCCCTCTTGTGACTCATCCAGTAGTGGCGCGGCGCGCGCACTGGATGTGCCCAGGCTGCGGTCGCGCTCAGGTCGGAACTTGTAGCGGTACACGAGGCACAAGGCTGCGATGAACGGCAGTCCGAAGACGAGCGTGAGGCGAAACGCGTCGGTGAAGGCGGTCGTGAGCAGCACCGCGGCCATGAGCGACGCGCCCATGAGTGTCGTATAGGGAAAGCCGCGCATGTGGAACGGCGCGGCCGGCGCACCGCGGGCGCGGCGGAAGAAATAATGTGTCACGAAGATCATCATCCAGGTAAACATGGCACCGAAGGATGCGATCGACACCATGAGAATGTACGCAGACCTGGCTCCGGACACGCTGAGCGCGGCCGCGAGCGCGATCCCGAGGCTCGAGAGCGCGAGAGCCTGCAGTGGTACGCCGCGATTGCTGAGCTCGCCGAAGCGGCGCGGCGCGTAGCCGGCACGCGCGAGGCTGAACATCATCCGCGTCGTGATGTAGAGCTGACTGTTCATGGCCGACAGCGCCGCGATCAGCAGCACGCAGTTGAAGATCGCGGCGGCCCCCGGTACCGCCAGCGCGCGCAGCACTTTGACGAACGGGCTCTCCTCGACTCCGACGAGATTCCACGGCACGAGCGCGAGGATCAGGGCGAGCGTCGCGATATAGAAGACGATCAGCCGCAAGAGCGTCGCGCGGAAGGCGCGGATCACGGCGCGCTGCGGCTGCGCAGCCTCCCCCGCAGCCACCGCGATCATCTCGATGCTGAGGTAACTGAAGATCGCGAGGATCACCGCGACCCACATGCCCCAAAGACCGTGTGCAAAGAACCCGCCGTGGGTCCAGTAGTTGGAGAAGCCCATTGCAGGCGCCGCGCCGGCCGCGCGGCCGTGCCACAGCACATAGGCCGCGAGCGCGATGAAGGCAAGGATCGCCGCGATCTTGATCGCTGAGAACCAGTACTCGACGGCACCGAACACCGTGACGCTGCGCGCGTTGACCAGGATGAGGAGCGCGGAGAAGCCGACGATCCACACCCAGCCCGCGACCTGAGGGAACCACAGGCGCATGTACAGCGCGACGGCGGTGACCTCGGTGCCGACCGCGAGCACGATGCACGTCCAGTAGGCGTAGCGCACCAGGAAGCCTGCCAGCGGGCCGACGTAGTACTCCGCGTAGGCGCCGAAGGAACCCGAGGTCGCGTGAGCGACCGTCATCTCGGCGAGGCAGCCCATGAGCAGCAGGGCGATCACCGCGCCGATCGCGTAGCTGATCAGGACGGCGGGTCCGGCGATGCCGATCGCGAAGGCGCTGCCGAGGAACAGTCCCGTACCGATCGCTCCGCCGATTGCGATCATCGTGA
Organism: Steroidobacteraceae bacterium; assembly: GCA_036270915.1. GTDB lineage: Bacteria > Pseudomonadota > Gammaproteobacteria > Steroidobacterales > Steroidobacteraceae > 13-2-20CM-66-19. Next base: position 14,312 of record DATBBQ010000010.1, read on the forward strand.
GCCGTCCGGCGCCGAGGGTGTGCCGCAGCCCTTGCTCGCGCTCGACGATGCGCGCGAAGCCCGTCTCCTCACTCATCGGTCACGAACCCACGCTGTTGGGAATTTCCGATGGCAAGTCTACACTGCGGTCGCCGGGCCAACCGCCGGAGATCTCATGCTCCGTATCTACAACTTTGCGCGCGGGGCGCGCGGATTGCGCATCATGTGGCAGTGCGAGGAGATGGCGCTGCCGTACACGGTCGAGGCCGTGTCCTATCCGGTGAGCGAGGCTTACCGCGCACTCCATTCGCCGGGCACCGTGCCGTTTCTTGCAGACGACGCGAGCGGCGTCGGCATGGGCGAGTCGGTCGCCATCCTGCTCTACCTTGCGCAAAGGCACGGGCCCACGCCGCTGCTACCGGGCGCGGATGATCCGCGTTTGCCACTCGTTCTGGAGCTGGCGGAGTTCGGCGAGGCGACGCTCGGCGCCGCCTTGAATCCCCTCATCGCCACGCGCTTCTCGGCGCCAGAGGCCGAGAAGCGCAACTGGACCACGTCCTTCCTTGAGGCACGCGTCGCCGCGGCGGCTGGCTACGTGGAACGCAGGCTCGCCGATGCGCCGTTTCTGGCGGGTGAGGCGCTCACGCTTGCGGACATCTCCGTGGTGCCTGCGCTGCTCATGTGGCGTGGCATTTTCGCCAAGCTCCTGACGCCGCCGCTCGCCGCTTATGTCGAGCGCGCGACCTCGCGACCCGCCTACGGCCGGGCCCGCGCCCGCTGCGACGGGCGGGCGGCGCCGCGCCCCTGAAGCTTGTATCCTCGTCGGTAGCCGGGAGCTTCGAGCCATGAAACAAACGTCCCGTCCATCGCACCTGCGGCCGGTACCGGCGAGCGTGACGCCCTCCGCCGCACAGCGCGAGATCCCCGTGCGCTTCACCGCCACCGCCGGACTTGCCGCGCCGGAGCGGCGACCGTACAACAGCTTTCGCTGGGTGGGACAAGGAAGTGTGCGCATCGAAGAGGCGGGCCTGGCGGTCACGGCACAGCGCCGGTCTCTCATCGGGCACCGCCCGGTACGACGCTTTATTCCCGCCGGAGAGATCCGCGATGTCTACCGGGAAGGCAACGCCATCCAGGTACACCTGCGCGGAACACGTGATGCGTATTTTCGCCTCTGGGCCGAGGATGCCGCGGCCGCGACGGAGATCGTCGCGCGTCTGCCCACGAAGCGCACGATCGAGCTCGAGACCCCGCTGCACGAACCGGCTGCCGCCGCGACCTGGCAGCTCTCCCGCGCCTGGCTGGCGGGGTCGCTCGTGGCCGCCGCCGCGGTGCTCGGCGGCTATCTGCTCAATCGCGCCGGGATGGCACCCCTACCAGCGCGCGCATCGGCGACCGCGCAGGCTCCGACGCCCGTGCAGGCGCAGACGGCTGCGGACGCATCCCTTCCCGCAACTCGCGCGCCGGACTCAGCGCTCACGCAGGCGGAGCTGCGCAAGTACTTGCGCCGCATGGTGACCCTGTCGGGAGAGTTCGGCATGGCGTTTGACTCGCTCAGGATGGGCGGGCTCTCCCAGGAGGCCTTCATCGAGGGGATCGACCGGTGGTTGCTGCCGCAATGGGATACCCTGGCCACGCAGCTCGGGCGCGACCAGTCCAATCCGCAAGCCCTGAGCAGGGAACCTGCGCAGGCGGTGGCGGACGCGGAGATCGCCGCGGTGATCAGCTACTGGCAGCTGGCGCTGAAGTCGTATCGCGACGATCTGCGCGCGGGTCGCACGGTGGTCAAGGCGTTCGACTACATGCGTCTGGCCGACGCCCAGCGCGAACAGGCTGAGGCACTGCTCGAGCGGCTCGAGCGGCAGGAACTGGCGGCGCGCTCAACCGCCGCGCCGGTCCGCTAGCATCAGCGCGGCGCGTTGCGCGGCGCACCGGCCCGGTGTTATACCAACACGCGCTCGTGTTGGTATCGGATCGAACCAGGAGACGCCCAGTGTTCCCCAACGTCCCGGCGGCGGCCCGCGCCGTGCTGCCCGTGTTCCTGGCGCTCGCCTGCCTGCGTGCCGCGCCCGCCGCCTTCGCGGCCGATCCCGAACCAGTCCAGCACGAGTTCGTGATTCACAACTTCAAGACCGAGAGCGGCAGCGTCATCCCCGAGGCGCGGGTCGTGTACGGCACCTACGGGCAGCTGAACGCAGCCGGCGACAACGCCATCCTGCTGCCTTCGCATTACATGGCCGACATGCGTGGCTACGGCTGGCTGATCGGCCCGGGCAAGGCGCTTGACCCCACCAAGCTGTTCCTGATCACGAGCGAGCTGTTCGGCAACGGCCGCTCCTCCTCACCCAGCAACACGCCCGAGCCGCTGCACGGCCCGCGCTTTCCGGTGACGAGCATCCGCGACAACGTCGAGGCGGTGCACCGCCTGCTCACGGATCAGCTGCACGTGCGCCACCTGCGCGCCGTGATCGGCTTCTCCATGGGTGCGCAGCAGGCCTTCCAGTGGGCCGTCAGCTACCCCGACTACATGGACAGCATCGTGGCCACCGCGGGCACCGCGAAGACCTACGGGCACGGCATCGTGCGTCTCGAGGGCGAAATCGCCGCGCTCACCGCGGATGCCGCCTTCAACGGGGGCGATTACAAGGAGCAGCCCACGAAGGGGATTCAGGCCTTCTCCATGGTGTGGGCCGGCTGGCTCTTCTCCCAGGAGTGGTGGCGGCAGGAACTGTGGCGCAGTGCCGGCATGGGCAAGAGCTTCGAGGAGGTCGTGGAGCACTTCCGCACCGACTTCATCCCCGGCGCCGACGCCAACAATCTCATCCTGCAGACGCGTACCTGGGAGGGAAACGACGTCGGCAAGAGCGGCGGCTTTGGGGGTGACACGCAGGCGGCGCTGCGCTCCATCAAGGCACGGGTTCTGTACATGCCGTCGGAGACTGATCTGTATTTCCCCACGCCGGATGCGCGCTATGAGGCCGCGTTCATTCCCCATTGCACGCTCGCTCCGATCCCTTCCCTGTGGGGCCACCCGGCCGGGGCCGGAGCCTCGCCCGCGGACGCGAAGTTTCTCAACGAGCACGTCGCCGCCTTTTTACAGACTGGGCCCTGAGCGCTGCCGTACCCCCGTTCCCCGCTCCACGGGCCGGAACGGCACGCGGCGGGCCGTCCCGGGGTAGCGATTGCAACGCCGATCTTGGTAAAAGCGTGAGCGCGCGTCGCCTCCCGAAATTCAAGAACGACCCAAGCCGGCGTGCCCCTGATGAACCGCTCCTTCCACGCACTCGCGTGCTCATGCCTATTCGCAGTGCCCCTCTGGGCAGGCCTGGGCACGCGTGCGGCGGCACACGACAGCGAGCCGGGGGTCTGTCCGCGCCCTGCGGCGGGGGAATCGGTACCGGAGCCGCAGGACCTGCGCAGCGAGAACGGCGTGCTGCGGGTCGAGCTGACGGTCCGCAACGAGAGGGAAAAGGACGGGTCGACGCGCTTCTGCTACCTGCTCGCGAACGGGTCGCAGTCGCCGACACTGCGCCTCAAGCCAGGTGACCTCCTCATCCTGAGGCTCCGGAACGCGCTGACCGACACCGACCCCGACGCTGCGCCGCCCGCGCACCTTCCTGCGCACTCCACGGCCTCCGATCCCTGCAACAGCGCGGCGATGTCGCTCACGTCCGCCAACCTGCACTTCCACGGACTGTCCGTGCCCCCGCTGTGCCATCAGGACGATGTGCTGCGCACGTCCATCCAGCCGAGCGACCCGCCCTTCGAGTACCGCTTTCGCATTCCCGACAACGAGCCACCCGGTCTGTACTGGTATCACCCGCACATCCACGGGTTCAGCAGCCGCCAGGTGCTCGGGGGGGCCTCCGGCGCGCTGATCGTCGAGGGGATCGAGCGCAGCACACCCGAGCTGGCCGAGCTCCCCGAGCGGGTGCTCGTCATCCGCGACCAGGACCTGCTCAATCCGGACGCCCCGCCCTCGCCTTCCGAGCCGGCCGCACAGACGCTCATCGACCGTGACGGCGACGCCGCCAACACCGGCACGGGAAGCGGCAAGCCCGCCAAGGACCTGTCGGTGAACTACGTCCCCGTGCCCTATCCGGACTACCCAAGGGCAACGGTCACGATAGGACCCGGGGAAAGACAGCTGTGGCGCGTGCTGAACGCCTCCTCGGTCACCTACCTCAACCTAGCGCTGCTCTACAAGCGCGGAGTGCGCTTTCGCCCGGAATGGTTCGGCGTAGTGGGCATCGACGGCGTCCCGCTGAGCGCGAGCGGCGCGCACGGTCACGCGATCGAATGGCGCGACGGCGTCGTGGTGCCCCCCGGAGCGCGGGTCGAATTCGTGCTGAACGGGCCGCCGCTCGGCGTGCCTGCCCTGCTGGTGACGCGCACGGTCAACACCGGTGAGGGGGGCGAGAACGATCCGAACCGGGCGCTCGTGTCGATCGTCGCGGCGGCGGATGCCCCCGTACCGCGGTCGCGCCTACCCGCCGCGCCCGAAGCGACACCCCCGCCCACGACGGCCTGGCTCGGAGACGTCGCACCCACGCGCGTGCGCAAGCTGTACTTTTCCGAGTACACCCCCGATCCGAAAAATCCGGCCGACACGCGTTTCTACCTGACGGTCGAGGGGCAGACCCCGGCCACCTTCGACATGGCCGCCACCGAGCCCAACATCACCGTCCGCCAGGGGGAGGTGGAGGACTGGATCATCGAGAACCGC
>DATBBQ010000011.1:0-2230 GCA_036270915.1 Steroidobacteraceae bacterium
ACGGCGCTGCTGCTCGAGGAGTCGGACGCCTCCGCCGTGCTCATCGCCATGAGCGGGGCGCTCGAGCCCGGCGCCAACACGCCCGATACCCTGACACTCTTGGGCGAGCTGTCGCTCGCCGCCTACGACGGTCAGCGCGCCGCGCGCTACGCACAGCAGGCGCTGCAGCACGACCCGAAGGATCTGGCGGCGCTGCGGGTGCTGGCCCGCGCCTACGTCATGCAGGGCAACGCCCCGCAGGCGCTCGCGACCGCGCGCCTGGCGAAGTCGGACGACGCGCAGCGCGGCGGACTGGAGCTCGCCGACATCCTCGCCTCGCTCGATCGCAGCGAAGAGGCGCATCAGGAGCTCGAGCTGCTGCGCGCGAAGGGCGCCCCGCAGGCGGAGATCGACCGCCGCCTGGCGCTGCTCGCGTTCAACTCGGGGGATTACAAGGAGGCCAAGCAGCGCTTCAGCGAGCTCGTCTCCAGCGGCGAGGGGAACGACGGCGCGCAGCTGTATCTCGCCGACATCGCCGTGCGCAGCGGGGATCCTGACACCGCGCTTCTGCAGTACCGGCGCCTCTACGACTCCTCGGTGGCGCTCTCGGCGCGCACCCGCGCCGCGGGGCTGCTGCTCGACCGGCGCTCGCGGACCGAGGCGCTCGCGCTCCTCGATGACTACGCCGCCGATCACCCCGAGGAGGAGCTCGACCTGACGCTCGCCAAGGCGCGCCTGCTGGCCGAGCACGGCGAGCCCGACACCGGGCTCGAGCTGCTGTCCGCCGCCCTCGAGCGGCACCCGCAGCACCCTTCCATCGAGTACGACCGTGCGGTGATTCTCGAGCAGGGCGGACACGTGCACGAATCCGTCCAGGCCCTGGAATCCATGCTGCAGAAGCGTCCCGACGATCCGACGCTCTTGAACGCGCTCGGCTACACGCTCGCGGACCACTCCCTGGATCTCGGACACGCCGAGGCGCTGATCCGCAAGGCGCTGATCGTGATGCCCGACAACCCGGCCGCGCTCGACAGCCTCGGGTGGGTGCGTTTTCGCTCCGGTGACGTCAAGGGCGCGACCGTGATGCTCGAGCGCGCCTACTCGCTCGGACACGACTCGGAGATCGCCGCGCACTGGGGCGAGGCCCTGTGGGTGAACGGCGACAAAAGCGAGGCACGGCGCGTGTGGGCGGCGGCACTCGCGCGCGACCCGGACTCCAAACAGCTGAAGTCGACCCTCAAGCGGTTCCTGCCCGATGCGCAGTGAGCTGCTGCGCCTCGGCGCGGCAGTCACACTCGCAACCTTCGCGGCCTGCAAGACCACTCCCGCACCCCCCGTCGGACCCTCGGCGCCCTGGAGCGAGCGCAAGCCGGCGCTGCAGGCCCAGGACCGGTTCGCCTTCAACGGACGCGTCGCGGTGGCCGCCGCCGGCAACGGCTTCAATGCCAACCTGCGCTGGAAACAGGCCGGCGAGCGCGCGCAGATCACGCTCGAGGGTCCGCTCGGCATCGGCGGCGTGCAGATCACCGCGAGCGCCGAGGACCTCGAGGTCGTGACCGCAAACGGCGAGCACATCAGCCGCGACGCCGCGCAGGCCGAACTGCGCGCCCGCCTGGGATTCGACGTGCCGTTCGCGAGCCTGCGCTACTGGGTGCGCGGCGTCCCCGATCCGGCCGACGCCGCGGAGGAGACCCTCGATGAGGCCCAGCAGCGGCTGTCGGCCCTCGTGCAGCAGGGCTGGCACGTGCAGTATCTCGAGTACATGCAGGCGACCGGCGAGGCACTGCCGCAGCGCATGACCCTCGAGCGCGAGAGCGTGCGCGTGCGGCTCCTGGTCGATGCGTGGCAGCCGTGAATGCCGGAGCGGGCGCGGTGCGCGAGACACTCTGGCCAGCGCCTGCGAAACTGAACCTCTTCCTGCACGTGACCGGCCGGCGCGCGGACGGCTACCACGAGCTGCAGACGCTCTTCCAGCTGCTCGACCTCACCGACACCGTCGGCATCACGCCTCGCACCGACGGGGTGATCGAGCGGCGCGCGGGACCCGCCGGCGTCGCCGCCGAGGAGGACCTCGCGGTCCGCGCCGCGCGCTCCCTGCAGGCCGCCACGGGCTCGCCCTTCGGTGCGAGCCTCACGGTCCGCAAGCGCATCCCCGTGGGGGGCGGCCTCGGTGGCGGCAGCTCGGATGCGGCGACCACGCTTCTGGCCCTGAATGAGCTCTGGGGCTGCGGCTTAAGTCCCGACGAGCTCG
>DATBBQ010000012.1:0-22866 GCA_036270915.1 Steroidobacteraceae bacterium
CGATAGCCAGTTGTCCGCGATGTTCGACGACGAGCTGCCGTCCGCGCAGTGCGAGCTGCTCGCGCGGCGCCTGTCGCGCGATGAGGTGCTCAAGGCACGCTGGGGCCGCTATGCCATCGTCGGGGCCGTGATCCGCGCCGAGCGCGGCGTGCGCCTGAACGCCCCGCTCGCCGGCCGCGTCAACGCCGTCATCAGCGCCGAACCCTCCCTGGCCGCGCAGGCGCTCGGGCCGGTGGCGCAACGCCGCCGCGCCGGCTGGTGGCAGCCGGTGGCCGGCGTCGGCCTCGCCGCCGGCGTGGCCGCGGTCTCGGTGCTGTGGCTGCGCGGGCAGTCACCGCTGCCGGGCTCCCAGCTCACCGCCGCGCGCGCCCCGGTCCGGACTGCGGTGCCACTGGCCCGGGCGTCGGGCAGCTACGTGGTGCCGCCGATGCTTGCGGTGCGGCCGATGGCGGCCCCGAGCACCGAGCTCGCCAACTACGTGGTCGCGCACAGCGTCGTCTCCTCGCCGATGGCGCGTCGCAACCTGCTGTCCTCGTTCATCGCCGGCGAGCCGGCCCCCGCGGGCGCCGAGCAGGCGGGGGCCGCGGACGCCAGGGCCGCGGAGGCGAGGGCAGAGGCCACCGCCCACGCGCACTAACGAGCGCCTGGCCGCGCTCGCCCTGGGCTGCCTTGCCTGCAGTGCCGCCTGGGCCGAGGAGCCGGCCCGCTGGCTCGAGCGCATGAACGAGGCACTGGCCACGCGCAACTACGACGGCACCTTCTCGCACTGGCACGGCGGGCAGGTGGAGATGCTGCGCATCATCCACCGCGTCCAGGACGGAGTGGTATCCGAGCGGCTCGCCTCGCTCGACGGCTCCGGGCGTGAGTTCATCCGCACCGGAGCGAGCCTCGCCTGCTACCTGCCCGACAAGCGCACCGTGGTAGTCGAGCAGCGCCCGCAGCAGGAGCCGCTGGTGAACTTCCCCGCGGTCACCGACGACACCGCGCGCTACTACGACATCAAGGAGATCGCGCGCACCCGCTTCAACCGCCGCGACACGCACGTGATCACGGTGACGCCCAAGGACGAATTCCGCTACGGCTACCGGCTGTGGATCGATGACTCCACGGCGATGCCGCTGAAGACCGAGCTGTGCGACTCGCGCGGCCGCGTCATCGAGCAGATCGTGTTCGCGAACCTCACCCTGTCCTCGCGCATCGCCGACAGCGCCTTCAAGCCCGAGGTCGCCACCGACGGCTTCCAGTTCGTGCGCAACGTTCCGTCGCAGGCGCCGCCGGCGAAGAGCGCCGAGGCCTGGAGCGCGATGCAGCTGCCGCCGGGCTTTCGCATGACGGTACGTTCCGCGCAGACGCTGCCCGGCTCGGCGCAGGTCGTCGATCACATGGTCTTCAGCGACGGCGTCGCCTCGGTCTCGGTATTCGTCGAGATGCAGCAGGGCGCCTCCCAGCAGGCGAGTGCCGCCGCGGTCGGCTCCTCCTCGGCGTATTCCACGATCGTCGACGGTCACAAGGTGACCGCCGTCGGCGAGGTGCCCCCGGCCACCGTGCAGTTCATCGCCAGCCAGGTGAAGGCACCGGGACCGGCCGTGCCGCCGGCCGCCGCGCGCGGCCGCTAGGCCGCTATGGGCGCGGGGCGCCTCACCGTGGTGCGGCGCCACGACTGCGAGCTGTGCGAGGAGATGCTGCGCGAGCTCGCGCTCCTCGGGCGGAGTCGCCTCCTGCCGCCGATCGACGTGATCGACGTCGACTCCGACGCGCTGCTCAAGCGCCGCCACGGCTTCGACGTTCCGGTGCTGCTGCTCGACGGCAGCGTCGTGTGCCGCCACCGCCTGGACCGCGCCGAACTCGAGCGCCTGCTCGGACCGAGCGCGCCGCCGGTCACGGGCGCGTAAACGCGCGCAATCGCTGCGTATTTCCTGCGAACTTCCCTATAATCCGCCCGCCGCTTGACCCCTGGCGCGGCAAACGCGACCTACCTGCGGGATCATGCGGCACATACGTAACTTCTCCATCATCGCGCACGTCGACCACGGCAAATCGACCCTCGCCGACCGCTTCATCCAGCTGTGCGGCGGCCTCGCCGAGCGCGAGATGCAGTCGCAGGTCCTCGACTCGATGGAACTCGAGCGCGAGCGCGGAATCACCATCAAGGCGCAGAGCGTCACCCTCTACTACGACGCCGAGGACGGGCAGCGCTACCAGCTGAACATGATCGACACGCCCGGGCACGTCGACTTCTCCTACGAGGTCTCACGCTCGCTCGCCGCCTGCGACGGGGCGCTCCTGGTCGTGGATGCCTCCCAGGGCGTGGAGGCGCAGAGCGTCGCCAATTGCTATACCGCGACCGAGCAGGGCCTGGAGGTGCTGCCGGTCATCAACAAGATCGACCTGCCGTCCGCCGATCCCGAGCGCGTCGGCCGCGAGATCGAGGAGATCATCGGCCTCGAGGCGACCGACGCGGCGCGCGTCTCCGCCAAGACCGGCGAGGGGGTGAAGGAGCTGCTCGAGCTGCTCATCCGCCGCATCCCGGAACCGCGCGGGGACCCGCAGGCGCCGCTGCAGGCCCTGATCATCGACTCCTGGTTCGACAACTACGTCGGGGTCGTCTCGCTCGTTCGCGTCATGAACGGGAGCCTGAAGACGGGCGACAAGATCCGCGTGGTGTCCACCGGGCGCAGCCACAACGCCGACCGCCTCGGGCGCTTCACCCCGAAGCCGGTGGTCGAGCGCGAGCTCGCGGCCGGGGACGTCGGCTTCGTGGTCGCCGGCATCAAGGAAATCGACGGCGCCCCGGTCGGGGACACGATCACCCTCGAGAATCGCCCGGCGGCGGCCCCGTTGCCCGGCTTCAAGCAGATCAAGCCGCGCGTGTTCGCGGGACTGTTTCCGGTGAACTCCGAGGACTACGAGAAGTTTCGCGACGCGCTCGCGAAGCTGCGCCTGAACGACTCGGCGCTGCACTACGAGCCGGAGGTCTCCGGGGCCCTCGGCTTCGGCTTCCGCTGCGGCTTTCTCGGCCTGCTGCACATGGACATCGTGCAGGAGCGGCTCGAGCGCGAGTACGAGCTGACGCTCGTCACCAGCGCGCCGACGGTGGTCTACGAGGTGGCGCGCACCGACGGGGTGATCGAGTACGTCGATAACCCGGCCAAGCTGCCGCCCCTCAACGAGATCGACGAGATTCGCGAACCGATCATCGTGGCCAATATCCTGGTGCCCCCGGAGCACGTGGGCGCGGTGCTCAAGCTCTGCAACGACAAGCGCGGCGCGCAGAAGAAGATGCAGTACCTCGGCAGCCAGGTGTCGCTGCAGTACGAACTGCCGCTCGGGGAGGTGGTGCTCGACTTCTTCGACCGCCTGAAGTCGGTGAGTCGCGGCTACGCCTCCTTCGACTACGAGTTCAGCCATTTCGCCGCCGCGCCCTTGGTTAAACTGGACATCCTCATCAACGGCGACACGGTGGACGCGCTGTCGATCATCGTGCATCGCGAGAGTTCCTATCAGAGGGGACGCGAGCTGGTCGACAAGATGCAGGAGCTCATCCCGCGTCAGATGTTTGAGGTGGCCGTACAGGCGGCCATCGGCAGCGCGGTGATCGCGCGCGCGACCGTAAAGGCGCTGCGCAAGAACGTGCTCGCCAAGTGCTACGGCGGCGACGTCAGCCGCAAGCGCAAGCTCCTCGAGAAGCAGAAGGAGGGCAAGAAGCGCATGAAGCAGTTAGGTCATGTCGAGATCCCGCAGGAGGCGTTCCTCGCCGTGCTGCAGGTCGGACGCAAACATTAGAGAAGCCCATGCTACAGAGCCTGATGCCCCTGATCGTCGTCCTCTCCTGGCTCGCGCTGCCGGTGGCGCTGGTGTGCATGTTCGATGACTGGTTTCTGCGCCCGCGGCGCACGCTCGCCGCGGTGCCGGCGAGCCCCGCGCTGGGCGAGGCCGCCGGGCAGCGCGCCGGCTCGGTGAGCGCCGTGGCGCCGCCCGCCGCCGGCGACGGGCCGGTGATGACGCTTCTCTACACGGTGCTCCCGGTGCTCATCATCGCGGCGGTCTTCCGGCTGCTGCTCGCCGAGCGGCTGGACTTCAGCGCCGTTCTGCTCGCCATCACCGTGATAACCGGGATCGTCTGGGGCGCGGATGCCTGGTGGCTGCGCCCGCGGCGCGAGGCGGCGGCGCGCGCCATCGGTCGCGATCCGGCGCTCGTCCCCGAGCCGGGCACGGTCGACTACGCGCGCAGCTTCTTCCCGGTAGCGCTCGTGGTGCTGGTGCTGCGCTCTTTCATCTTCGAGCCCTTCCGCATCCCGTCCGACTCGATGATGCCGACGCTCCTCGACGGGGACTTCATCATCGTCAACAAGTACGCCTACGGACTGCGCCTGCCGGTGCTCAACCGCAAGGTCGTGCAGATCGGTGAGCCGCAGCGCGGCGACGTCGTGGTGTTCCGCTGGCCGCGCGATCCCTCCACCAACTTCATCAAGCGCCTGGTGGGCCTGCCCGGTGATCACGTCGAGGTGCGCGATAACCGCATCTACATCAACGGCCAGCCCGTGCCGTACCAGCTCGACAAGCACAGCTACAACGACGGCTGCTACGAGAACTTCACGCTCTCTCACGAGCGCCTGGGTACGCACGAGCACCTCGCCATGTTCTGCCCGGTGGCGATCGACCGCGGGGTGCCGCTGCCCTCCTGCCGCCGGCACAGCCCCGGCGTGCACACCTTCGTGTGCGGCGACGAGGACGCCGCCGGAGGTGGTCGCGTGCCACCCTACGATGGCGTCGTGCCTCCCGGCACCTATCTCATGATGGGCGACAACCGCGACAACAGTGACGACGGTCGCGAATGGGGCTTCGTGCCCGAGGAGAACCTGGTCGGGCGCGCGACGCGCATCTGGTTCAACTGGGACCTGGGTCGCTCCGGGGGCCCCATCTGGAGCCGTATCGGCTCGGCCATTCCGTGACGGAGCGCACCGAAAAGCCCCTCACATTAAGTAACCATGCTCAGGTGGTAGCGATGCGTAAGCGCCAACTTGGTGTCACGGCCGTCGGCTGGCTGATCCTGCTCACGCCCTTCGTGATCTTGGGTTACGCGGGCGTACGGGCGGCTCCCGTATACCTGAAGTACATGAAGATCGTGCGGGCGCTCGACCAGGCCGGCAGCGAGCTCAAGGGCGGCGCGAATCCCCAGTCGATCCGCGTCGCGATCGACAAGCACTTCGAAATCGACATGGTCGATGACCTCCAGGCCAAGGACTTCAAGATCACCAAGGACGGCGGCGCCTGGATAGTCGAGGCCGCCTACGAGGACGACGCGCCGCTCTTCTCCAACATCTCCCTGCACTGGGCCTTCGACAAGACGGTCAAGATCAACGCCAGCGGCGGCGAATAGGCTCCGGACCGCACGCGGGCTCACCTCATGAGCGGTGCCGAATGGCCGGCCGGTTGGGTGCGCAAGCACCTGCACTACGAGCCGCGGGATGCGGCCCTGTTCCGCGCCGCGCTCACCCACCGAAGCTCCGCCGGTCCGAACAATGAGCGCCTAGAGTTTCTCGGCGACGCCGTCGTCAATCTGCTCATCGCGCACGCCCTGTACGCCGCCTTCCCGGGCGCGGATGAGGGGGACCTCAGCCGCCTGCGCGCGCGCCTCGTCAGCCGCGAGCCGCTCGCGGAGGTCGCCCTCGCGCTCGGGGTCGGGGAGGCGCTGCAGCTCGGGGCCGGCGAGCTCAAGAGCGGCGGCTTCCGTCGCCAGTCGATCCTCGCGGATGCCCTGGAGGCGCTCTGCGGCGCGATCTATCTCGACGGTGGCCTCGCGGCGGTCGAGCCGGTGGTGCAGCGGCTGTTCGCCGCGCGCATCGCCGCGCTCCCCGAGCCCGGCTCGCTCAAGGACGCCAAGACGCGCTTGCAGGAGTATCTGCAGTCCCGCAGTCTTAGCCTGCCGCGCTACGCGGTCGTGGGTGTGGAGGGTGAGGATCACGCGCAGCGCTTCACCGTCAGCTGCGAGGTCGCCAGCCTGAAGATGAGCGCGCGCGGTTCCGGTTCGAGCCGGCGGCGCGCCGAGCAGGAGGCGGCCGAGCGGCTGCTGGCGCGCCTCGCGCAGCCCGGAGCATCCCACAGCGATAAGTGACCGAAGAGCCCGCAACGAATTTCCGCAGCGGCTTCGCCGCGCTCGTCGGCCGGCCGAACGTCGGCAAGTCGACGCTGTTGAACGCGCTGGTCGGCGAGAAACTCTCGATCGTCACCCCCCGGCCGCAGACGACCCGCCACCGCATCCTCGGCATCCTCACCACCGCGCACGCGCAGATCGCCTTCGTCGACACGCCCGGGCTGCACCGCGCGGCGAACCGCGCGCTGAACAAGGCCATGAACCGCACCGCGACCGCCGCCCTCGAGGACGCGGACCTCGTGGTACTGGTCGTCGAGGCGGGGCGCTGGACCTCCGAGGACCAGCTGGCACTCGAGCGCATCGCGCGCGCCGAGCGTCCGGCGCTCGCGGCGGTGAACAAGGTCGACCTCGTGCGCCCGCGCGCGAAACTGCTGCCGTACCTCGGCGAGCTGGCCGCGCGGCACGCCTTTCTTGAGCTGGTGCCGGTCTCGGCCCTGAAGGATGACAACGTCGCCGAGCTCACCCAGGCGATCGCCGCGCACCTGCCGCTCTCGCCGCCGCTCTTCCCGGACGGCGAGCGAACCGACAAGAGCCTCGGGTTCCGGATCTCCGAGATCATCCGCGAGAAGCTCACCCTGGAGCTCAACCAGGAGGTTCCCTACGGGATCGCCGTGGAGGTGGAGCGCCTCACCGAGGAGGAGGGGCAGCTCATGATCGACGCGGCGATCTGGGTCGACCGTGCCGGCCAGAAGCCGATCGTGATCGGCGCCAAGGGCGAGCGGCTGAAGCGCGTCGGGCGCTCGGCGCGGCTGGCACTGAACGGGCTGCTCAAGCGGCGGGTACACCTGAACCTCTGGGTCAAAGTGCGCGAGAATTGGGCCGACAACGCCCGCGCACTGAAGGAACTCGGACTGGAATGACCCGCAGCACGCAGCGCATCAGCCTCACCCCGGGGTACCTGCTGCACCACCGCCCCTGGCGCGACAGCAGCCGCATCCTCGAGGTGTTCGCACGCGAGCATGGCCGCCTCACGCTCTTTGCACGCGCCGTGCGCGGCCCGCAGGCGCGTCTCGCCCCGGTACTGCAGCCGTTCCAGCCGCTGCTGCTCTCCTGGAGCGGCCGCGGCGAGGCGCCGGCACTCACGGCGGCCGAGCGCGCCGAGCACTGCCCGCCGCTGCCGCCCGCCTGCCTGCTGGCCGCGTTCTACCTGAACGAGCTGCTCCTGAAGCTCACGACGCGCCATGACCCGCTGCCGGAGCTCTACGATCACTATCACGGCACGCTCGGAGAGCTGCGCGGCGGGGCAGCGCTCGAGCCCGCGCTGCGCATCTTCGAGAAGCGTCTCCTGGAAGTGCTCGGCTACGGCCTTGATCTGACCAGCGAGGCGCACTCCGGGCGCCCGATCGAGGCCGGGCACTTCTACGAGTTCCGGCCCGCGCGCGGGCTGGAGCGGGCGCCCGCCGCGCTCGCCGGCTCGCTCTGCGGGCAGTCGCTCCTCGAGCTCGCCGGCGAGCAGCTCCGCAGCGCGCGCGCCGTCGAGGACGCGCGGCGCCTGCTGCGCGCCGCGCTCGCGGCGTGCCTCGAAGGCCGGCCGCTCGCGACCCGCGCGGTCGCGCAGGCGCTGCAGCGCGGGGCGGGGACGTGAGCCCCATCGCCCTCGGGGTCAACATCGATCACGTGGCGACGCTGCGCCAGGCGCGCGGCGGACGCTTCCCCGACCCGGTGCACGCGGCGCTGCTCGCCGAGAGCGCCGGCGCCGACGGCATCACGCTGCACCTGCGCGAGGACCGCCGCCATATCCAGGATCGCGACCTGCTCGCGCTGCGCGAGCGCCTGCAGACGCGGATGAACCTCGAGATGGCGGTCACGGAGGAGATGCTCGCGATCGCGCGCAAGGTGGCACCCGCGGACTGCTGCCTGGTACCCGAGCGGCGCGCCGAGCTCACCACGGAAGGCGGGCTGGATGCCGCGGGGCAGGTGCCGCGGCTCTCCGCGGCGGTCGCGCAGCTCGGGGAGGCCGGCATCCGCGTGTCGCTGTTCATCGACCCGGAGCCGCGCCAGATCGAGGCGGCCGCGGCGATCGGCGCGCCGGTCATCGAGCTGCACACCGGCGCCTACGCGCACGCCCAGGGCGGCGCACAGGCCGGCGAGCTCGAGCGGCTGCGCCACGCGGCGCGCCTCGGCGCGAGCCTCGCCCTCACGGTGCACGCCGGGCATGGCCTGAATTACCACAACGTGCAGCCGGTCGCAGCGCTCGCTTCCATCGTCGAGCTCAACATCGGCCACGCGCTCATCAGTCACGCGCTGTTCGTGGGACTCTCGGCGGCGGTCCGCGAGATGAAGCAGCTCATGCTGGCGGCACGCGCGTGATTTTCGGCATCGGCGTGGACATGCTCGAGAGCGAGCGCATCGCGCGCACCCTCGAGCGCTTCGGCGCGCGCTTCATCGAGCACCTGCTGATGCCCGCCGAGCGCGCGCAGCTCGAGCGCACGCAGCGCCGCGAGCGCTTCCTCGCCATGCGCTTCGCCGCCAAGGAGGCGATCGTCAAGGCGATGGGGACCGGCTTCGCGCACGGGGTGTGGATCCGCGACGTGGGGGTGGTGCAGAACGCCTGGGGCAAGCCCGAGGTCGTGTACTCGGAGCGCGGCGAGGAAATGCGCCGCAAGCTCGGCATCGGCGAGGGGTTCGTGACGCTCACCGACGAGGGGCCGCTGGTGGTGGCGGTGGCGGTGCTCATGAGGGCGCCGTGAATACGCTGGTGTTCGACATCGAGACCGTGCCGGACGTCGCCCTCGGGCGGCGCCTGTACGGCCTCGACGGCCTGGCCGACGCGCAGGTGGCGAAGGCGATGTTTGCCCTGCGCCGCCAGGGGACGGGCGGGGACTTCCTGCCGCTCGAGCAGCAGCGCGTGGTCGCCATCTCCTGCGTGCTGCGCAGCGGCGACGGGCTCACCGTGTGGAGCCTGGGCGACGCGCTCGCGCCCGAGGGCGAGCTGGTGCGGCGCTTCTTCGAGGGCATCGACAGGTTCTCGCCCGACCTGGTCTCCTGGAACGGCAGCGGCTTCGATCTGCCGGTGCTGCTCTACCGCGCGCTGCTCAACAACGTGCAGGCACCGCGCTTCTTCGAGACCGGGGACGAAGATCCGGCCTTCCGCTACAACAACTACCTCTCGCGCTATCACTGGCGGCACACCGACCTCATGGACGTGCTCTCCGGCTACCAGCACCGCGGGCGCGTCTCGCTCGCCAACATGGCGCTGCTGCTCGGACTGCCGGGCAAGCTCGGCTTCGACGGCAGCCAGGTCTGGGACGCGTGGCAGGCGGGCGACGTCCTCGGGATCCGCCGCTACTGCGAGACCGACGTGCTCAACACCTGGCTCATCTGGCTGCGCTTCGCGCAGCTGCGCGGGGAGCTGTCACCGGCCGAGCACGGCGCGGAGGTCGAGCGCGTGAAGAGCCTGCTGCGCGCCTCCCCCGAGCCGCACTTCGCCGAGTTCCTCAGCGCCTGGGAGGGCTCCTCTTGAGCCGAGCCGCGCGCGGCGCCGCGCCGCCGCTCGCGCAGGAGCAGGGCGAGGTGAGCGCCCTCACGCACCTCGGGGAAGGGGTGGTACGAGGCGGCAAGACCACCTTCGTCTCCGGTGCCCTGCCCGGCGAGCAGATCCGCTTCCGGCGCACGCGCCGTCACCGCCAGCACGACGAGGGCGAGCTCCTCGAGGTGCTCACGCCGTCCCCCGAGCGCGTCACGCCGCGCTGCGCGCACTTCGGCGTGTGCGGCGGATGCGCGCTGCAGCACCTTCAGGGCACCGCGCAACTCGCCGCCAAGGAGGGCGAGCTGCGCGACAACCTCGAGCGGCTCGCGCGCGTGACTCCCGGGCGCTGGCTCGCCCCGCTCCCGGGGCCGCTCTGGGGCTACCGCCGCCGCGCGCGCCTCGGGGTCAAGTACGTGCACAAGAAGGGCCGCGTGCTCGTCGGCTTTCGCGAGCGCGCCGCTCCCTTCATCGCCGAGCTCGCGCGCTGCGAGGTGCTCGCGCCGCCGGTCGGCGAGCTGATCGCGCCGCTCGCGGCCCTGATCGGCACGCTCGACATGCGCGAGCAGCTGCCGCAGATCGAGGTGGCGGTCGCTGACAACGGCACCGCGCTCGTGCTGCGCGTGCTGCGCGACCCCGCCCTGGAGGATCGCGCGCGCCTGCTCGCCTTCGCCGCCGCCCACGGCGTGCGGCTGCTGCTGCAGGCGGGCGGCCCCGCGGTCCTGGAGGAGCTCACCGGCCCCGCGCCGCCGCTGCACTACGCGCTGCCGGCCCTGGGCCTGACGCTCGAGTTCTCCCCGACCGACTTCGTCCAGGTGAACGCGCGCGTCAACGAGGCGCTCGTGACGCGCGCGCTCGAGCTCCTCGGCGTCGATGCCGCCAGCCGCGTGCTCGACCTGTACTGCGGGCTCGGCAACTTCTCCCTCGCGCTCGCGCGCCGAGCCGCGTACGTCACCGGCGTCGAGGGCGAGGCGGGGCTCATCGAGCGCGCACGCGGCAACGCGGCCCTCAACGGCATCGCCAACACGGAGTTTCACCGTGCCGACCTGACGCGCGCGCAGGAGGAGGGCGCGCCGTGGCTGCGCGGCCCGTACACGCACGTGCTGCTGGATCCGCCGCGCTCGGGCGCCGCGGAACTGCTGGCGCCGCTCGCGCGGCTCGCGCCCGAGCGGCTGTTGTATATTTCCTGCCATCCGGGCAGCCTGGCGCGCGATCTGGCAGTGTTGGTGCACGAGCACGGGATGAGGCTGGAGGCGGCCGGGGTGGTCGACATGTTTCCGCACACCGCGCACGTGGAGTCCCTGGCGCTGCTCTCACCGGCACGGCGCGCATGAGCCTCGGTCCCCTGATGATCGACATCGCGGGCACGGCCCTCCTGGCCGAGGACGCCGAACTCCTGCGCCACCCGCTCGTCGGCGGGGTGATCCTCTTCGCGCGCAACTACGCCGCACCCGCGCAGCTCGCCGCCCTGGTGCGCGCGATCCACGCCGCGCGCTCCCCGCCACTCATCGTCGCCGTCGACCAGGAGGGCGGGCGCGTGCAGCGCTTCCACGACGGATTCACGCGCTTGCCGGCGGCGCGACGCATCGGCCACGAGTACGACCTCGACCCCAGAGCCGGCGTGGCGCTCGCCCGCTCGCTCGGTTGGCTCATGGCCGCGGAGCTGCGCGCCCACGGGGTCGACATCTCCTTCGCTCCGTGCGTCGACCTGGACAACGGGGTGAGCGAGGTGATCGGCGACCGCAGCTTCCACGGCTCCCCGGAGGCGGTCGCCCAGCTCGCCCAGGCCTGGGTCACCGGCATGCGCGAGGCGGGCATGGCGGCCACCGCCAAGCACTATCCCGGGCACGGGGCGGTGGTGGCCGACTCGCACCACACCCTCCCGGTTGACCGGCGGCCGCTGGTCGACCTGGCCCCCGACCTCACCCCCTACCGGCGGCTGATCGCCAACGGCCTTCCGGGGGTCATGGTGGCGCATCTGCTCTATCCGGCCGTGGATTCGGCCCCGGCGAGCCTCTCCAGCCTCTGGATTCGCGACGTGCTGCGCGGAGAGCTGGGTTTCCAGGGGGTAGTGTTTGCCGATGATCTCTCCATGGGAGGGGCCGCCGCGGCTTACGGGAACGTGCTTACCCGGGCGCGGGCGGCCCTGTCGGCGGGCTGCGACATGCTACCGGTCTGCAACAATCGCTCGAGCGTAATCGAAGTGCTGGACGGGCTGGATGTCGAGCCGCAGCCGGCCTCGAGCCTGCGGCTGGTCCGCCTGCACGGGCGCGCCGAGCCCGCGGACCGCGCGGCGCTCATGGCCTCGGCGGAGTGGCGCGACGCCCGCGCCCGACTGGATCGTATGACCGCCGCGCCGAGCCTCACGCTGGACCCCGGCAAGCCGGCATGAAGAACTGGTCGGCAGACGCCTGGCGGCGGGTCGTCGAGAACTCTCCCGAGGGGATAGTGGTCTGCGACGCGACCGCCAAGGACTGCCCGGTGCTCTTCGTCAACAGCGCCTTCACGCAGATGTGCGGCTTCCCGGAGAGCGCGCTGCTCGGGACCAACCTGCGCATCCTGCAGGGCACCGACCGCGAGCAGGAGGCACGCGCCCGGCTCGCCGAGGCGGTGCAGAAGGGTGAGCCGGCGCGGGTGCTCATCCGCAACTACCGACCCGACGGCTCGCTCTTCTGGAACGAGTCGCTCGTGCAGCCGGTACGCAGCACGGGCGGGGAGCTCACGCACTTCATCGGCTATCACCGCGACGCGAGCGAGCGCCTGAAGAGCGCCGAGCGGCTGCCCTCGGGGCTGCCGTCCTGGCTGCGGGAGGATCGTCTCACCGGGCTGCACTCGCGCGCCTACTTCGAGGAGCTGCTGCAGCGGGACTGGGCGCTCGCGCAGCGCGACTCGCACGAGATCGGACTCACGCTGTTCGACATCGACGACCTCGGGGCTTACAACGACAAGTTCGACCGGGCCGCGGGCGATGCCTGCATCCGGCGCGTCTCGCGCGTCATCAGCGCCTCCTACCGGCGCGGCGGCGACCTGGTCGGCCGCTGGGAGGGGGGCACCTTCGCCGTGCTCACCCAGGGGGAGGCCGCCGAGCGCGCCGCGCACTACGCGCAGGTCGTCACGCAGCGCGTGCGCGACCTGCTCATGCACCACCCCACCAACGGCGCCGGCCGCTACGTGACCGTCTCGGCGGCCGTCGCCACCCTCGTGCCGCCGCGCACGCTCGCGCTCGCCGGGCTCATTCAGGCCTGCCAGACGGCCATGAAGCGCGCCAAGAAGAACGGCAAGGACGCGGTCGCGACCGCCGAAGTGTCCGACTTCCAGTAGTACCCCTCGAAAAGGGGCCCTCCCGGGCGCCGGAACCCCCTTTTTGCTGTGGAAACAGAATAGGGGTATAATTTCCACTGAAATGACCGCCCGTCGACCCGCAAAGCCCCGTCCGGCGCCCGATCCCGGCGCCGTGCTCTCGCGCGCCACGGTGCGTGCGGCGCGCTTCCTCGCCCTGCCGCAGGGCGAGCTGGCCGAGGTCATCGGCGTGAGCAGCGCGACCCTCTCACGGCTCGCGAACGGCCAAAGGCAGCTCGAGCCCGGCTCCAAGCCCTGGCAGCTGGCCGCGCTCTTCGTGCGGCTGTTCCGCTCGCTGGACGCCATCGTCGGCTCCGACGATGCCGCCGCGCGTGCCTGGCTGCGCAGCGAGAACAGCGCGCTCGGCGGCGTGCCGCTCGCGCTCATCCTCGAGCCCGCCGGGCTGGTGCGCACGGTTGACTACCTGGACGCCGCCCGCGCTCGCATCTGAGGCGCGCGCCTACGCGCGGCCCCTGTGGCGGGTGGTCGAGACACAGCACACCGCCTCCACCATGCGCCTCGTCGACTCGCTCGAGGAGCAGGCGAGCCTCGAGGAGGTCCTGGAGGCGAGCAAACCGCCGCTGCCTCAGAGCGTACGGAGCCTGCCGTACCTGCTCGCGACTCCGTTTCGCTACCGCCCGCGCAGCGGCTCGCGCTTCCGCGCGGCGCTCGAGCCGGGTGTCTGGTACGGGGCGGAACTGCTGCGCACCGCGCTCGCCGAGAAGAGCTACTGGCGGCTGCGCTTCCTGCTGGACTCCCCGGGCACCCCGGAGCTGAAGCCCGTGCCCCATACCGCGTTCCGCGCCCTGGTGCGCACGCGCGCGGCGCTCGATCTCACCGCCGAACCGCTCGTAGGCGAGCGGGCGGCGTGGACGCGGCCCGACAGCTACGAGCGTACCCAGGTGCTCGCCGCGAGTGCGCGCGAGGCGGGCATCGAGCTCATCCGCTACGAGTCGGTGCGCGATCCCGCACACGCCGCCTGTGCGGCGGTGCTCGATCCGAAGGTATTCGGGCGCGGCAAGCCGCGGGAACTGGAGACCTGGTTCATCGCCGCCGCGCGTGAGCGCGTGCGCTGCGCGCGCGATGCGCGCGGCGGGGCGACCTGGGAGTTCGGCGCCGCGCAGCTCTTGGCGCGCGCGGCGGCCTGAGGAGCGCTAGCGCCCGGGGGGGCGCGCCCCCTGGGCGGGCGTCACCAGCGCGATGACCCCGAAGGCCGGGTGGTCGTAGTAGTTGCGCTCGTAGAAGCGCACGCGGCGGCTCTCGTTGATCGTGAAGGCGGTGTCGGCACCGGCGCCGAGCGCCGCGGGCGGGTCGTGCATGGCGTAGGCGAGCGTCATCCCGAGGTGCAGGAACTGCCCGTGCTCGAGGAATACCGTGCCGGAGAGGCCCTCGACATTCACGCCGAGCTTGGCGAGTGAGAAGCCGGCACGCGTGCCCCAGGAGCTCGCCGTCTGCTGCCAGGCGACGTGCGCGAGCGGCACGTAGGCGCCGCTCGCGCGCAGCTTGCTCTCGAGTTCCCCGAGCTGCCAGCCGGAACTGGGCAGCGGCCCGACGAAGTGCCCGACCTGGGTGGTGCCGCTCGTGGCCTCATCGCCGGCGATGTTGCGCGCGCTGATACCGGCCGTGCCCCAGTTCTCGGCGCCGCCCGGCGCTCCGGTGGCGCGGAAGATGATGAGCTCGATGTTATAGACGGTGCTGCCGGGTCCGGCGGACGGGGCCGGGGGTGCGGGGGTCTCCTCGGCGGCCGCAGCGCCGGCGAGGGCGATGGCGCCGAGTGTCAGGCAGAGCGTCAGGGCGCGCAGCGGCGCGGTCGCGGTGTGCATGCGCGGCATTCTAATGGAGGCGCGGCCCCTCGCCGAGGCGCCTGAGCAGGTCCGATGCGAATTCGAAGCGGGCCGCCTCGCTCGCGAGGGCGCGGCTCACGCGCAGCTTCAGCGGTCCCTCGAGGCGGTACTCGCGCGTGCTGCGCTGGATGAGACGCACCAGGGTCGTCGGCTCGATGCGCGAGTGCTCCTCGAAGGTGAGCGAGCCGCCCTGGGGGCCGAGATCCAGGCGCCGCACGCCGAGCGCGCGCGCGGCGAGTTTCAGCTTGGCGATGCGTATCAGGGTCTGCGCCGCCGGCGGCGCGGGCCCGAAGCGGTCGTGCAGTTCCGCGGCCAGGTCATCCAGGGCCATCTCGCTGTCGGCGGCGGCGATGCGCTTGTACAGTGACAGCCGCACGTGCACGTCGCCCACGTAGGCCTCGGGCAGGAACGCCGGGAGCCGCAGCTCCACCTCGGTGGCGGCGGCCAGCGGCTGATCGAGCACCGGCTCGCGTCCCTCCTTGAGCGCCTTGACGGCGTGATCGAGCATATCCAGGTACAGCGACAGGCCGATCTCGGTCATCTGGCCGCTCTGCTGCTCGCCGAGCAGCTCCCCGGCACCGCGGATCTCCAGGTCGTGGGTCGCGAGCACGAAGCCCGCGCCGAGCTCCTCCATCGACTCGATGGCCTCGAGGCGTTTGGCGGCGTCGCGCTGCAGCGCCTGGCGCGGCGGGGCGATCAGGTAGGCGTAGGCGCGGTGGTGCGAGCGGCCCACCCGGCCGCGCAGCTGGTGCAGCTGCGCGAGCCCCATGTGATCGGCGCGGTTGATCATGATGGTGTTGGCGCTCGGCACGTCGATGCCGCTCTCGATGATCGTGGTGCATACGAGCAGGCTGAAGCGGCGGTGGTAGAAGTCGACCATGATCTGTTCGAGCTCGCGCTCACGCATCTGTCCGTGAGCGACGCGCACGCTGGCCTCCGGTATCAGCGCCTGCATTTCCGCGGCAATTTTCTCGATGCTGCGCACCTCGTTGTGCACGAAGTACACCTGGCCGCCGCGGCGCAGCTCGCGCAGTGCCGCCTCGCGCAGGGTCGGCGCGTGCCACTCGATGAGGAAGGTCTTGATCGCCAGGCGCGCCGCCGGCGCGGTGGTGATCAGTGACAGGTCGCGCAGGCCGCCGAGCGCCATGTTGAGCGTGCGCGGGATCGGGGTCGCGGTCAGGGTGAGGACGTGCACATTGGCACGCAGCGCCTGCAGGCGCTGCTTGTCGCGCACACCGAAGCGGTGTTCCTCGTCGATGATGAGGAGGCCGAGGTCCCTGAAGCGTGCGTGCGCGTGCAGCAGGCGGTGCGTGGCGATGACGATGTCGACCTTGCCCTGCTCGAGCCCCTCGAGCACCGCCTGCGTCTCCTTCGAGGTGCCGAAGCGCGACAGGGCCTCGATGCGCACCGGCCAGTCGGCGAAGCGGTCGCGGAAGTTGGTGAGGTGCTGCTGCACGAGCAGCGTCGTCGGCGCCAGTACCGCGACCTGCTTGCCGGCCTGGGCGGCGACAAACGCGGCCCGCATGGCCACCTCGGTCTTGCCGAAGCCCACGTCCCCGCAGACGATCCGGTCCATGGGCCGCTCGCTGCCCATGTCGGCGAGCACCTGACGGATCGTCTCGGCCTGGTCCGCGGTCTCCTCGAAGGGAAAGCTGCTGGTGAAGGCCTGATAGTCGAGCTCCGGCAGCGGCAGCGACAGGCCCTGCTGCGCCTTGCGCCGCGCGTACAGGTCGAGCAACTCCGCGGCGACGTCGCGCACCTGCTCGGCGGCCCGGCGCCGCGCGCGCGCCCACTGGTCGGTGCCGAGCTTGTGCAGCGGCGCGTGCTCGGGGGCGGCGCCGGTGTAGCGGCTCACCAGGTGCAGTGCCTGCACCGGCACGTAGATACGGTCGCCGTCCTGGTACTCGAGCACGAGAAACTCGCCCGGCTGCCCGCCGATCTCCATCGGCATGAGTCCGAGGTAGCGTCCGACGCCGTACTCCTCGTGCACCACCGGGGCGCCGGGGTTGAGGTCGCGCAGGTCGGCGAGGATCGCCTCCGGGTCCGCGGCGCGCTTGCGGCGCCGCTCCTGGCGGGCGCGGGCGCCGAACAGCTGCGCCTCGGAGATGAGCGCGATCGGCGGGGCGATGAGGGTCAGTCCCTCCAGGTCCGGTGCGACGGTGAGCGCGAGCCGCTCGCCCCCGCCGGCAAAGGCGTCCCAGCCGGCGACCATCCGTACCTCGTGGTGGTAGGCGCGCAGCATCTCCTGCAGCACCTCGCGCCGCCCGGCCGAGTCCGCGGCGATGAGCACCCGGCCGTCGAAGGCCCTGAGGAACTCATCGAGCGGCGCGAAGGGCTGCTCGGCGCGCACGTCCAGACGCAGCTCGCGCGGCGCGGTGGTGGGAAAGTTGCGTACCGCCTCGTCCGCCGTCTGCAGCTCGGTGTCGGCCTTGAAGGCATCGAGCGTGATCGAGCCGAACCCGCCGAGCGCGCTCGCCAGCTCGGCGGGCGCCACGAACAGCTCCTCGGGCCTGAGCACCGGGCGCTCGATGTCGTGGCGACGATCCTCGTAACGTGCCGCGATGTCCTCCCAGGCCTTGCTGAGGGCGCGCGGCAGCGCGGCGTCCTGCACGAGCACGGCGCTCGCGGGCAGGTAGTCCAGCAGCGTCGTCGTGCCCTCGAAGAACAGCGGCTGGTAGAACTCGACCCCCGCAGGCGCGATGCCCTCGCTCACGCCGCGGTAGATGGCGCTCTTGTTGGGATCGCCCTCGAAGCGCGTGCGGTAGCGGCGGCGGAAGTCCTTGACGGCCTGGGCGTCGAGCGGCACCTCGCGCGCCGGCAGCAGCCGCACGTGGCTGAGCGCATCGAGCGAGCGCTG
Organism: Steroidobacteraceae bacterium; assembly: GCA_036270915.1. Taxonomy (GTDB): domain Bacteria; phylum Pseudomonadota; class Gammaproteobacteria; order Steroidobacterales; family Steroidobacteraceae; genus 13-2-20CM-66-19. The sequence continues at coordinate 17,661 of DATBBQ010000012.1, forward strand.
CGTGTCCGGATCGAAGCGGCGGATCGCCTCGATCTCCTCGTCGAACAGGTCGATGCGCAGCGGCGCCGCCGCGCCCATGGGAAAGACGTCGAGGAGCGAGCCGCGCACGGCGAACTCCCCGGGACTGATCACCTGACTGACGCTCGCGTAGCCGGCCTCGGCGAGGCGCTGCCGGAACGGCTCGAGCGCGAGCGCCTGGCCCTTCTTCAGCTCGAACGCGCGCCCCTGCACGTAGTTGCGCGGCGGCAGACGCTGCATGAGCGTGTCGGCGGAGACGATCAGGCAGCCGTGCTCGAGTAGCGGCAGCTCGTAGAGCGTCTTCAGGCGCTCGGAGACGATGTCCGGGTGCGGGGAGAACAGGTCGTAGGGCAGGACCTCCCAGTCCGGCAGCCGTACGAGCGGGACGTCCTCGCCGGCGAAGAAGCGCACCTCGGCGCTCAGGCGCTCGAGAGCGCGCGCGTCATCGGCGATCACGACGTACAGGCGGCGGTCGGCGCGCATCGCCTCGGCGAGCGCCAGCGCGGCGGCGCTGCCATAGAGCTGATGCCACTTGAGGCGCGCAGTCGTCGCAGTCGGAACCGGCGGGGAGAGTAGCGGCGTCATCGCGCAGCCATAGTGCGGGCGCTGTCCAAAAGAACAAGCTTACCCGAGCGGGTGCGCGGCCGGCGGCCCGCGCGGCGGCTCACCTAGGCGACGGCGCGCTCGGTGCTCAGCTGCACGCGTGTCTCGAGCGGCACGCAGTAGATATCGATCGCCTGGGAGCGCCCGCGCAGCTGCAGCGAGGGCAGGGGAGTTGCGCCGATGTCCACGCCGTGCGCGTCGAGGGAGTGCTTGAGTGCGCTCGAGAACAGCATCTCACCGGCGCGCGCGCGCTGACACAGCCGCGCGGCGATGTTCACCGTGTCGCCGATGATGGTGTAGCTCATGTAGGAGGAGGAGCCGATGTTGCCGGCGACCACGTCGCCCTCGTTGATGCCGATGCCGAGTCCGGCCTCTATCTGGTAGCGCTCCTTCCAGGAGCCCGCGAGGACCGTGAAGCTGCTGAGCATCTCGCGCGCCGCGCGCACGGCGCGCTGCGCGCAGTCGGGCTGCTCGAGAGGCACGCCGAAGCCGAGCATCAGGCAGTCGCCGGCCATGTGGAAGACCGTGCCTTCGTGGCGGAAGGTGATCTCGGTGAGGAGCGAGAAGTACTCATTGAGCAGAGGCACGACGGCGTGCGGGTCGAGCTGCTCGGAAATACTGGTGAAGCCACGCAGGTCGGCGAACAGCACCACGGCGTGGCTGCGGACATCGGAGGTCGCGAGCAGCGTATCCCGCAGCTGCGCATCCTCGAGGATCTTGTCGGCGACCTTCGGCGACACGTAACGCCGGAAGGTCTGCCGCAGGACCTCCTCGCGTCTTCGGATTTCCGCTTCCAGTTGTACTGCCGCCGTCTTGCGGCGCATCGTGCCCGCGCGCACGAGGGCCTCAATCTGGGCCCTGAGAGGCTCTTCCCCCGACACGGTCTCCCCAAGGATCTTATTCTGTTAAGGCCGAGCCTATCACATCTGAACGGCGCCCCCGTTACGGCGCAATAGACTGAGTCCGCGCCAGCGCGGCGGACTTGCGTAGGGAGCTGGAGAGCGCGGCAAGCCTGCCGCCGCGGGCGGTCGCGGGAGCGGCCGTCAGCCGCTCGTCAGGACCGAGTCGACGACGTGATTGCCCTCGAAGACCACGGAGAAGCCGCTGTAGTCCCAGCGGGTGATGGGCGGCTGCTGCGCCGAGGCGCCGCCGACGGTCGGATGGCGGGTGACCGGTGCACCGAAGCGCTTCTCGACGTCGTCCATGGTGACGCCGCGCTTGGGCATGTCCGTCTGCGACTCGCGTACCTGCACCTGATCGTTCACGACCACGGTCTCGGCCGCGGCGGAGCCGGCGAGCGCGCAACCCAACAGCAGTGCTACGAGAATTCGGGTCTGCATGGAGACTCTCCCTCGGATACCGGTCGACTATAGCACCGGGATTAATCTGTCAAAGCCGGCGCGGGCGCGCGTGTGCCGATTTGTGACGCAGGTCTGAAAAGCACGCCAACTGTGGTTAAATCGCGACGATGTTTCACCCGCTGCCACTGTACGTGGGCCTGCGCTACGTACGCGCCCGTTCACATAAGTTCTTCGTGTCCTTCATCACCTGGGCGTCACTTCTCGGGGTGTGCGTCGGCGTCGCCGCGCTGATCGTCATCCTCTCGGTGATGAACGGCCTCGAGAGCGAGCTGCGCGACCGGCTGCTGGCGCTCGGCGCGCAGGTGCGCATCACCGCGACGAGCGCTGCGCCGGCAGCGACGGGTCCGAGCCGCGCCGAATGGCAGAACGTCGCGCGCCTGGCCGCCCGCGCCGCCGGGGTCACGGACGTCGCCCCGTACGTCGAGCTGCAGGCGCTCGCCGTGCGACAGCCGGAGATGCTGCCGGTGCTGCTGCGCGGAATCGACCCGCAGGCGCAGGCGAGCATCGAGGAACTCTCGCCGGCGCTCGTGCAGGGCAAGCTCGCGGACCTCACGCCCGGGTCGGATCGTGTCATCGTCGGCTCGGTGATCGCCGAGCAGCTCGGCCTGATGAGGGGCGATTCGCTCACGGTGCTCATTCCCACCCTGAACCCCGACGGTACTCCGGCGCCGAAGCTGCGCGAGGTGACTGTCGCGGGCATCTTCGAGATCGGCCTGCAGGAGGGAGGTGACGGCACCCTCATCCTCGCCGACATCGAGGACGTGCGCGCGCTCGGGGCCGAGGGCACCGCCAGCGAGGGCGTGCGCGCGCGCCTGGCCGACGTGCTCACGGCGCCGGCCGTAGCGGCCCGGCTGCGCGGCCTCGTGCCGAAGCCCTTCGAGGTCACCGACTGGACGCAGGACAACGCCAGCTACTTCCGCGCGATCAGCATCGAGAAGACGATGATGTCGCTCATCCTGCTGATGATCGTCGCCGTGGCCGCCTTCAACATCGTCGCCATGCTCGTCATGGTGGTGACCGACAAGCGCACCGACATTGCGATCGTGCGCACATTCGGTGCCGCCCCGGCGCGGGTGATGGGGATCTTCGTCACCCAGGGGCTGGTGATCGGCTGGCTCGGCGTGCTGCTCGGCGTCATCATCGGCGTCGCCATCGCGCTGCACGTGGATGCGATCGTGCCCTTCCTCGAGCACACGTTCCACTTCCAGATCATGGACGCGGATGTCTATTACATCACGACCATTCCCTCCGAGGTGCACTGGAGCAATGTCGCGGTGATCGCCGTGGCCGCGCTGCTGTTGACCGGACTCGCGACGCTCTACCCGGCGCTGCGCGCCGCGCGCACGCCGCCGGCGGAGGCGCTGCGCTATGAATGAGCCGCGCCGGGGTGTTGCCCGATGAGTTCTTACGAGTGGCTCATCGGCTCGCGTTACCTGCGCTCGACGCACCGCCGCGGCTTCGTCTCCTTCGTCGCGCTCATGTCGGTGTGCGGCCTGATGCTCGGGGTCGCCACACTGATCGTGGTGCTCTCGGTGATGAACGGCTTCGAGCGCGAGCTGCGCACGCGCATGCTCGCGGTCACCTCGCACGCGACCATAGCGGGTCTCGACGGCCGGCTGAGTGACTGGCAGGCCCTGCAGCAGCGCGTGCGCGGCGCCAAGGGGGTGGTGGCCGCCGCACCCTACGTCGAGAGCCAGGCGCTATTCGCGTACGGGCGGCACATGATGGGCGCGCGCGTACGCGGGGTGCTGCCGTCCGAGGAGCGCACCACGAGCGGGCTCGCCCAGCGACTCACCGCCGGCAATCTCTCCGACCTTGCGCCCGGCTCCTTCGCGACCATTCTCGGGACCGCGCTCGCGCACGAGCTGAACGTGCGCGTGGGCGACAGTGTCATCCTCATCGCCCCGGAGGGCAGCGCCACCCCGACCGGGGTGGTCCCGCGCATGCGGCGCTTCCAGGTCGTGGGGTTGTTCCAGTCCGGGATGTACGAGTACGACCGCGGACTCGCGCTCATCAATCTCGAGGACGCCCAGCGACTGTTCCGCAAGGGGACCGACGTCACCGGGCTGCGCCTTGCGTTCGCCGACCCGCTGCGCGCCCCGACCCTGGTGCGTGACATCGCGCTCTCCCTCGGTGGCCCGGGCTTCTACGTGAACGACTGGACGCAGGATCATGCCAACTTCTTTCGCGCGATCCGCACGGAGAAGACCATGATGTTCCTCATCCTGCTCATGATCGTCGCCGTCGCCGCCTTCAACATCGTCGCGACGCTGGTCATGATCGTCAAGGACAAGCAGACCGACATCGCCATCCTGCGCACCCTCGGCGCCACCCCCCGCAGCGTGCTGCTGACCTTTGCGATCCAGGGGGTGCTCATCGGGCTCGCCGGCACGCTGTTCGGCACCGCGCTCGGCACGCTGCTCGCGGACAACCTGCAGACGCTGGTCGCGGGCCTCGAACACCTGCTCGGTACGCAGTTTCTCGATGCGCGCGTGTACTACATGAGCGACCTGCCTGCCTACGTCGAGGGCGCGGACGTCCTGAAGATCTGCTCGGTGGCTTTTCTCCTGTGCGTTCTGGCGACCATTTACCCGGCGTGGCGCGCGGCGCGCACCGCCCCGGCGGAGGCCCTGCGGCATGAGTGAAACGGTTCTCGAGGCCCGCGAGGTGCACAAGAGCTTCCGCCAGGGTCCGGTGGTTCTCGAGGTCCTGACGGGCGTGGCGCTCGCCGTGCGCCCGGGCGAGCGCGTGGCGATCGTCGGCGCCTCCGGCTCGGGCAAGACGACGCTGCTGCAGATCCTCGGCGGCCTCGACCGGCCGAGCACGGGCGCGGTGCTGGTCTCCGGACGCGACATTCACTCGCTCAATGAGAGCGAACGCGGCCGACTGCGCAACGAGTCGATCGGCTTCGTGTACCAGTTCCACCATCTGCTGCCGGAATTCTCGGCGCTCGAGAACGTGGCGATGCCGCTGCTCGTGCGGCGCACCCCCGTGGCGCAGGCCCGCACGGCCGCGCGCCAGCTGCTCGAGCGCGTCGGTCTCGGCGGCCGCCTCGAGCACCGACCGCACCAGCTCTCCGGCGGCGAGCGGCAGCGCGCCGCGGTGGCGCGCGCGCTGGTGACGCGCCCGGCGATCGTGCTGGCGGACGAGCCCACCGGCAATCTCGATGGCGCCAACGCCGAGAGCGTGTTCGCGCTGATGCTGGAACTCAACCGCGAGCACGG
>DATBBQ010000013.1:0-8020 GCA_036270915.1 Steroidobacteraceae bacterium
AGTGTCGCCGCGCCGCGCGAGATCGCCGAGCGCTTCGAGCTCACCGCCGGCGCACCGCTCGACTACTCGCTTCTCACGCACTACGCCGACGCCGTGCCGCTGCAGGTCGAGGAGCGCTACGTCAACCCGCAGGCAGCTCCCGGCTATCTCGCGAACGACTTCATGCGCATCACGCCGCACGAGTTTCTGATCCGCGTCGCACCTCTGCAGCGGGCCGAGCACACGGTGCGCGCGTTGCTGGCCGACCGGCGCATCCGGCGTCTGCTGAAGCTCGAGGAGGCCGAGGCGTGCCTGCTCATCGTGCGGCGCACCTTCTCGCGCGGCCGTGTCGCTTCCCTCGCCCACCTCTATCATCCCGGTTCGCGCTACGAGCTCGCCGCGACCGCCAGCACGAGGTACGCCCCATGACCGACAGCACCACCCGGATGCCGCTGCGTGCGCCGCGCGGCACTGAGCTCTCCTGCCGCAGCTGGCTCACGGAGGCGCCGCTGCGCATGCTCATGAACAATCTCGATCCGGAGGTGGCCGAGCGACCCGCGGAGCTCGTCGTGTACGGCGGCATCGGCAAGGCCGCGCGCAACTGGCAATGCTACGAGCAGATCGTCGCGGCGCTGCGCGCGCTGAAGGAGGACGAGTCGCTCCTCATCCAGTCGGGCAAGCCGGTGGGCGTGTTTCGCACCCACGCGGACGCCCCGCGCGTGCTGATCGCCAACTCCAACCTCGTCGCGCGCTGGGCGGACTGGGAGCACTTCAACGAGCTCGACAAGAAGGGCCTCATGATGTTCGGTCAGATGACCGCGGGGTCCTGGATCTACATCGGCAGCCAGGGCATCGTGCAGGGCACCTACGAGACCTTCGCCGAGATGGGCCGGCAGCACTACGGCGGGGACTTGAAGGGCAAGTGGATCCTCACGGCGGGGCTGGGCGGCATGGGCGGTGCGCAGCCGCTCGCGGCCACCATGGCCGGAGCCTCGATGCTCGCGATCGAGTGCCGCCCGGAGCGCATCGCTAAGCGACTGCAGACCAAGTACCTCGACCGCGAGGCGCGCACGCTCGATGAGGCGCTCGCGCTCATCGAGCGCAGCGCGACGCCCGTCTCGGTCGGCCTGCTCGGCAACGCCTGCGACGTGCTGCCGGAGCTGCTGCGTCGCGGCGTACGCCCGCACGCCGTGACCGATCAGACCTCGGCCCACGATCCGGTGAACGGTTACCTGCCGCAGGGGTGGACGCTCGAGAAGTGGGACCGCCTGCGCGGGGAGGATCCGGGGCAGGTCGCCGCGGCGGCACGCGCCTCGATGGCGCGGCACGTCGAGGGCATGCTGGCCTTCAAGAAGCAGGGCATCCCGGTCTTCGACTACGGCAACAACATCCGCCAGGTGGCCTTCGACGAGGGCGTGAAGGAGGCCTTCGCCTTCCCGGGCTTCGTGCCGGCGTACGTGCGCCCCCTCTTCTGCCGCGGCGTCGGCCCGTTCCGCTGGGTGGCGCTCTCGGGCGATCCGGAGGATATCTACCGCACCGATCAGAAGGTGCGCGAGCTCATGCCGCACGATGCGCACCTGCACCACTGGCTCGACATGGCGCGCGAGCGCATCCAGTTCCAGGGCCTGCCGGCGCGCATCTGCTGGGTAGGCCTGGGTGACCGTCAGCGCCTGGGTCTCGCCTTCAACGAGATGGTGGCGAACGGGGAGCTCAGGGCGCCCGTCGTCATCGGGCGCGACCACCTCGACTCCGGCTCGGTGGCGAGCCCTAACCGCGAGACCGAAGCGATGCGCGACGGCTCGGACGCGGTCGCGGACTGGCCGCTCCTGAACGCGCTTCTCAACACCGCGAGCGGCGCGACCTGGGTGTCGATCCACCACGGGGGCGGCGTCGGCATGGGCTACTCCCAGCACGCCGGCGTCGTCATCGTCTGCGACGGGACGCCCGAGGCCGCGCGGCGCATCGAGCGGGTCCTGTGGAACGATCCGGCGAGCGGGGTCATGCGCCACGCGGACGCCGGCTACGAGATCGCGATCGCGTGCGCGCGCGAGCAGGGACTGAACCTGCCGTTCCTCGGCACTCCCGGCGCGTCTCGCTGAGGTCCGTCTTGCCGGGGGAGACACTCAAGCTCTGGCGTAACGCCCGGATCGCGACCTGCGACGCGAGCGCGCGCATCATCGCCCCCGGCGCCCTGCTCACGCGCGGCGGGCGCATCGCCTGGGTCGGGCCCGAGGAGCAGCTGCCCGGGTCGCCGCCGGCGGAAGTCCACGACCTCAACGGCGCCTGGGTCACTCCGGGCCTCATCGACTGCCACACCCACCTGGTGTTCGCCGGCACCCGGGCCGGGGAGTACGCCGAGCGGCTGCGCGGTCGCTCCTACGAGCAGATCGCGCGCGCCGGCGGCGGCATCCTCTCCAGCGTGCGCGCCGTGCGTGCCGCGGACGAGGAGCAGCTCTTCGCCGAGAGCGCCCCGCGGCTCGCCGCGCTCGCCAGCGAGGGCGTGACGACGCTCGAGATCAAGTCCGGCTACGGCCTGACGCTCGCGGATGAGGCCAAGATGCTGCGCGTCGCGCGCCGCCTCGGACGGGCCTTCCCGGTCACGGTGCGCACGACACTGCTCGCCGCGCACACCCTGCCGCCGGAGTACCGCAACCGGGCCGACGAGTACATCGACCTCGTCGCGCAGGAATGGCTGCCGGCACTGCTCGCGGAGGGACTAGTCGACGCGGTGGACGTCTTCTGCGAGCGCATCGCCTTCTCGGTCGAGCAGTCGGCGCGCCTGTTCGCCGCCGCGCGTGCGCTCTCGGTGCCGGTGAAGATGCACGCGGAGCAGCTCACCAACCTCGGTGGCACCCTCATGGCCACCGGTGCGGGTGCCCTCTCCTGCGACCACCTGGAGTACGCGGGCGAAGCGGAAGCGCGCGCGCTCGCCGCCGCCGGCACGGTCGCCGTTCTTCTTCCGGTGGCCTTCTACTGTCTCGGCGACACTCACCGGCCGCCGATCGCCGCGTTGCGCGCGGCGGGGGCGGCGCTCGCGGTGGCGAGTGACTGCAACCCAGGCTCCGCACCGGGCGCCTCGCTCCTCACGGCGCTCAGCATGGCGACCCGGCTCTTCGGACTGACCGCCGAGGAGGCGCTGCACGGGGTGACGCGCCACGCCGCGCGCGCCCTCGGCCTCGCCGCCGAGTGCGGCGTGCTCGCGCCGGGTCTCGCGGCGGACTTCGTCGTCTGGAGCGTGCACTCGCTCGAGGAGCTCGGTTACTGGATTGGCTTTAATCCGCGCCGTACCGTCGTACGCGCGGGCGAGGTACTGCGATGGCCGCATCCGACACCCTGAAACTCGGCTCCCGGCCGCTGTATCTTGCCGACCTGCGCCGCATCTGCCGGGGCGCGGTGACGGTCGAGATCGACGCGGGGGCACTGCGCGCCGTCGCCGAGGCGCACGAGGCGACCGCGCGGCTCGCCGCGGCGGACGCGCCCGCCTACGGCATCAACACCGGCTTCGGCCTTCTCGCCCAGACCCGCATCGCGCCGGGGCAGCGCACGCTGCTGCAGCGCAACATCATTCTCTCGCACTCGAGCGGCGTGGGGCCTCCGCTCGATGACGCCGTGGCCCGGCTCACCCTCGTGCTCAAGCTCGCGAGCCTCGTGCAGGGCTTCTCGGGGGTGAGCATCGAGCTCGTGCGCTTCCTGGAACGGCTCATTAATTCCGGGCTCTACCCGGTCATGCCCGCGCAGGGCTCGGTGGGCGCATCGGGGGACCTCGCGCCGCTCGCGCACCTCTCGCTCACGTTTCTCGGCCAGGGGCAGATCCGCCGCGGTGGCGAGACGCTCCCCTCTGCGGAGGCGCTCGCGCAGGAAGGGATCACGCCCCCGCCGCTCGGCCCGAAGGAAGGACTCGCACTCCTCAATGGCACGCAGGTCTCCACCGCGCTGGCACTCGCCGGACTGTTCGAGCTGGAAACCGTGTTCGCGGGTGCCGTGGTGAGCGGGACGATGTCCCTCGACGCCCTCGCCGGCAGCGACGCACCCTTCGACGCGCGCATCCACAACCTGCGCGGACACGACGGCCAGGCGCGCACCGCGCAGGTGTACCGCGAGCTGCTCGCCGGCAGCGCGATCCGCGAGTCGCACCGCGACTGTCCGCGCGTTCAGGATCCCTACTCGCTGCGCTGTCAGCCGCAGGTGATGGGCGCCTGCCTCGATCTCATCACGCAGCAGGCCGCGGTGCTCGCCACCGAGGCCAACGCGGTCACCGACAACCCGCTCATCTTCCCGGAATCGGGCGAGGTACTCTCGGGCGGCAACTTCCACGCCGAGCCCGTCGCCTTCGCCGCCGACATCCTCGCGCTCGCGTGCGCGGAGGTCGGCTCGATCGCCGAGAGGCGCGTGGCGCTGCTCGTCGATCCGAAGATGAGCGGCCTGCCGGCCTTCCTCGCTCCCGAGAGCGGCGTCAACTCCGGCTTCATGATGGCGCAGGTCACCGCCGCGGCGCTGGTCGCCGAGAACCGCATGCTGTGTCATCCGGCGAGCGTCGACAGCATCCCGACCTCCGCCAACCAGGAGGACCATGTCAGCATGGCCACGCACGGCGCGCGGCGCCTGCGCACCATGACCGACAACGCGCTCAACATCGTCGCCATCGAGCTCTTGACCGCGGCGCAGGGACTTGACCTGCGCGCGCCACTGCGCACCTCGCCGCAGCTGCAGCGCGTACACGACGCGCTGCGCCTGAGCGTACCGTTCGCCGCGAGCGATCGTCTGCTCGCGCCCGACATCGCGGCGGCGGCGAGCACGGTGCGCAGCGATCAGGTGCAGACGCTCGCCAACACGCTGTTGCCGAGCTTCCGCTAGTCCTCGAACCCAACACCGCGCCGTGCGCGCAGCGTGCGTGCGGACCATACTCACGCGAAAACTCCGCACGCTTCGCCGGGCCCGTCGGTGATCGAAGTGCAGGGCAATACCTACGGCACCGGCTGCGCGGCCTACAACCCTCGCAGCGCCGCGCGCGGGCGGTGCGCTCCTGCTGATCAGCCATGCCGTCGCGGCCGATCAGGTCCTCGCCCGCGGCTCTGGGCGGCCCGATCCGGTGGCGAGCAACGCCACCGCCGCGGGGCGCCTGAGCCACCGCGTGGTGCTGCACGTCCTGGAAATCCCGCGCGACATCCCGGTGGGGACGCGGGCAAGGCGCAGGAGTGAGCCCGCGCCACGAGGGTTCCACTCAAAAGAGTGGAACGGGAGCCAGGGGCCGCGACCGAAGTTCGGTTCGGTCGCGGCCTTTACATATTGGCCCGCAGGGTCAGCGCAAGCGTGGGCCCGGCAACCCGCGCGGCCGGACCCCGCTAGGCGGGAACGTACTGCGCGGCTTTCGGCTTCTCCGCGATCTCGTCGGATTGCTGCTCGCGCTTTATGCGCTCGTAGATCTCTTCCCGGTGCACGGCCACGTGCTTGGGAGCATTGATCCCGACACGCACCTGGTTCCCCTTGACCCCCAGAACCGTGATGGTTACGTCGTCGCCGATCATGACGGTCTCACCGACCCGTCGTGTGAGAATAAGCATCTGCGAAAATCCTCTGCTTATAGTTGTAAGTCAGCCTCGGCGAACCGGAGTTCGCTCCGTGCGCAGTTTTTTCAGCTGGCGAAGATTACGCGCAATTCGGCGCAATGAAAATCTTAGCGCCCCCTCGTCGCGGCAGGCTTGCATGTTCCCGCCATGCGGACTTGCCGCCAGATTAAACCGGACACGCCCTTCTCAGGTGAGAAGACGTCTAAGTGCTGCACCGGCCACGCTCGCTTCCGGCCCGATGACCAGGTGCAGGCTCCCGCCTTGCGGCCGTGCCACGCCCCGCGGCGCGAGCGCTTCGAGCGCGCGCCGGTCGATACGGGAGGAGTCGGCGAGGCGCACCAGCACCCGCGTGGAGGCGCTCGCGACGTCGGTGACGTTCGCGCGCCCGCCAAGTGCGGCCAGCAGCGCCGCGGCCCGTTGGCTCCAGGACGCGGCCCCTTCCTGCGACGGGGCGGCGTCGGCCGCGGGTGCTGCATCAACAGCGGCGGCGGTGTTGGGATCCCGGGGGAGCGCCGCGCGGATCTCGCCCGCGAGCTGGTCCGCGATCGTGCCGATGACCACCTGCAGCGCCTGGGGCGCCGGACGCACCATGCCGCGCGCGCCGAGCTGCTTGAGCGCGTCCGCGTCCACCCTGGCGGGGTCGGCCACCTTCAGGCGCAAGCGCGTGGTGCACGCGTCCACGGAAATGAGGTTCGGCGCGCCGCCCAGGGCCCTGATCCAGGCCGGCCCGCGCGCGCCCGCCGCGGGAGCCGCGGCGGGTGCCGTGGCCGTGCCCGGCTCGCGGCCGGGAGTCTTCAGATCAAAGCGCACGATCACGAAGCGGAACAACAGGTAATAGAGCGCGAAGTACAGCGCCCCCACCGGTAGCAGCCAGAGCGGCCGCGTGGCCTGCGGGTAGTAGAGGATGTAGTCGATGAGGCCGGCCGAGAAGTTGAAACCGAGGTGCACGTGCAGTGCGTTCATGATGACGAAGGCGACGCCCGTGAGCAGCGCGTGCACCGCGTAGAGGAGCGGCGCGAGAAACATGAAGCTGAACTCGATCGGTTCGGTGACGCCGGTGAGGATCGAGGTGAGCGCGATCGAGCCGAGGAGCCCGCCGACCACCCGGCGCCGCTCGGGGAGCGCGGCGTGGTACATCGCGAGGCACGCCGCCGGCAGCCCGAACATCATGACCGGGAAGAACCCGGCCATGAAGATCCCGGCGCTCGGATCGCCGGCGCGGAAGCGGTTCAGGTCGCCGATCACGCCGTGGTAGTCGCCGAGCAGGAACCAGGCGATGTAGTTGATGATGTGGTGCAGGCCGGTCACGATCAGGATGCGATTCAGCACCCCGTAGGCGAAGAGCCCGAGGGGACCTGCGTGCAGCACCGCGCCGCTGAGGACGTCCATGCCGGCCTCGAGGTGCTGCCACTGCCAGCCGAATAGGAGCGCCAGCCCGAGTCCGCCGACGCCGCTCACGATCGGCACGAACCGCCGCCCGCCGAAGAAGGCGAGGTAGCTCGGCAGGTTGATGTTGTAGAAACGGTTGTATAGATAGCCTGCCATGAGCCCGCAGAGCAGGCCGACCGGGACTGTGAGCTTGGCGAGCTCGCGGGCCTTGTAGGCGTTGCTCGCGAGCTCGCGCGCGCTGACCCCGAAGGGCGCGAGCGCCTCCGGCGGCGCAATGATCAGCACCTCGGCGCCCTTGGTGGCGACGAGGTAGGCCACCACCGCGGCGAGCCCCGCGGCGCCGTGGTTCTCGCGGGCGAGACCTACTGCCACGCCGATCGCGAACAGGAGTCCCAGGTTCGAGAAGATCGCCCCGCCGGCCGCGGCCATCATCGGCGCCACCAGCGGGTAGTGGACCCCCAGGTCCGGCTGACCCAGCCGAAGCAGCAGGCCCGCGATCGGCAGCACCGCGATCGGCAACATGAGCGCGCCGCCGATCTTCTGCAGTCCCCCGAGCATCGTTTTCATGTCCGAACCTCCCCTTCCCCGAGCTCGCGCGCGAGCAGCGCCCGCACCGCGGCCGCGCTCTCCTGACGGCGGGCCTCGGCGGCGAGCGCGCGGCAGCGTTCGAGCGTCACCGCGCCGAGGCACGCCTTGATTGCGGGAATCACGGCCGGTACCGCCGAGAGCTCATTGACGCCGAGCCCGACCAGCAGGGGCGCCGCGAGCGGCTCGGAGGCGAGCCCGCCGCACAGCGCGGCGTGGCGGCCGTGAGCGCGCGCCGCGGCGGCGCTTGCGGCGATGAGCTCGAGCACCGCCGGATGCAGCGCATCGAGTCGCGCGGCGAGCCCCGGGTGGCCGCGGTCCATGGCGAGGGTGTACTGCGTGAGATCGTTGGTGCCGATCGAGAGAAAGTCCGCGGTGCGCGCGAAGCGCTCCGCGAGCACCGCCGAGGCGGGCGTCTCGATCATCACCCCGACGCTCACCGGGACGGTCAGGCCGAGCTCGGCGGCGAGTTCCCCGACGAGCATGCGGATTGACTCGAG
>DATBBQ010000014.1:0-2389 GCA_036270915.1 Steroidobacteraceae bacterium
CCGCGGTCGCCCAGAGCGGTCTGAACATCACCGCTGCGGCGCAGAAGCTGCACACCTCGCAGCCCGGGGTGAGCAAGCAGATCAAACTGCTCGAGGACGAGCTCGGCTTTCAGATCTTCGTGCGCGAGGGACGCAATCTCACGCGCATCACCCCCGCGGGCCAGCAGGTCATCGAGCGGGCGCTGCGCATCCTGCAGGAGGCGCAGAGCATCCGGCACCTGTCCACGGAGCTGCGCGACGAGGGACGCGGGAGCCTGTCGATCGGCACCACACACACGCAGGCGCGCTACGTGCTGCCGGACGTAATCCGCGAGTTCCGCTCACGCTTTCCGCAGGTGCGGCTCAACCTGCACCAGGGCACCTCGGAGCAGATCGCCGAGATGGTGGCGGGCGATCGCATCGACTGCGCCATCGCCACGGGCTCGGAAGGGCTGTTCGCGGACCTGACGCTCCTGCCGTGCTATCGCTGGCACCGCACCGTGATCGTGCCCAAGACGCACCCGCTCGCCAGCGCCGGGCGGCTCACCTTCAAGGCACTCGCCGCCTATCCGCTCATCACGTACACCTTCAGCTTCACCGGCCCTTCGTCGCTGCACGACGCCTTCGCCCGCGCCGGGCTCACACCCAACATCGCCATCACCGCGCGGGATGCGGACGTCATCGAGACCTACGTGCGCCTCGGGCTCGGCGTCGGCATCGTCGCGCACATGGCGGTGAACGAGCACGACCCGGACCTCACCGTCATCGACGCCTCGCACCTGTTCGCCGCCCACGTGACCTGGATCGGATTTCGCCGCGGTACGCTCCTGCGCCGCTACATGTACGACTTTGCGCACTTGCTCGCCCCGCACCTCGACCGGCGTCTGGTCGAGCGGGCGCATCGCGCCGCGGGCGCCGAGGAAGTGCGCGCGATGTTCGCCGACGTGACGCTGCCGCAGCGCTGAGCGTCTACGCGAAGAAGCGCTGGCGCCGCAAGCGCAGCGCGGCGTCGCCCGGCTGGTAGGCGACTTCGTAGCGAGCGAGCGCGCGGCGCGCCGCCTCGCGATCCTCGCCCTCGGCGAGCTCGATGGCGTCGAAGCCGCAGCGCGAGAGCAGGAACACCTGATCCTGGCGCACGCCCTTGCCGACGGCGCGCAGCTCGCCGCGGAAGCCGAGCCGTTCGCGCAGCAGCCGCCCGGCCGAGTAGCCCCGCCCGTCCCCGGGGCCGGGGAACTCGACCGCGACGAGATCCAGCCGCGGCAGCTCCTCGCGGAGGTGTTCGACCGCGTCGGCGGGAGCGAGACGTACGCCGAGCCGCCCGCTCCACTGCCACCAGCGCGCGCGCTCGGTGCGCAGCGCGGCGAGCGGCACGATGAGCGCATCACCCTCGGCGAGCTCCTCGCCGAGATAGCGCCACCGGTCGGGCAGAAACTCACGCCGCTTGAGGATGAGACGCATAGGCGGACTCTTTGAAGGGGGTGAGGCCGACGCGCCGCAGCGTGTCGATGAAGCGCTCGCCCTCATCGCGCAGCGCGCGGTAGCGCTCGACGATGCGCTCGATGGTCGGGGCGACTTCGTCCAGCGGCACCGAGGGGCCGATGACCTCCCCGAGTGCGGTGAAGCCGCTCACCGAGCCCCCGAGGCTGATCTGGTACCACTGCTCGCCGTGCTTGTCGACGCCGAGCACGCCGATGTGCCCGACGTGGTGGTGGCCGCAGGCATTCATGCAGCCGGACATCTTCAGCTGGATCTCGCCGAGGTCGTAGAGGTAGTCGAGGTCGTCGAAGCGCTCCTGCACCTGGCGGGCGACCGCGATCGTGCCCGCGTTCGCGAGCGAACAGAAGTCCAGCCCCGGGCAGGCGATCATGTCGGTGAGCGTGCCGATGTTGGGCATGGCGAGCTTGAGGCGCTCGAGCTCCTGCCAGAGTGTATGCAGCTCGCGCTGCGGCACGTCCGCGAGGAGCAGATTCTGATCGTGCGTGGCGCGCACCAGCCCGAAGCTCAGCCGCTCGGCGAGGGCGGCGACGCCCTCCATCTGCTCGCTCGTCATGTCCCCGGGCACCGTGCCGTGCGCCTTGAGCGCGACGAACACGACGCGGTAGCCGGGCACCTTGTGGGCGCGGGTGTTGTAGCGATACCAGGCCCGGAAGCGCACCTCACGGCCGCCGGTGACGTCGAGGTCGGGAAGGTCCTCATAAGGGTGCGGCGCGAAGCAGGCACTCACGCGCGCGACTTCCTCGGCGTGCAATCGCGGGGCGCTGCCGCGCGCGGCGGCGAAGTCCTCCTCGACCAGATCGCGGAAGCGCTCGATGCCCAGGGCCTTCACCAGCACCTTGATGCGTGCCTTGTGGATGTTGTCGCGCCGGCACTGGCGGTTGTAGGTGCGCAGGATCGACTCGAGGTAGGCGAG
>DATBBQ010000015.1:0-7793 GCA_036270915.1 Steroidobacteraceae bacterium
CGGCATGCGCCCGAGCGAGCTGCCGCTGGATGTCTCGCTCAGCATGGAGTACGACGGCGCGGAACCGGTGCTGTTCGGCAACGTCCGGCCGGGCACCCCGAGCGGCAAGATCGAGCTGCAATCCTCGCTCCTGGAGGAGCGTTACGGCGCCGCGCTCCCGACCTTCCGGCCCGTGCACTCGCCCTATCCGCTGACCTTGATCAGCCCGGCCTCCGACAAGCGCATCACCTCGACCTTCGGCGGGCTGGCCGTCAACGATGCGACCCCGGTGCTCGAGATGCATCCGGTCGATGCCGCCGGCCGCAATCTCGCCGACGGTCACTGGGTGAGGGTCTGGAACGATCTGGGCGAGGTGTTCCTGCCGCTCAAGGTGACCGATGCGGTGCGCCCCGGCGTGGTGTGCTCGGAAAAGGGCGCCTGGCTTCGCACCAGTTCCAACCAGCAGACGATCTCGGCGCTGGCGCCGCTCCACAAGGCGGATCTCGCCGATGGCGCCTGCTACAACGATGCGCGCGTCGAGGTGGCGACGCACCGGGGAGCCAGCCCGCCCTAAGGCGGAATCAGTTCCACGCGCTCGGCGTCGGGCGCGGCCGGGTCGTGCAGCTCCGTGTTGAACGAGACGATCAGGAACGCACGCGTGCCGGTGTTCCTGAAGGCGTGCGCGACGCCCGGCGGAAACCGGAACCGCCACACCTCGCCTTCCGGCACCTGCACGTCGCGTGTGGCGCCATCCTCCTGATAGCGCACCAGAGCGGCGCCCGACACGCTGCTCACTTCGGTGCCGCGCAGGTGCCGGTGATTGCCGCGCACCGCGCCGGGTTCGGTGATCACCGCGTGCACGTTGCGCCAGCCGGAGAGGAGCTCCGGCTCGAGCGGCTCGAATACCGCGCCGCGCGCATCGGCATGGGCCTTGAGCCGGGTGATGAGCACGCGGCCGGTGTCAGGGGCAGGCAAGTGCGGGCCTGGCATCTAGTGCAATAGCCGATCGAGGGTTTCGAGCGGGACCGCGCCTTCGCTGAGGGCGCGGTCGTGGAACGCCTTCAACGTGAAATCCTTCGGGTGGCGCCGCTCGTAGTGCGCGCGCACCTCGTCCCAGCCCGTGGCGCCGGCGTAGTACATGTCCAGCTGGCAGGAGCTGAGCTGCGCGCGCTGCACCTTCGCGACCGCCTCCTCGCGCTCCTGGTAGGTCTGGTTGATCATGAAATCGAGCGCCTGCTGCTCCGTCATGCCCATGGTCTGCAGCCGCACGTCGAGGATCGTGTTGCCCACCGAGCGCAGCCACCACTTCAGGAGTGACAGTCTAAGGTTCGGGTCATGGTCGAGGTAGCCCTCATCGGTCATCAGCTGCTGCGCATACACCGCCCAGCCTTCGACGTACGGCCCGTTCCCCCAGATATTGCGCAACACCCTTCGAGCCTTGGGCTCGATGCGGTTGGCGTATTCCGCCTGCACGTAGTGGCCGGGCATGGCTTCGTGGATCGTCAGCTGCTGCAGGCCGTAGCGGTTGTACTCGCGCAGTTTTGATTCGACGCGCGCCGCCGGCCAGTCGGACGGGATCGGCGTCACCCAGTAGAACGCACCGAGCTGCGGCTCGAGCGCAGGCGCGCCGTTGAAGCCACCCACCCCGTACACCCCGCGCATGAAAACCGGCGTCTCGATCACGCTGAGGTTGCCGTTGTCGGCAAGCGTCAGCAGGTCCTTCTTCTTCACGAACTCGGTGGCCTCGGCCAGCGTACGCCGCGCCTCGTCCATGTACGTGGCGGGCGTCGCGTGCTGATTCGCCATCGCCTCGAGCGCCGCGGCCACCGTGCGCGGCGCGGAGAGGCGCGCCATTTCCTTGCGGGCTAAGGCCAGGTCCGCCTCGGCGGCGGCCAGGAGCTGTGCCGGGGTGCGGCCGGTGTGCAGCGTGTAGCGGCACTTGCGCTGGTAATTGTCCTTGCCGAGCCGCCAGTCGCTGGTCTTTGCCGAGAGCGTCGTGGCGAGAATTTCGTTCAGCTCCCTGAGAGCCTGCAGCGCGGGAGCGGCCGCCTCGTCGTAGGCCGAGCGCAGGTCCGAAGGCGCCTCGGCGCGCAGCGTCTTGTCGATCAGCTCGATGTTGCCCGCGTTCTCCTCGCGTGCGACGCGATTCCACACCGCGGGCGCATCGACCAGGTTGGCCTTCGCCTGCGCCACCAACGCCGGGAGACGGCGCAGGCGCTCGATCAGGTCCTGGAAGCGCTGCTCGGGCGGCGCGTAGTTCAGCACGAAGGGCGTGTACAGCCCGTTCCCAATCAGTTCCACGTACTGCGTCGGGTTGTGGCGGAAATCCTGGATGCGATCGAGCTCGAGGAGCTTGAGGTTGACGGCGTCGCGGATGACATCGAGGTCGGCGAGGCGCTCGCGATCCAGCCCGGCATGCTTCAGGGCGTCGAGCCGCTGCAGGAGCTTGAGGTTGAACTGGCGAATCTTCGCGAGCCCGTCGGCGCTGTAATCGTCCCAGAGCCCGTCGAGGCGAACGTTCTCGTGCACGTGATAGCCCGCGGCCGACGCGGACACGGGTGACAGCGCCAGGCTCTCGTAGACGAAATCCGTGACCAGCGCGTCGGCGCGCTCCGCCGGCGTCGCCGCCGCGAGGCGCTCGCTCACCAGCAGCGCCGTCACCCACAGAACGAACACCAACGAGATTCTTTTCATACTGCTCTAGTCACCGGGTGGAGAGAGACCCGCCGCGCGGCGCGAGCGGTTCAATGGCTGGTCACGGTCTCGGAGAACGCGTAGTAGTCCGCGTTCTCAAGGGCCAGCGTGCCCTGTGCCGTGTTGAAATGCCCCATCGCCTCATCGGTCCTGAACCAGACCGGCTTGCCGCTGCTGCTGGCCGCGAGCAGGCGCGCCCCGAATTTTCCGCTCTCCCAGGGCTGCACCCGGCTGTCGCCCAGGCCCACGGTCAGCAGCGTGGGCGGATAGGCGGTGCCGGGCCGGATCCGCTGATAGGGATCCATCGCCGCCAGCTGGTGCAGGCCCTCCGAAGTGCGCGGGTCGCCGACTTCGGCAATCTGGTTGGCCCCGTTTTCCATGGCGAGCAGGCGGGAGGGATTGAGTTCGCCCGACCGGATCACGACCGCTCCGAACAGATCCGGAGTGCGGGTCATGGCCCCACCGACCAGGACCCCGCCCATGCTCGCCCCGAGGGCGATGACCTTGCCGCGCGCGCTCCATCCGCGCTGGATCAGCGATTCGGCCGAGCCGAGGAAATCCTCGACGCCGCGCTCCTTGTGGGGACCGCTTCCGGCGACACGCCATTGATCACCCTTCTCGCCCCCGCCGCGCACGTGGGCCACCGCGTACACGTGTCCGGCCGCGACCCACTCCAGGGTCAGCGGGTCGAAGAACGGTTGCGAACTGATGCCATAGCCGCCGTAGCCGTCCAGTATGGCCAAAGCGCTCCCGTCGGGACGCGCGTCGCGGCGGTGCAGGATCGTCAGCGGTACCTCGGTCCCATCGGCGCTGCGCGCCGTGACTTCCTCGGACACGATCGTCGAGTAATCCGCCGGGGAATCGGCGCCGAGCTTGAGGTCTAAGGCCGGCGCGGTCGTCCCGGCGCTGCGGAAGGCGGCGCGCGGCCGCGTCCAGTCCTGGAGCGTATAGACCACTCCGGGCGCGCGCGGATCGGCGTCAAACAGATAGATCGCCCCCGCGAACGGGAGCGAGAGCCGCGTCGGCGGAGAATTCGGGTAGGGGCTGCGCAGGATCTCCTCCGGGCCGCCCTGCATCCGCTTGATGTAGAGCGCGTCGCTCGCCGTGGCCAGGCCGGTGATCACCGCCTGCGGGTCCTCGGCCTGCAACACCGTGCTGCGCTCGAGCTTGCCGTCGCTGTCGATGGACGCGGTCAGCAGCTGGCCATTCGGGTGATCGCGCATGCTGGTCCAGTACAGGCGGTTGCCCGAGAGCGCGTACTGCTGCACGTTGTCGTCATAAGCAATGGGGCAGTTCCAGGCGGCGTTGCCGCGCACGGCCGCGATTCTCGGGGCCACGCACACCCGCGTCTGGGCCCGCGCACCGCCCAGTGTCAGCAGTGCGAAGGGCGAGCGCTCGGAGAGGTCGACGAACGGGAATTCGCTCGGATTCATCTCGACGCGCGCATTGGAGCCGCGCGCGAACAGCACCGGATCCTTGTCGCTTTGCGCACCGAGGCGATGGAGCCGCACGCGCTGGTTGAGCATGGGATCGGTGGGATCGCGCGTGGCGGGCGGCGCGAGCTGCGTGTAGGCGAAGGCGCTCCCGTCCGGCATCCAGCTGACCGGCAGTTCTCCCCACACGTCGTCCACGGCGTCGGGCAGGAGCCGCGCGTCGCTGACGTTGATCAGCTGCACGCGGGTGATCTCGGAGCCGCCGTGCTGCACGTTGACCGCGACGCGCTGCCCGTCCGGCGCCGGGCTGTACTCGGTGATGGAGCCGGACGCCCCGCCGGCCCCCGGATCCAGCAGCACGCGCTCGTGGCCGTCCTTGTCGCGAACCATGAGCACGCCCTCGCGGCCCTCGCGCAGGCGCAGGAAAAATATTCGTCCGCCCATCGGCCGCTGCAGCCGGTTGACCGTGCCCGCGCGCGCCACCTGCTGGAGCCGGTCGCGCCAGAAGCCCAGCCGCGCCGAGGCGTCGAGCTGGCTGCGCCCGTACTGGCCCTGCGCCTTGAGCCAGGTGGTGAATTCCGCGTTGTCCTTGCCCTCCATCCAGCGGTACGGATCGGGGAGCTTCAGACCAAAGGCCTCATCCACCGCATCCACGGTGCGGGCGACGGGCGGCGTACTCTCCGCGCTCTGCGCAGCGGGCGAGAGCACGGCGATCAGCAGGATCAGCGGAACAGGCTTCATGGACGGCGTGCACGCCTTTAAGGTGTTGTTTCACCCGATCTTAGCGAAGGCCTGCGGGAGCGGCAATCGCAGCCGCCGCCACCAAGTCGCCACGCGGCGCGCGCCGATGGAATAAAATCGTCCTCACGCACCCCACCTGGAAATAACCGACATGCGCACCCGACCCCTCCTGTCTGCATTCGTTATTGGCCTGTGGCTTCCGGTGGCCGGGACCATGGCCGCGGACACGGCGCCCGGCCCTGCGGCGGGAGACGACCCTTACCTGTGGCTCGAACAGGTGGACAGTCCGCGCGCCATGGACTGGGTCCGGACCGAGAACACCAAGACGGCTGCCGTGCTCGAAAAGGATCCTCACTATCCGGTGATGTACCAGGAAGCGCTCACCATCGCGCAGGCTCAGGACCGGATCCCGTACCCGAACAGCCTGGGTGGCCAGATCTACAACTTCTGGCAGGACGCGTCGCACGCGCACGGCCTGTGGCGACGCACCACGCTGGAGGATTACAAAACGCCGAGTCCCTCCTGGAAGCCGGTGCTCGATCTCGATGCGCTGTCGGCCGCGGAAAAGGGCAACTGGTTCTGGGGCGGCGCGCGCTGCGCCGAGCCGGCCGAGCGCTTGTGCATGGTCTCGCTGTCGGACGGCGGCGAGGACGCGGTGACCGTGCGCGAGTTCGACCTGCGCTCGAACCAGTTCGTGCCGGGCGGCTTTAAGCTGCCGAAGGGCAAGCAGACGTCCGCCTGGGAAAGCGAGAAGTCGCTCCTGGTCAGCCGGGAATGGGCGCCCGGCGAGCTGACCGCCTCCGGGTATCCCTACATCGTCAAGCGCCTGGCGCGCGGTCAGCCGCTGAGCGCAGCGAAGGAGCTGTTCCGCGGCGTGAAGAGCGACGTCGGCGTCGATCCCTACGCGTTCAATGACGGCGAGGGCCACCAGGTGCTCATCATCCAGCGCTCATTGACCTTCTTCGAGACCGAGTTTCACCTGGTCACGGCGCAGGGCGTAAAAAAGCTGGCGCTGCCGAAGAAGGCCGCCGTCATCGGACTGGTCGCGGGTCGCCTGATCGTCGAGGTGAGGGAAGACTGGAAGCCGGGCAGGGGCGCAGCTGTGCCGCAAGGCGCGCTGGTGGCGATCGATCTGAACAGCGTGCAACGGAACCCGCAGGAGCTTGCGCCGACGTTGGTGTACACCCCTTCGGCGCGCAAGGCCTTTGCGGCAGCCAGTCCCGCGAAGGATTACCTCCTGGTGACCGAACTCGACAACGTCAAGGGGCGCGCCTACGTGTACACGCCGGAGAAGTCCGGCGGCTGGTCGGCGCGCCCGATGACGCTCCCCGACAACGCCACCATCGACATCGTCGATACGGACTTGCACAGCAATCTCGCCTTCCTCAGCGTCACCGGCTTTCTGACCCCGTCGACCCTATGGCTTACGGACCTCAAGGGGAGCGAACTGGCAGTGGTCAAGACGCTCCCGCCCAAGTTCGACGCCTCGGGACTCAAGGTCGAGCAGCTCGAGGCCGCCTCGAAGGACGGCACCCGCGTCCCTTACTTCGTCGTGCACCGCGCCGACATTAAGCTCGACGGCAGCACGCCGACCATCATGACCGCCTACGGCGGATTCCAGGTTTCGGAGACGCCGTACTACTCGGCGACCACCGGCAAGCTGTGGCTGGAGCGGGGCGGCGCCTTCGTGCTCGCCAACATCCGCGGCGGCGGGGAATTTGGCCCGGCCTGGCACGAGGCGGGACTCAAGACGCAGCGGCAGCGCGTCTACGATGACTTCACCGCGGTCGCGCGCGATCTGATCAGTAAGGGCTACACCAGTCCGGCCCGGCTCGGGATTCGCGGCGGCTCCAACGGCGGACTGCTGATGGGCGTGGAGTTCAACCAGCATCCCGAGCTCTGGGGCGCGGTCGATATCGAAGTGCCGCTGCTCGACATGATGCGCTACGAACAGATCGCCGCCGGCAGCTCCTGGGTCGGCGAATACGGGAGCGTTTCGGTGCCCGAAGAGCGCGCGTTCCTTGCCTCGATCTCCCCCTATCAGAACCTCAAGGCGGGCGTGAAGTATCCCCTGCCCCTGGTGTGGACCACGACCAAGGACGATCGGGTCGGCCCGCAGCACGCGCGCAAGTTCGCCGCCAAGCTCTCCGCAATGGGAGTGCCCTACATGTATTACGAGGTCATCGAGGGCGGCCACGGCTCCGGCGCGACGCTTGAGGAAAAATCCGCAATGACCGCGCGCGAGTTCGCCTACTTCGCGCGGCAGCTGTCACTGCCCTAGCGCGGGCGATCGCGAGGCTTGCGCGCGCGGCGCCGGCTCGCCGGCGCCGGCTTTGGCCACGATCCGCACCCCGAAGATCACCAGCGCCGCGCCTAAGAGCTGCAGCGCCCCGAGCGCCTCGCCGAGCAGAAGCCAGGCCAGCAGCAAGGTAATGACCGGTCCGAGCGAGCCGATCATCGCGGTCGGCCCGGCGCCGAGCTCGCGGATCGCCACGGTCACCAGCCAGACCGGAAGCACTGTGGAGAACACCGCCATGGCCGCGCCCAAAGCCTGCACCTGCCAGGGTTGCGCGACGATCGTGGCGATCGGCCGCAGCACCGAGAACTGCGCGAGCGCCAGCAGGCACGCGATCGTCGTCCCCCAGGCCGCGACGCGCGCCGAACCCAGGTGCACCAGGAGCGGTCCGGCGCGCAGCAGGTAGAACGCGTAGCTGATGGCGCTTGCAAACACCAGCGCGCTCCCGATCATGACGCCGTGGCCGCCGCGATGCAGATCGTGGGTCACGACCAGGGCGACGCCGGCATAGCACAGGAGGAGCGCGATCCAGGTCGGGCGAGTCAGCGCCGTGCGCGTTCGCCAGGCCGTGAACAGCACGACCATGGTCGGATAGGTGAACAGGATCACCCGCTCCAGAGCCGCCGAGATGTACTGGAGGCCGAGAAAAT
>DATBBQ010000016.1:0-4016 GCA_036270915.1 Steroidobacteraceae bacterium
GGCCGAGACCGCGGCGATCTTGGTGAGCACGCCGTCGATCTTGGTCTGTCCCGGGGCGCCGGCGATGAGGTCGTGGATGGGCGTGAAGTGCTCGGTCACCTGCGTCCCGGGCTTCGGCCCGGCCTTGGGTGCGCTGCTCCCGAGGAGCTTGCCGATCTTCGCGCCCGCTGCCGACACACCCTTCTCCATCTTGTTGAGGAGACCTCCCTGGGCCTGCGCCTCCTCGGGCTTCACGAGGTAGGTGTTGGCGTCGATCGTCTTGAGAAGATTCTTGAGGGGCGAGGCCTCGCTGCTCGAGATGTTGGCGAGCAGCGTCTTCATCTGCTCGAGGTTGTTGATCGGCGGCAGCTGCAGGTCGTTCACGACCTGGTCCCAGGCGACGATGTAGTCCTTCTCGTAGAGATCGAGCAGCTGGGAGGTCAGCTGCGGGGTCTGAGCGAGTGAGAGCGCACTGTCACCGGTCACCCAGCTCTCCTCGGCGAACTGCTTGACGAGGGCTGCGGTGCCGAGCCCGAGCGGCGCGTTGAACAGCTCGTCGAAGACCTTCTTGGTGTAGAGCGGGGGCATCGGGTCGCTCCACTTGCGTCCGCTCTTGCGCGCGAGCGTCGCCGACAGTCCCATCCCGGTGGCGTTGTCGAGGCGCAGGGCGTCCTTGGTGTCATCCGCGTAGTTCATCTTCAGCTCTCCGTACATGAGCACGGGGAGGGTCGCGTGGCTGATGGTGCTGCGCGCCTGGGCGACGGCGGTCTCGTCGACCGACGTCGGGCGCACCCCGTGCGCGTCGTCGAAGAGGGCCGCCGAGTGCGCCTTGAGGTTCTCGACCAGCGCCGGGTTCGAGGCGTAGGCGGCCTCCCACTCGGCGTCGGTGAGGGTATTGACCTGCACCTTGTTGAGCGGGCCCTTGCCGCCGAGCATGAGGTACGCCTTGAGATACTCGTAGAGGATCTCGGGCTGGCGGCCGAAGCGCTCGAGGCGTTGCCGGAAGATCGCGGCGATCCTGGGCAACAGCAGGCCGTTGAGTGAGCGGTTGTAGCCGTCCTCGGCGGCGTCGGACACGGAGCGGCCGGCGTACAGGCCCCAGCGCATGGTGAGGGGCACGTGCCCGCGGTACTCCTCGGCGACGTCCGCGACCTTGCGCACCCCGTCGAGCCGCGCGGCGATCTGCTCCATCGACGCGTTGGGCGCGAGTGCGCTCGTGTCGAGATGCGAGAGCGCCTCCTTCACCGAGGCGAGGTACTTGCGGTTGGCCGAGTAGCTCACCGTGAGGGCACCCGCCGCGACGAGGGTGATTACCAGGAGACCGACGTAGGTGACCAGCTGGGCGCCCGCGATCTGCAGCTCCAGGCGCCGGTTGACGCCGGCGAGGCCGCTCTCGGGCAGGATGACTTCCTTGAGCAGGCGCTCGATGAAGTAGGCCTTGCCGCGCCCGGCGACGCCATGCGGGATCTCCTGCGGCTCGAACGCGAAGGCGCGCCCCATGGAGCCGAGGAGGCGATCGATCGGCGTGCCTTCCTGGGTGCCGCTCGTGAAGTGCACGCCGCGCAACAGCGCCCTCGAGTCCATGCGGCTGCCGCCGAACACGTCGTTGACGAACTGGCCGAGCACGTCCTTCAGCGCCGCGAACTGCTGCGGGAAGCTGAAGATGCGCGCGCGGCGGCGCGCCTCGTGCTCGTCCTCGAGCCGCTCCCACATGCGCTCGTTCAGGCGCGTCGCGAGCGCGTCGAACTCTGCCGGGAAGAGCTCCGGCGCGTGCCCCTTGAGCGTCTCCTCGTACGGGAAGGTGACGCCCCAGACCTGCTTGCGAGCCTCGGGGGTGAGGTCGTCGAAGTACTCGGTGAAGCCCGACATCAGGTCGCACTTGGTGACCATGAGGTAGATCGGCAGGCGGATCCTGAGCTCGCGGTTGAGCTCATCGAGCCGCCGCCGCGCGGCCTGCACCTGCGCGTCGCGCCCCGGTCCGCTCAGCGTGAGGAGGTCGCCGATGCTCACCGTGAGAATGACGCCGTTCACGGGCCGGCGGCTGCGGTACTTCTTCAGCAGCGCGAGGAACTCGCGCCAGCCGCGCGCGTCGGAGCCGGGATCGGAGTCCTGCGTAGTGAAGCGCCCGGCGGTGTCGAGGAAGATCGCCTCGTCGGTGAACCACCAGTCACAGTTGCGGGTGCCGCCGACGCCGCGCACCGCGTCCTTGCCGAACTTCTGGCCGAGCGGGAACTGCAGGCCCGAGTTCTGCAGCAGCGTGGTCTTGCCCGAGCCGGGCGCGCCGATGATGACGTACCAGGGTTCGGTGTAGAGATTGTGGTCGCGGCCGCGGCTCTCTTTGAGCGCCGCGACGGCCTCCGCGAAGCGCTCGCGCAGCTGCGCCTCGTCGGTGCTCGGGGAGGGATCGGGCTGCTTCGCGACCGCGTTCGCGAGCTTCTTGCTCGCGCTCGAGGCCTTGAGGATCTTGAGCGCCTTCAGTGCCGCCCACAGCGCCACCACCACGACGATGGCGGTGAGTCGCGCGCCCTCACCCTCGAGCGGCCTTGCGCCCGCGAACGCAAAGTAGGGACCCGCGAACCAGATGAGGAGCGCGAGCAGGACGAGACCCAGGATCTCGAGCACGACACGGTTCTTGAAGATCTTCAGCATCAGCGTACCGTCACTTCAGGCCCGCCCCGGACGCGGCTCACTCGCGCACATGGACGATCTCCACCCGGCGGTTCTTCGCCCGGTTCTCGGGCGTCGACGGCGGCTTGTAGCGCGGCTGCGAGTCGCCCTTGGCGACGATCTCCAGGCGCGCGGGATTGCGCACCTCGGTGGAGAGGATCTTGCGCACGCTCGCCGCGCGCGCCCGCGACAGGTCGTAGTTGTCGCGGAACTCGAGCGTCCTCGGGCGCTGGTCGTCCGTGTGCCCCTCGATGAGCACCCGCCCGGGAATCTTCTCGAGCGCCGTGCCGACGGCGTGCAGGGTCGCCGAATAGCGCGCATCGAGCGTGGCCGAGCCGGTCGCGAAGAGCTCCGGGGCGATGAGCAGGATCCGTGTCTGGTTGCCGTTCTCCTCGATTTTCAGGTGTCCCCGCGACTCCTCGTCCGCGAGCAGCTGCCGCAGCGTCGGCCCCGCGGGCACGGCCGTCGCGCTCGTGGCGGCGGGCTCGGTCTCGGTGCCGATCTGCGCGAGCCCCGCGTACACCGGCTCCGCCTGGGCGTCGAGCCGGTACTTGAAGAAGAAGAACGTGCCGGCGATGACGGCGAGTGAGGCGGCGAGCGCCACCCACCAGGGCAGGTAGCGGACCAGGCGGTTGCGCCGGTCCTCGACGCCCTTCCAGTGCAGTGACAGCTCGTCCTCGGAAGGGGAGCGGATGGTGCGGATGCGCTGGAAGGTCTCGTGCTGCTTGGCCTCCAGGCGCGCCCCACCCTGGTCGAGCAACGAGAATTTCCCCGTGAAACCGAGCGCGATACACAGGTACTGCAGCTCGATCAGGTCGATGCGCCGCTCCGGGTCCTGGGCGATGCGGTCGAGCATCTCGAAGAACTTCTCGCCGCCGTAGGCCTCGCGGTGCAGGGTGTTCAGCAACGTCTGCTGCGCCCAGTCACTGTGCGCTCCCCACGGGGTCGCGAGCACGGACTCATCGAGCGCGGCGCAGATGGCATAGCGGCCGGCGATGATCACCTCGTTGGCGATGCCGGCCGCGCGCGCGTTCTCCTCGAAGCGCCGGATCTCCTCGAGCGCCTGACGGCGCAACGCCGGCACGTCCCCCTGGATGGTGGAGCTGCGCATGCCGCCGACCATGAGAAGGAGCGGTACCGCGGCGGATACCAGCGGGTTCAGTCCCTGGCCGCCGGGATAGTGCGTCGGCTCCGGGGTGGGCGAGGGTGCCGCAGCCGCAGCACGGGCCGCAGGCGCCGGCCGGCGCGGCGACGGGGGGGACGGCGCCGGAGGCGGCGCGCCCGCGGGCGGCGTGCGCTTGCCGGCGCCGGGCTTCGGTCGCAGGACCGTCGCGTTCGGGGGCCGGAAGGGATCGTCGCCGCCGGTCGGC
>DATBBQ010000017.1:0-16596 GCA_036270915.1 Steroidobacteraceae bacterium
CAGCGCCACGTTGTCGGGCTGCTCGACGTAGCTCTCCAGTGCGGTGCGGGCCTCGCCGAGCGTGACGTTGACCTCGCGACCGACCAGATCGAATGTCTGGGAAACGACTTCAGGCATGCACTAGCTTCCGGGGCAGGATCATGAGCCGCCGAGCGCGGAGATCTGCCGTACCTTTGCGGTGGTGAGCGGGGCTTCCTCGACGCGCCGCACGCTGCCGCTGGTGGCGGCACGCTCCGCGCCGCTGCCCGGGAGGCGGAAGCCGGCCGCGGACTTGCGCAGCCCGGCCGAGAGCTCCGCGAGCTTGGCGATGGCCGCCGAGGTGGCGGTGGTGGTCTCGGCGGTCTGCGCGCTGATCTCCTTCAGTATCTGCATGTTGCGGGCGATGTTCTGCGCCGCGCCGGTCTGCTGGCGCGAGCTGCCGGAGATGTTCTGCACGAGGCTCGCGATCTGGTTGGAGACCTGCTCGATCTCCTCGAGCGCAGCGCCGGCGTTCTCGGCGAGCAGCGCCCCGCCCACGACGTCGGTGGTGCTGCGCTCCATCGACACCACCGCCTCGTTGGTGTCGGTCTGAATCGTGCGCACCAGCACCTCGATCTGCTTGGTGGCGTTGGCGGCGCGCTCGGCGAGGCGCTGCACCTCGTCCGCCACCACCGCGAAGCCGCGCCCGGCCTCCCCGGCCATCGAGGACTGGATCGAGGCGTTCAGCGCCAGGATGTTGGTCTGCTCGGCGATGTCGTTGATGAGCTCGACGATGTTGCCGATCTCCTGCGAGCTCTCGCCCAGGCGCTTGATGCGCTTGCTGGTCTCCTGGATGGTCTCGCGGATGGTGTTCATGCCGTCGATCGTGCGGCGCACGGCGTCGCCGCCCTTGTGCGCGACCTCGACCGAGTGGCGGGCGACGTCGGAGGCGCGCTCGGCGTTGCCCGAGACCTCCTCGACCGAGGCCGCCATGCTGGCCGCCGACTCGGTAGCCGACGCGATCTGCTTCGACTGCGCCCCCGAGGCCTTGGCGAGGTGCTGCGAGAGGGCCTGGGTCTGGCGGGTCGCCGAGTCGAGCTGGATGGCCGAGCCGTTGATGGTGGTCACCAGGCCGCGCAGCGCATCGACGGCGTAGTTGATCGAGTCGGCGATCGCCCCCGTAATGTCCTCCGTGACGGTCGCCTGCACGGTGAGGTCGCCGTCGGCGAGGCTCGAGAGCTCATCGAGCAGGCGCAGGATGGCCTGCTGGTTGCGATCGGCCTCCTTGCGCTGTGCGTCCGCGCTCTGGCGCTGCCGCTCTACCGTCTGGCGCATGCGAAACGCCGCCACCGAGGCGGCGGCGAGCAGCGCAAGCCCGGCGCCGAGGAGCACGAGCGGCAGCCACGCCAGCAGCCCCGGCCCTTCGGAGGCTGCGGGGGTCGCGGCGCTCGCCGCGAGGTCGCGCGCGTCGGCGACGATCGCCTTCGCGGCGCTCTGGGTGGATGGCAGCGCCGGGGCGGCGGCGATCGCACGGCGCACGCTCGCGGTGAGGTCCGCGTAGATGGAATCGAGCGTCTTCAGGTGCTTGGCGGCCTCGGGAGCGGTGACCTTCGGCAGCGTGATCGCGGAGGCCCCGCCGGCGAAGGCGGAGATGACCTGCCCGAGGTAGTCCGAGCTCTCGGCGATGCGCTGCGCGGCGGCGGACGGGTCCGCGGCCCCCTGGGTGAGCGCCGTGACGTCGAGCCGCAGACGCTCGGCGCGCGCCTCGAAGCGCTCGAGCGCGCCCGAGGTCGCCGGCTGCGGCGGCGGCGGGAGCGAGGAGCCGAGCGCGCTCGCCTCGGCGATCAGCTTGGGAACCAGTGCAGCGGTGTCGCGCGCGGCGGCGCCGGCGTCGGCGAGCGCGCTGCGCGCGTGCAGCACCGCGGCGGCGTTGTTCATGAGGCGGGTGAAGCGCGCGTCGGTGACGAAGGGCGCCGTCGGCTCGTGCGCGGCGGCGTCCTCGAGCTCCTTCTGCTGCGCCTGGAAGTGCGAGAGCGCGGACGGATCGCCCGCGACCGCGCCGCCGGCATCGAGCGCGAGCCCGTAGAGCGCATCCACCGGCGCCGCCGCGTGCGGCTTCTCCGCCGGGTGCGCCTGCAGCAGGACGTAGTGCACGACGCCGCTGCCGATCAGCAGCAGCACCGCCAGCACCAGCAGCAGCGCCATCGTGTTCTGCGGCTTGCCCGCGACGCGGCTCATGCGGCGGCCTCGGCGAAGGCGGGACTCTCGAGCACGTTTCGCAGGCTCAGCACCGGCCACTGCTCGTTGCCGCGGCGGAAGGCGCCGGCGAGGTAGCGCTCGCAGCGCGCGACCGTCGGCGGGGCATCGCCCGTGAACTCGCTCTCGGCGAAGCGGCGAAAACCCAGGACCTCATCGACGATGAGGCCCGCGGGGATCTCGCGGTGGTTCACGACCACGATGCGCGTGTTGCGCGTCACCGGGGTGATACCGCTGCCGAGGAACTGGCGCAGGTCGATGATCGGCAGCAGCTGGCCGCGCACGTTGGCGAGTCCCTTGATCCAGGGTTTCGCGCCGGGTACGCGCGTGGTCGTGGACGGCACGCCGAGCACCTCGCGCGTCTCCTCGCGCGCGACCAGGTACAGGTCCCCGGCCATGCGCAATGCCACGCCGACCCACTCGCGGCCGGCGCTCGCCTCGGGGTTCGCGCTCGCGGACACCGCGCGCCCGCGCCGCTCGAGCTCGGCGAGCAGCTCGAAGGGCCGGTCGCGCAGCGACTTGAGCTCGAGCTCCGATGAAGTGTTGGTTTCGCTCATGATCGGGTCCGAAGCGCAGCGGTGTGCACGCTCGCGCTCACGCCGACAGGGTCGCCTGTGCCTTGGCGACCAGCTGATCCGGAGAGACCGGCTTCACCATGTAGTCCACCGCTCCCTGGCGCAGGCCCCAGATGCGGTCGGTCTCCTGCCCCTTGGAGGTGACCATGACGATCGGGATGCGCTGCGTGCGCGGATCGTTGGCGAGCGCGCGCGTGGCCTGGTAGCCGTTCATCCCGGGCATGACGATGTCCATGAAGATCAGGTCCGGACTCATCTCGCGCGCGAGGCGCACGCCCTCCGCGCCGTCGACCGCGGCGGCGGTGCGGTAGCCGACCTTCTCGAGCGCCTTCTGCATGACGTGCAGCTCGGTCGGAGAGTCATCAACGATGAGAATCAGGGGCATGCCGTCATCTCCCGATATGGGTCTCGATCGCCGAGAGCAGCTCGTCCTTGGTGAAGGGCTTGGTCAGGTAGTGCTCCGAGCCGACGATGCGCCCGCGGGCGCGGTCGAACAGGCCGTCCTTGGAGGACAGCATGATCACCGGGATGGAACGGAACACCTTGTTGTGTTTGATGAGCGAGCAGGTCTGGTAGCCGTCCAGGCGCGGCATCATGATGTCGACGAACACGATGTCGGGCTGATGGTCGGCGATCTTGGCGAGCGCATCGAAGCCGTCGATCGCCGTGAACACCTCGCAGCCCTCCTTCGCGAGCAGCGTCTCGGCGGTACGGCGGATGGTCTTGCTGTCGTCGATGACGAGTACTTTAAGACCCTGGAGCTTTTCGTTGCCGGACACGGTCAGGCGACTCCTTCCTGTAAGGCGAAGCGGGGCACACAGCTCAAGCGGCCCGCACTGTCACTCACAGCCGTGACGGGCCGATGTCCTGTCGCGAAACCAGGCGTAATGCCACGAACGGCGCGCACCGCACACAAGCCGTTTGGTCTCACGGTCCCCCTTTACCCGGGGCAAGCGCAGCGCGGTTTTAACATATCGGTATACCCCCGGCTATGCCATGCGCGTCACGTTTTTCGAAGCTCGTGCGCGTCGCCGCGGCTGCTTTCGCGCCGGGGCAGACATATTCGTTCGGGCCTGAGCATAATCGCCCCCACGAGAGGCACTTGCTTGCGGTAGCGGATGAGTACGGGTAGGCGGCTGGGTGTGCTGATGGATCCCATCTCCGGGATCCATTACGCGAAGGATTCGACGCTGGCGATGCTGCTCGCCGCGCAGGCGCGCGGCTTCGCCCTGAGCTACCTCGAGCAGAAAGACCTGCTGCTGCGCGACGGGGTCGCCTACGCCCGCGTGCGCGACCTGACGGTGCACGAGGATCCCAAGAGCTGGTTCACGCTCTCGGAGCCGCGCTTCGAGCCGCTCTCCCGGCTCGAGTGCCTGCTGATGCGCAAGGACCCCCCCTTCGACACCGAGTACATCTACACCACCTACATCCTCGAGCGCGCCGAGGATGCCGGGGTGCTGGTCGTGAACCGCCCGCGGGGGCTGCGCGACATGAACGAGAAGGTCTACACGGCCTGGTTCCCCCAGTGCTGCGCGCCGACCCTCATCACCCGTGACATGGGCGAGCTGTCCGCCTTCCTCGCCGAGCACGGCAGGATCGTCGTGAAGCCCCTGCACGGCATGGGCGGCCGCTCGATCTTCGTGCTCGCCGACGGGGAGCCGAACGCGCAGGTGGTCTACGAGACCCTGACCGACTACGGACAGCGCTTCGCGATCGGCCAGCGCTACATCCCGGACATCGCCACCACCGGGGACTCGCGCGTGCTGCTCATCGACGGGGAGCCCCTGCCCTATGCGCTCGCCCGCATCCCGCAGGGCCGGGATCACCGCGGCAATCTGGCCGCCGGCGCCAAGGGGGTCGGGCGCGAGCTCAACGACCGCGACCGCTGGCTCGCCGGCCAGATCGGACCGGCGCTCGCCGCGCGCGGCATGCTGTTCGTGGGCCTCGACGTCATCGGCGGCTTCGTTACCGAGATCAACGTCACGAGCCCCACCGGGATCCGTGAACTCGAGAAGCAGTTCCCGATCCATATCGGGGACCTGCTGATGCAGGCGATCGAGCGGCACCTCGAGAAGCGCCGCGCGGCGCACAAGGGCGCCTGAGGGCAAATGGCACGACGCGCGCTCATGCTGCGGGAAGGCCGGGCGCCGGTGTGGGACCGGCTGCTCACCATGATCTTCCTCGCCGGGCTCCTGCACGGGCTCATCATCGTCGGCATCACCTTCAACGCCGCCGCGAACGACCGCGACAGCGCGCCCGGGCTCGAGGTGCTGCTGGTATCGGACGAGCTGCCCGAGGCGGACAAGAACGAGACCGCCACCTACCTCGCGCAGCGCACCCAGAAGGGGTCGGGCAATACCAGAAAGCGCGTCGCGCCCCGCAACCGCACCTCCTCCATCCCGACGATCAAGCACGACGGCACGCCCGAGGGCGACTCGCTCGCCAATGCCGGGGACAGGGCCGGCTCCTCCCAGGACGAGCGCGTGCTCACCTCGGTCGCCTGGAGCACGAGCGTGCGCTACCTCGCCGACACCGGCGACAGCGGCACGGTGCGCGACAAGCCGCTGCTCATCGACCAGCCGCCGACCGCCGAGCCCGGACCCGACGAGGAGGGTCCGGCCCAGCTGCACGGCCCGCAGCGCGACGAGCTGTGGATCACCCCGGACACGCGCGCCGTGGCGCTCGCGCCCTACCTCGACAGCTGGCGCCGCAAGGTCGAGCGCATCGGCACGCTCAACTTCCCGACCGTCGCCCGCGTCGCCTCCGGCGGGCGCAGCCCGGTGATCGAGGTGGCATTAAGTTCAGACGGCAAGTACCAGGCGAGCATCCACGCCTCGAGCGGCAACGCCGAGCTCGACCAGGCGGCGCTCGCCACGTTGAAGCTCGCGAGCCCCTTCGATGCGTTCCCCCCCGAGCTCGCGTCGCAGTACCGGGTGTTGCACTTCAGGTACGCGTGGCAGTTCAGCGGTGGTCACGCCGCGAGCGGAGCCGTATCAGTTCCTTGAGAGTCGCGGCGCGCATGCCCATACTGTGAGCATGGGCGCCAAGCACACTTTCACCGGCGGCGACCCCTCGCTGGAGGAGCTGGGCGGCGACCCGGAGCCGGGCGAGAACGGCTCGCCCGCCGCGGCCGAGAGCGGCAGCCTCACGAACCACCTCCTGATCGCGATGCCGCAGCTGCAGGACCCGAATTTCGCGCAGACGGTGGCGCTCATCTGCGAGCACACCGACAAGGGCGCGCTCGGCATCGTGCTCAACAAGCCCCTGCCGATGAAGCTCTCGGACGTGCTCTCGCAGATGAAGCTCGAGCCCTCGACCGAGCACATCGCCGGGCAGCCGGTGCTGCGCGGCGGACCGGTGCACACCGACCGCGGCTTTGTCCTGCACCGCCCCGGCGGCCAGTGGGATCACACGCACAAGGTCTCCGACACGATCCAGGTGACCACCTCGCGCGACGTGCTCGCCGCCATGGCGCGCGGCGAGGGCCCCTCGGACGCCTTCATCGCCCTCGGCTACGCCGGCTGGGAGTCCGGTCAGCTCGAGCGCGAGTTGAAGGAGAACGCCTGGGCCTCCGTCGCGGTCGATCCGCGCGTGGTCTTCGAGCTGCCCTTCGAGGAGCGCTGGGCGGGCGCGTGGCGGCTGCTCGGGATCGACGTCGAGCGCCTCAGCCCCGAAGCCGGCCATGCGTGAGCGGCTCTGCCTTTAGGGCATGAGCGCACCCCAAACCCTTCTCGCCTTCGACTTCGGACTCAGACGCATTGGCATCGCCTCGGCCGACACGCTGACGCGCCAGGCCGCGCCGCGACCGGCGGTCCTCGCAGGTCCCGGCGGCCCCGACTGGCAGGCGATCGCTCGCGAGGTGCGCGCGCTGGCCCCAGCGGCCCTCGTGGTCGGCGCCCCGTATAATGCCGACGGCAGTGAGGGGGCACTCAGTCAGGCCGCGCGGCGCTTCGCCGGCGAGCTCGCAAGCCGCTTCGCCCTACCCGTGCACCTGGTGGATGAGCGCTTCTCCTCGCTCGAGGCGACGCAGGCGCTCAAGGCGCGGCGCGCGAGCGGCGAGCGGCGGCGCAGGGTGCAGCGCGCGGACGTCGACAGCGCCGCCGCCGCGGTGATCCTCGCGCGCTACCTCGCAGGGGAGGGCAACCCGATGGACGCGACGCCATGAGCTCACAGCACCGCACGGACGGCTCACTGCGCCATCTGCTCACCCTCGAGGGTCTGCCGAAGACCGAGCTCGAGCAGCTCCTGGAGCGCGCGCAGGGCATGGTTCGCCCGCTGGGCGCGCGCCCGCCGATGAGCCAGGTGCTCGCCGGCAATACGGTCGCGAACCTCTTCACCGAGCCCTCGACGCGCACCCGCGTCAGCTTCGAGCTCGCCGCCAAGCGCCTGGGCGCGCAGGTGGTGAACCTCGAGATGCAGCTGTCCTCGCGGCTGAAGGGCGAGAGCATGCTCGACACCGTCTACACGCTCGAGGCGCTGCACGTCGACGCCTTCGTCATCCGCGACGCCGAGGTCGGCGTGCCGGGGCTCGTCGCCGCGAACGTCGCCCCGCACGTGAGCGTGCTGTCCGCGGGCGAGGCGCACGTCTCGCATCCGACGCAGGGCCTGCTCGACGCCCTCACCATCTACCAGAGGAAGCAGCGCTTCGCGGGGCTCGCGGTGGCGATCGTCGGGGACATCCGCCACTCGCGCGTCGCCCGCTCGGCGTGGCAGGCACTGAGGACCCTCGGGGTCACGGACCTGCGCATCGCGGCGCCCGCGGCACTGATGCCCGAGGACGCCGAGTTCGCCAGCTGCGGCCGCTTCACCGAGCTCTCCGCGGCGCTCGAGGGCGCGGACGTCGTCATGATGCTGCGCATCCAGAAGGAGCGCATGGGGCAGGCGGACCTGCCCGATGGCGCGCACTACTTCGCCGCCTGGGGCCTGACCCGCGAGCGGCTGCGCGCGGCGCGCCCGGACGCGATCGTCATGCACCCGCAGCCGATGAACCGCGGCATCGAGATCGCCTCCGACGTCGCCGACGGGCCGCAGTCGGTGATCCGTGACCAGGTGCGCAACGGCGTCGCCGTGCGCATGGCGGTGCTCGCGCAGGTGCTCGGCGCGCGCGGAGCCGCCTCGTGACGGGCGGCTCGCGCGGCACGATCTTCCTCGAGAACTCGCGCGTCATCTCGCAGCTCGCCTACGACGCCGAGCAGTACGTGCTGCGCCTCGAGGCGAAGAAGTGCGCCGCGCACGCCGAGCCGGGCAGCTTCGCGCATGTCACCTGCGACGCGGCGATCCCGATGCGCCGGCCGCTCTCGATCATGCGCGCGGACGCCCGCGCCGGCTGGATCGAACTGCTCTACAAGGTCGTGGGCTCGGGCCTGCACGCGCTCGCCGCCCGCAAGGCCGGGGACGCGGTCAGCGTCCTCGGCCCGATCGGCAGGCCGTTCACGGTGCACCGCGAGCGCCCGCGCACGCTGCTCCTGGGCGGCGGCGTCGGCATCCCGCCGATGATATTCCTCGCCGAGCGCCTCAAGGCCGAGCGCGCCTTCAAGCCGCTCGTCCTCATGGGCTCGGAGGTGCCGTTTCCGTTTCGAACGCGCCCGTCGGCGATCCTCGTGCCGGGCATCCCGGACGGGGCAATCGCCTGCATGCCGCTGCTCGAGGAGTGGGGCGTGCCGAGCCGGCTCGCGAGCCTTAAGGACTACCCGGGCTGCTTCCCCGGGTTCGTCACCGCGCTCGCCGACCTCTGGCTCGCCTCGCTCGGGCCCGGGGAGCTCAGGGAGGTCGAGATCTTCTCCTGCGGCCCGACGCCGATGCTGAAGGCGAGCGCCGCGCTCGCGCGCCGCTACGGCGTCGCCTGCCAGGTGTCGCTCGAGGAGTTCATGGCGTGCGCGGTGGGCGGCTGCGCCGGCTGCACGGTCGAGGTACGCACACCCGAGGGACCGGCGATGAAGCGCGTATGCGTCGACGGACCGGTGTTCGACGCCTACACGGTGTACTAAGCCGGAGCCGCCGCGCTCAGCGTCTCGCGCAGCCACACGCCGGCCTCGGCGATCGCCTGGCGGCCCTCGGGAAGGACCCGGTGGTGGTACAGCCACACGTGCATCATCTGCGCCCACACGTCGAGCCGCACGGCGACGCCAGCCAGCGCCGCCCGGGTCGCGAAGTCGAGCGAGTCGCTCAGGAGGATCTCGTCCGCGCCCACCTGGATCAGCGTGCGCGGCAGGCCCGCGGGATCGGCGTGCACCGGGGAGGCCCGGGGGTCAGACGCCGGCGTCCCCTGCAGATAGAGCTGCGCGCCCTTGGTCACCCCTTCGCGGATGAACATCGGGTCCGCCCCGGCACGCGCCTGATAGGACGCGCGCGTCTGCGCGAGGTCGAGCCAGGGGCTGATGAGGTAGAGCCCGCCCGGGAGCGGCAGCCCCTCCTGGCGCGCCCAGATCGCCACCCCGCTCGCAAGGTTGCCGCCCGCCGAGTCCCCACCCACGACGACGTCCCCGGCCGCGAGGCCCTGCGCGAGGAGCCAGCGGTACGCCGTGCGCGCGTCCTCGACGGCAGCCGGGAAGCGGTTCTCGGGCGCGAGCCGGTAATCCATGCTGTAGGCCGTGAGCCCGGACGCCGTCGCGAGGCGCGATACCAGGTGGCGGTGCGAGCGGGTGCTGCCGGTGTAGAAGCCCCCGCCGTGGAAGTACAGCAGCGCACGCCCCGGCAGCGCATCCGGGGGCACCAGCTTCTCTCCGGGTGGCGCCCCCTGCGGCAGCGCCTCGACGCGCAGGCCCTCGGGCAGCGGGATGTCCTTGACGTTGGTGTCGAACTGGACGCGC
Source organism: Steroidobacteraceae bacterium (assembly GCA_036270915.1). GTDB lineage: Bacteria > Pseudomonadota > Gammaproteobacteria > Steroidobacterales > Steroidobacteraceae > 13-2-20CM-66-19. The sequence continues at coordinate 9,599 of DATBBQ010000017.1, forward strand.
TGCTCGGCGAGCGGGGCGCTGCTCGTGCGCCGCTGCTCCATGTTGACGCGCATCTGGGCCTTGAAGGCCTCGAGTTCAGCCTGGTTCATCTGAGCGTCCCGATGTGAGTGGCCCGCACAGCTTACCGGGCGGCGTGCCGGCGCGGGCCGTCCGCCGACGACACAGCGTTTCCGAGCCCGGGCACTGTTAGGCCTCGCTCGCCTGATTCCTTTGCGCCCTGGCTGCCCTGCCGCGCGGGTCGCGCACGGCGCCGCTTGAGCCACGCGCGCCGGCCGATTCCGCGCGGCCGCCACAGCGCGTAAGGTGTGCGGGGTGTGCCGGTAGTCGTGAGCCCGTGGCGAAGTTCGCGCATCTCTCGTTAGTCCTGGCATTCGTGCCCGGCATTTCCTGGGCGGCCGCTTTGCACGCGGCCGCCGCGCCGCAGGCGGCGCCGGCCGCCACGGACGTGCGTCCGTTGCCGCAGTTCAAGCCCACGAACCGGGAGTGGTACCCCGCAGAAGCCGCGCGCCGCCATCTCACCGGACGCGTGCTCGTCGAGTTCGCGATCGACGCGGCCGGCAGGGCGACCTCCCCCACGGTGAGACAGGCGCAGGCGGATCCGCTGCTGCAGCAGGCCGCCCTCAGGCTGGTCTCGGCGACCCAGTTCGACCTGAGCGACAAGAACTACAACCCGCGCGATAAGCGGCCGTTCGACCTGTCGGTGCAGTTCTGCCTGGACGAATGCGGGGATCTGAAGCCGTATGCCGGCTATGAGAACAACGAGATCATCGTCATGGGAGTGAGCATCCCGCCGGAGAAGCCGCTCTAGCCGAAGTTGATCTTGGCCTCGAGGTTGGCGCGCGAGTCGGCGTGCAGGAGCGCCTCCTCGAGCCCGACGCGCCCCTGCTTGTACATCTCGTGCAGCGCCGCGTCGAAGCTGCGGATGCCGCGCTCGCCGGAGAGGTTGATCGCCTCCTTGATGGAGACGACGTCGCCCTTCTTGATGAGGGTGGCGATGTGCGGGGTATTGAGCATAATCTCGACCGCCGCCAGGCGCTTGGTGTCCTTACCCATCACCAGGCGCTGCGCCATGATGGCGCGCAGGTACTGCGACAGGTCGAGGAAGATCTGGTTGTGCTGCTCGCGTGGGAACATGTTGATGATGCGGTCGAGCGACTCGGCGCTGTTGTTGGCATGCAGCGTCGCGAGCACCAGGTGGCCGGTGCCGGCGAGGTTGATGGCCGCCTCCATGCCCTCCCTGTCGCGGATCTCGCCGATCAGGATCACGTCGGGGGCGGCGCGTACCACCCCGCGCAGGGCGCGCGCGTAACTCTTGGTGTCGAGGCCCACCTCGCGCTGATTGACTAAAGAGCGCTTGTTGGTGTGCAGGAACTCGATCGGGTCCTCGATGGTGACGATGTGATCAGAGGAGTTCTCGTTGCGGTAGTTGATCATCGCCGCGAGCGTGGTCGACTTGCCCGAGCCGGTGGCGCCGACCATGAGGAGCAGGCCGCGTTTCAGCAGCACGAGGTCGGTGACCACGTCCGGCATGCCGAGCGCATCGAGGCGCGGCATGTCGGCGGTGATGTAGCGCATCACCATGGCCGGGGAGCCGCGCTGCATGAAGACGTTGACGCGGAAGCGTCCGAGGCCGGGCTCGGAGACCGCGAAGTCGAGCTCCCACTCGTGCAGGAAGTGCTCGCGCTGCTCGGGCGACATCATCGCGAGGGCCGTCTGGCGCACGGTCTCCGGGGTCAGCACCTGCTTGTTCACCGGCAGGATCTGACCCTCGATCTTGATCTTGATGGGCGCGTTGGAAGTGAAGAACAGGTCCGAGGCCTTCTTCTCCACCATGAGCTTGAAGAGCGGCTTGGTGTTGAGCGTCGGATGACGCCCGGTGACCGCTGCGGCCACGGCCTCGGCCGTCGACCCCGGTGCGTCACCGGCGACGAGTGGCTCCTTGGCGGCCTTCACAGGCTGCGGCCCTGCTCTTCCTCGACGATCTTGAGGGCACCGCCGTCGTCGATGTTCTTCTGCTCGCGCTTGCTCTCGAGCTTGATGCGCAGGCGCAGCTCGTTCTTGGAGTCGGCGTTGCGCAGTGCGTCCTCGTAGGAGATGAAGCCGGTCTCGTACATCTCGTAGAGCGCCTGGTCGAAGGTCTTCATGCCGAGGCGGTTGGAACGCGACATCACGTCCTTAATCTCGGTGACCTTGCCCTTGAAGATCAGGTCCTGGATGAGCGGCGAGTTGAGCATGATCTCCATCGCCGCGATGCGCCCGGTGCCGCTCTCCCTCGGGATCAGGCGCTGCGAGATGAGCGCGCGGATGTTGAGCGAGAGGTCCATGAGCAGCTGGTCGCGCCGCTCGTCGGGAAAGAAGTTGATGATGCGGTCGAGCGCCTGGTTGGAGCTGTTGGCGTGCAGGGTCGCGAGCACCAGGTGGCCGGTCTCGGAGAACTGGATGCCGTACTCCATGGTCTCGCGGTCCCGGATCTCACCGATGAGGATCACGTCCGGCGCCTGGCGCAGGGTGTTCTTCAGCGCCGCCTGCCAGGAGTCGGTGTCCACGCCCACCTCGCGGTGCGTGATGACGCAGCCCTTGTGGGTGTGCACGTACTCGACCGGGTCCTCGATAGTGACGATGTGCCCGTGGGTCTTCTCGTTGCGGTAGCCGACCATCGCGGCGAGCGAGGTCGACTTACCCGAGCCGGTGCCGCCGACCAGCAGCACCAGGCCGCGCTTGGAGAGCACGACCTCCTTCAGCACCGGCGCGAGGTCCAGCTCCTCGAAGGTCGGGATCTTGGCGTTGATCAGGCGGATGACGCAGCCGACCGCCGCCTGCTGCACGAAGGCGCTGACGCGAAAGCGCCCGATGCCCGGCGGGGCGATGGCGAAGTTACATTCCTTGGTGGCGTCGAATTCCTTGGTCTGACGGTCGTTCATGATGGCGCGCACCAGCGTGCCTGACTGCTCGACCGTGAGCGCGCGCTCGGACTGCGGGCGGATCTCGCCGTCGACCTTGATCGCCGGCGGGAAGCCCGCGGTGATGAACAGGTCCGAGGCCTTCTTCTCGGTGACCCGCCGCAGGAGGTCCTGCATGAGCTTGATGGCTTGGTCGCGATCCATGTTCTGTGCCTTGAGGGGTTACAACGCGTCCTTGTTCTGCGCCTTGTAGCGCGCCTCTTCCTTGCTGACGATGCCCTTGGCGACCAGCTCGGTGAGGCACTGGTCGAGGGTCTGCATGCCCTGGGCACCGCCGGTCTGGATCGAGGAGTACATCTGCGCGATCTTGCCCTCGCGGATGAGGTTACGAATCGCCGGTGTCCCGATCATGATCTCGTGCGCGGCGACGCGTCCGCCGCCGTTCTTCTTCAGGAGCGTCTGCGAGATGACCGCGCGCAGCGACTCGGACAGCATCGAGCGCACCATGTCCTTCTCCTCGCCCGGGAACACGTCGACGATGCGGTCGATGGTCTTGGCGGCCGAGGAGGTGTGCAGGGTGCCGAACACCAGGTGGCCGGTCTCGGCGGCGGTGAGCGCGAGGCGGATCGTCTCGAGGTCACGCATTTCGCCGACCAGGATGACGTCCGGATCCTCGCGCAGCGCCGAGCGCAGCGCCTCGGAGAAGCCGAGGGTATCGCGGTGTACCTCGCGCTGGTTGACCAGGCAGCGCTTGGACTCGTGCACGAACTCGATCGGATCCTCGATGGTGATGATGTGGTCGGGGCGATTGTCGTTGCAGTGGTTGACCATGCCGGCCAGTGTGGTCGACTTGCCCGAGCCGGTGGGCCCGGTGACCAGCACCAGCCCGCGCGGCAGCATGCACAGGTCGCGGAAGATCTTCGGGGAGTTCAGGTCATCGAGCGAGAGGATCACCGAGGGAATGTTGCGGAACACCGCCCCGGCGCCGCGGTTCTGGTTGAAGGCGTTGACGCGGAAGCGCGCCAGCTTGGGGATCTCGAAGGAGAAGTCGGTCTCGAAGAACTCCTCGTACGCTTTGCGCTGCTTGTCGTTCATGATGTCGTACACCATGGAGTGCACTTCTTTGTGCGACAGCGGCGGCATGTTGATGCGCTTCATGTCACCGTCGACGCGGATCATCGGCGGCACCCCCGAGGAGAGGTGCAGGTCCGAGGCGTTGTTCTTGACGGCGAAGGCCAGGAGTTGCGCGATATCGACGGCCATTAAAGCTCCCTGGAAGCGAGGGCGGAGGTGCAGGCACAGCGCGACCGAAGCCTGCACCTGAAGCGCGCCGGCAGTATAACGGAGGGGTCACACGTCCAATATGTTAATGAGTCCGCAGAATTTGCCGGCAGCGATCGCAGAAGTGCGCGAGCGCCTCAGGCGAGCCACGGCGGCCGCCGGGCGAACTGCCGACTCGGTCACACTCCTTGCGATCAGCAAGGCGCAGCCCGCGCAGCTCGTGGCCGCGGCCGCCGATTGTGGCCTGACCGAGTTCGGCGAGAGCTACCTCAAGGAAGCGCTCGCCAAGATTGCCGCACTGCAGAAGCGCGAGCTCACCTGGCACTTCGTCGGCCGTCTGCAGGCCAACAAGACGCGCCCGATCGCGGAAGAATTCGCATGGGTCCATGCGCTCGATCGACTGAAGATCGCCGAGCGCCTCGCCGCACAACGCCCGGCCCACGCGCCGCCCCTGAACGTGTGCCTGCAGGTGAACCTCGCCGGGGAGGCGAACAAGGGCGGCGTCACGCCGGCGCAGCTGCCGCAGCTCGCGCGCGCGGTCGCCTCGCTCCCGCGCCTGGCGCTGCGCGGCCTCATGTGCCTGCCGCCGCAGGAGACCGAGGTGACGCGGCAACGGGCCTGGTTCGCGCAGCTGCGCACGCTCAAGGACGAACTCAACGCCGCGGGCGCTCGCCTCGACACGCTCTCGATGGGGATGAGCGGCGACTTCGAGGCGGCGATCCTCGAAGGGGCCACCATCGTGCGCCTCGGAACGGTGTTGTTCGGCCCAAGACCGTACAATACCCAGGCATGAGTCTTCGCCGTATCGCGCTCCTCGGAGCGGGCAACATGGGCCGCGCCCTCATCGGCGGCCTGCTGCGCTCCGGCACCCGCGCGGAAGCCGTGAGCGTCGGCGAACACCTCGCCGCGGCGCGCGAGGCGATCACGCGCGACCTGGGGGTGAGCGCGGGCGCGGACAACGCCCACGCGATCGAAGGCGCGTCGGTGGTGGTGCTCGCGGTGAAGCCGCAGGACGCACAGGCGGTGCTCGTACCGCTCGCGCCGCTGCTGTCGGCGGCGCGGCCGCTCGTGCTCTCCGTGTGTGCGGGCGTGCGGCTCGCGCTACTCGAGCGCTGGTGTGGAGCGGGCGTGCCCATCGTGCGCGCCATACCCAACCGGCCGGCCCTGGTGGGCGCCGGGGTGAGCGCGTTGTACGCGCCCGCCGAGGTCGGCGCACGCGAGCGCTCGGCCGCCGAGGAGACCCTGCGCGCCGTCGGGGACGTGGTCTGGGTCGATTCCGAGGGGGCACTGGATGCCGTGACCGCGCTTTCCGGCAGCGGCCCGGCCTACTTCTTCCTGCTGACGCAGCTCATGGCGGAGGCCGGCGCCGAGCTCGGGCTGCAGGCGCCTACCGCGAGGCGCCTCGCCCTCGCGACGCTCAACGGCTCGGCGCTCATGACGCAGGCCGGGGACGCCGACCTCGTCCGATTGCGCGCCGAGGTCACCTCCAAGGGAGGCACGACGGCGGCGGCCGTGCGGGCGTTCGAAGCCGCGGACCTGCGTGGCACGGTGCTGCGGGCCATGCAGGCGGCGGCGGCGCGCAGTCGCGAGCTCGGCGAGAACCAGAACTGATGCCAAGGTGAAGGGACCATGGGAGCGATCCTCTACGTAGTCGATACCCTGCTGTGGCTGGCGCTGTTCGTGGTGATGGCGCGGCTGCTGCTGCAGTGGACGCGGGCCGACTTCAGAAATCCCCTGTGCCAGGCGGTGGTGCGCCTCACCAACCCCCTCATCCTGCCGCTGCGGCGCGTGCTGCCGCCGCTCGGCAAGATCGACACGGCCTCCGTGGTCGCGGTATTCCTCGTGGCGATCGTCAAGGTCGGCTGCTTCTTCGCCCTCACCGAAGGTCTTCCGCCCCTCGCCGCCTGGATTCGCCCGGTGTTCATGGAGATCGCGCGCACGCTCCTGTGGACCTACTTCTACGCGATCGTGCTGTACGCGCTCCTGAGCCTGATCGCCCCCGGCGGCTACTCGCCGCTGCAGTCGGTGCTGACGTCGCTGTGCGAGCCGGCCCTGCGACCGATACGGCGTATCATCCCGGCGCTCGCCGGCATCGATCTGTCGCCGCTGTGGGCCTGCATACTCATCCAGGCCATCCTCATCCTGTTGCGCTACTGACCGAGGTGTGCGGCCGCTTCCGCGTGCGGCAGCGGCGAGAAGGCACTGGAAAATCAGCCTCGGCGCGCGTCACTTCGCCTCCGCGATGCCATTGCGGAACACGCGCTTAGCGCTGACTTCGCAACACGGTCGCATGAGCCGTGCGCCGCGACTGCGCTCGCGCCTGTCATGCCCGCGCGGCGAATGCAAGTAGTGTGCAGACGCGAAACCCTGAGAAAAAAGGCATTTTCGCAACACCCGCATACAAAAAGCGCTTGCCAAAGCGTGCGCATGTGCTATTTTCCGCGCCGATTCTCTTCACGCGTTCGCACCGCGAGCGCGTCACGCAACACTAAATTTTCGAGGAGTAGCGCAAAATGGCGAAAAAGGGTGGCGCACCGACGAAGTCGGAAGTCCTGACACACATTTCCAAAGACACGGGGCTCTCCCGCAAGCAGGTCGGCAGCGTGTTCGATTCGCTGGGAGGCGTTATCAAGAAGAGCCTGCGCGGCAGCGGTCTGTTCACGATGCCCGGCCTCATGAAGATGAAGGTCGTGAAGAAGCCGGCCACCAAGGCCCGCGAAGGCGTCAACCCCTTCACCGGCCAGAAGATGATGTTCAAGGCAAAGCCCGCGAGCAAGAAGGTTCGCGTGATGCCGCTCAAGAACCTGAAGGCGATGG
>DATBBQ010000018.1:0-8361 GCA_036270915.1 Steroidobacteraceae bacterium
CGTCATCATCCCTCCCCCGCCACCGCCACCGCGCAGGTCCGTCGGGCTGGCGTTCTCCGCTCCCCGAGATGACCGAGGCGTCGTAGACGCCGTGCAGACAGTCTATTGTCCCGCTGGACGTCGAGGTTACTCCATGTCAACGACTCCCGGGCGCGCTGCGAAATTCGTTGGCTTGTTACTGCTCGGCCTGTTACCCCTCGGCATGAGCGCGTGGGGAGTGTTGGCGCTTATATTTGCTGGGACCACGCCAGCGCGGTGGTGCGTTACCGGCTGGCCTCCGCTTACGGGTCCGCCGCATTGAGGCTCATCGCAGCGTTCATGCTGGGCCGACGGTGGCGGCAGGCCTTACTCGCGCTCGTTGGCGTGACCCGCGCTCCGCTGACTCCGTCGCCAGGCAGCTGAAAGCTCAAGCCCTGGAAGGCAATTTCCCGGCGACTGCTACTGAGCTGCTCGGGCACGGCGAAGGCCGCAGCGCGCGCACCAGGCGCTGGCCGCCGGGCGGCGTCGCCTAGTGGCGTCCAACGGCCACGACGACTTGGTTGAGCGCTGCAATCTGGTTGGAGACATTCTCGATCTGACGCTGGGTGTTCGTGCTCGCCATCCCCGCATCCGAGGCGGCCTGCGTCGATTGCGTCTGAAGCGCGCTCAGGGTCTGCTGCACCTCGTCGAAGCGCTTGTTGAACTTCGCGATATCGGTACTGCGCGCGCAGCTGCCCGAGGGCTCCGGCGTCTCGCCACGGCGACACACGGAGCCGCCGCGGCCCCGAGGCCAGCGGCCATTATCAGTCGACGGGCTTCTTTCATAGACGTCTCCCTTGTTTCCGACATTTCCTCCGCGCTCGCGCGGCCAATGCTCGGCGCGCCGGAACGACAGGACGGGCTTGAGCATTACGCGCCGGTGACCTTCTGATCGTCACGGCCGGCCGCAGAAATTCAGGCGGCGACCCGTGCGCGCCGTGATGCTCGGGTGAGAACGCTATTGCCGCAGGCGTGCTACCCGCCGCCCGTGCGCTGGATGAAACCCGCCACGTTATCGTGCAGTTGTTTCAGCGACTCATCCTTCGCATAGACCATGTGGCCGGACTGGTAGAACTTGTACTCGATGTTGCCCTGCAGGTCCGCCGGGATCGGCAGGTGGTGCATCTCGTAGAGGCCCTGGTAGAAGGGCGTGGCGAGATCGAAATAGCCGGCGTTCAGCTGCACCTTGAGGTTCGGGTTGAGCTTCATCGCGTTGGCCAGATCCGGCAGCACGTTCGTCCCCTGCCGTGAGGAGACGAACTCGGCCGGCTGCCCGGGCAGCCGGTGCTGGAAGTTCCAGGATCCGAAGATGCGCAGGCTCGGCTTGAAGATCTTCCCCTCTCCGTAGCGCAGGTCCTTGCGCGCGTATTCGTTGAAGGCGGAGACGTACGCGGAGCTCAGTGCGCTCGCCTGCGGGTCATAGTCGGCGCGCTGGCTCAGCGGGTCGATGTCAGGCCCGGAGAAGCGGCTGTCGAGTCTGCCGGTGGTGGACTCGGTGTCCGCCTGCAGCATCTGGCGGAACTCGCCGCCGTCGATGCGCAGGTCGGCCCTGAGGATGTAGTCGACCGGAAGGCCCGTGTAGTCGTGCAGCTTCGCGGCGATGGCGCCACGCTCCTGGCTGCTCAGCTGCGAGCCCGCGGCGAGCGCGCGGGCGTACTCGCCCATGGCGAACTGCTCCACCTCGGAGAGAAACGCCTCAAGGTTCGCCGGTTGCTGCGGCAGCTTCTTGTGATACCAGGCCGTGGCCGCGTAGGTCGGCAGCACGGTCTCGTAGGGCGTGTCGATTCCCGGATTGCCCGTGGGGCGGTCGGGACTGAGGTCGAAGCTCAGAATCTGCGACAGCAGGATCACGCCATTGAAATCGACCGAGCGGTCGGCCTCCAGCTGGTTGATGACGACCGCCGAGCGTGGCGTGCCGTAGCTCTCGCCGAAGAGGTACTTCGCTGAGTTCCAGCGCCCGTACTTGGTGAGGAACTGCGTGATGAACTCGGAGAACGCGTACGCGTCGGGGTCGACGCCAAAGAACGCCTTCTCCTTGTCCTTGCCGGCGATGCGGCTGAAGCCGGTGCCCGGGGCGTCGATGAACACCATGTCGGTCGCATCGAGCAGGCTCGAGTCGTTGTTGACCAGCCGGTAGGGAGCCGCAGGAGTGTGCGAGTCGGTCGACGTCACGATGCGCCGCGGACCGAACGCACCCATGTGCAGCCACAGCGTCGCCGAGCCCGGCCCGCCGTTGTAGAAGAAAGTCACCGGCCGGTTGCCGCCGCCCTTCTTGAAGTAGGCGACGTAGAACATCGACGCCTCGGCGGTGGGATTGTGCTCGCCGCCCTCCTCGCCCGCACCCGCCTTCTGCGCCGGATCCTGGGGAACGTCGTCCCAGCCGCGTGGATGCACGATCAGGGTGCCGGCGACGGCCTGGTAGGCGACCGCCTTGCCGCCGATGGTGACGCTGCCTTCGCTCGTAACCGATTCGGGCTTGAACGGTTCGAACTTATGGTTCTCCGACTTGTCTTCATTACCTTCGGGACGCTTATCCGGTGTTGCAGCTGCACAAAGTGCCGCAGACGCGCTCAGCGCCACGGCCGCAGCCGCAAACGCCCGCAAACTGAATCGACTCACGATCATCCTCCAAGGGCCACCCGTAGTCGGGAGGCGCGAGTCTAGCGGACCGCGCCATGGTGCGGCGCGGCGCTTTGGACTTCTTAGCAAACGAGGTCGGCTTGACGATGGCGGCGGTATATTGTCTGAACGAACACCCAAGCAGGGTCATGCGTCGCAAGACCTGTCTGCTCGTTGTCGGTGAGGCGGGCATCCTCCGCGACGGGCTGTGTGCGCTCCTGAAAAGCGACGACGGCGTGCACGTGGACGCGGTCTTCGTGAACGCCCAGGAGGCGCTGCGCGCCCCGGGGGACAGGCATCCGGACGTGATCGTCATGGAGCTGCCGGTCGCCATGAAGAGCGGCCCTCAGACCATCACGCACATGAAGCGCCGCTGGCCGCACGCCGCGGTGCTGGTGCTCGCGGGGAGCCGCGAAGGCGAGGCGATCGAGGCCGCGCGACGCGCCGGTGCCGACGGCTACGTCCTGCGCAACGACCAGCGGCACGAGCTCTTCCAGGCGATCCAGTCGCTCGCGCAGAAGAAGCACTACATCAGCAGTGCCCTGGTGGAGCCCTCCGGTGCACGCACGCGCGGACTGGCCCCGCATGCGGTGCGTGAGCGTCACGATGCCCTGCTCACGAGCCGCGAGCAGGAGGTGGTGTCGCTGATCGCCGAAGGTTACCGCACGCGCGAGATGGCGCAGCTCCTCTCGCTCAGTCACAAGACCGTCGAGCGTCATCGCACCAACGTCATGCGCAAGCTGGGAGTGCGCTCGGCGACCGGCGTGGTCGCCTACGCCCTCACCCACGGGTACGTCGGCTTCTAGGCGCACAGAAACGGGCCGCCTCGGGGGAACGAGGCGGCCCGTACGCCTGACCGCAGCCGTGCCGGTGTCAGGGCAGAGGGTGGCCGCGCATCGGCGGCATGCGCCCGAGGCGCTGCATCTGCTGCAACTGCGCCCGGACTTGCGCCGGCACGTAGACGTTCCGCTCGGCGCGCGCGAGAGGTGAGCCGGCGGCGTGGCCGGAACCCGGCGCGAGGATGGCGACGAAGGCATGCAGCTCGGTGCCGCAGGCGTTGCCCACCACGACGCAGGCTTGGCCGGTGATCTCGCCGTGGTCATTGATGTCGCCGGCCGCGAGGACCAAGAGCGGGGAGTCCGCGGGCAGGAGGTCGTTCACGTCGTAGACCGTGCCGTTCTGCCACAGCAGCCCGCGCGACCCATTCGGACCGCCGAAGGAGACGCCGGCGATCTGGCCGAAGTCGTTGATACCCAGCGCTTCATTCAGTCCGTCGCCGGGGAATTCGGGCAGCTTGCGGATGCCGGTGAGGGCACTCCACACGAACGCGCGGAAGTTGGCCTTCAGCACGCCGCTCACCACGTCCCCCGGGGTGTCCGAGAAGCCGACCACCACGCCGAGGTTGTTGATCGCCATCGGCGTGTTCCAGCCCTGCCCGCCGAGAGTCGGCAGCCTTATCGGATGGGCGTTCACCCACAGTACCGCGTGGCGCGCGCTGAAGCGGCCCACGGCGACGCCGCAGTCCCCCGAAATGCCGACCACCTCGCCGGCGTCATTGATGGCGGTCGCCGCGGAGGTCGCATCCCCGCGCAGAGGAGGCAGCACGCGCTTGTCGCTGAGAGTGGGACCCCACTCGATCGCCTCAAACTGCAGCACCTGGGGAGTGCTGCAGGTCAGGTCATGCACCGCCGTCTCCGCCCACCCGACGGCGAGGCTTGCGTTGTTGACACCGGTCGCGAAGCCGTTGTTGCCGCCGAGCAGGGGCAGCGGATTGAGCTTGCCGTTGTCCCAGAGGAACGGCAGACACGTGTGCCCGTGCAGGTCGAGGAACGCGCCGCAGGAGAAACCCTGCTCGTTGAGCGGGTCGGCGACCTCGGTCTCGGAGACCCCGACGATCAGCCCGTGGTTGCTCTTCACCGGCCATAGCACCCCGCTGCTCGTGCCGCCGAGCGTGCCCAGATCGATCACGTTGCCGGGACTCCAGAGCGCCGCGTGGGTATCTCCCGAGGCCACGGTGGACGTGCCGCTCGCCCAGCCGAGGTTGTTGATGCCGTTGGCGCCGGCATTGCTGCCCGCGATCGGCTGGGTGTCGTAGGCGACGTAGGCCGGAGGCGCCGGGGTGCCCGACTCGGCCTGCACCTCAACCGTAAAGGCGGACGTCGCCAGCAACACCGCAAGGGCGCCGAATATGTTGCGTTCCATGATGCCTCCCAGACACGGCCGTGCGGCCGGTTGCGGCGGACTCTAGAGCCGACTGGGACGAGCCCCCGGACGTTTTCGGACGCCGAAGGCGGAAATCGACGTCCGAAAACGGCCGGTCGCCGTCCGGTTGCGTGGGTTCCGCGGTGCATCAATTTCGGGACGTCGCGCCCTTCTCACGGCTCGCCGCGACTCGCGCTTCAAACCGCGAACCGGGCGCTAGCATCCAAGGTCGCATGGAACGGTTCCCTGCCCCTCAGGTCTGAGCCATGGAAACCCTGCGCTGGTCCAACCGCAGTCCGATCGGCATCATCGTGGTCGCGGTGTTCGTGGTCATGTGCGGGCTGCTGAGCCTCAACCGCCTGCCGCTGCAGCTGTTCCCCGACATCAACAAGCCGCAGCTGTCCATCCAGACCGGCTGGCGCACGGCCTCTCCCGAGGAAGTCGAGTCCGAGCTGCTCGAGCCGCTCGAGAACGTGATGCAGGGGCTGCCCGGGGTCGAGGAGATCGAGGGCAACGCGTTCGTCGGCGGCGCGAACGTCAACCTGCGCTTCGCGCTCGGCACCGACATGAAGTCAGCGCTGGTGGAGGCGATCGGCCGGCTGAACCGCCTGCCGCCCCTGCCGCGCGACGCCGACCGCCCTCAGGTCACCCTCGGCGGCAACGGCGACACCAACGAAACGCTTTCCTGGTTCTTCGTGCAGCTCCTGCCCGGCACGCCCGGGCCGATCGAGGCGCAGAAGCGCTTCATCGAGGAGACCGTGCGCTCGCGCCTGGAGTCGATCCCCGGCGTCGCGGCGGTGAACGTGAACAGCGGGCCCTCGGACGAGGTGCACATCACGCTCGACCTGGCGCGTGCGGCCGCGCTCGGCATCACGGTCCCGGATATCGCCACGCGCGCCGCGGCGGCCAACAACGTCTCGGGCGGCCAGCTGGACGTCGGCCGCCGCCAGTACACGCTGCGCTTCACCGGGCGCTTCAGCCCCGAGGACCTGGGCGCACTGGTGCTCACCTGGCGCGACGGTCGCCCGGTGCGGCTCGCGGACGTCGCCAAGATCGACGTCGGCCCGCCGCCGCGCACGTTCTTCGCCTACCAGAACGGCAATCCCGCTATCGGTGTGCAGGTGTTCCGCGCCAACGGCGCGAACGTGCTCTCGACGCTCGACGCGGTGAAGGCGGCGGTCGCGGAGCTGCGCGACGGACCGCTTAAGGCGCACGGGCTGGGCATCGAGCAGTCCTTCGACGCCGCGCTCTTCATCCGTCGTGCCGTGCACCTGCTGACCGAGAACCTCATCATCGGAGCGCTGCTCGCGCTCATCGTCGTGTGGTGGTTCATGCGCGAGCGGCGCGTCACGCTGCTCATCGCCGCGACCATCCCGGTGTGCCTGTGCGCCACCTTCGTGGCGCTCGACCTGTTCGGGCGCAGTCTCAATGTCATCTCCCTCGCCGGGCTCGCCTTCGCCGTCGGCATGGTGGTCGAGGGAGCGATCGTGGTTTCTGGAAACGTGCTGCGCTTACGCGAGAGCGGCATGCCCTTGGCCGAAGCGACTTCCAAGGGCGCACGCCAGGTAGCCGGCGCACTGATCGCCTCCACGGCGACCACCGTGGCGGTCTTTGTGCCGGTGCTTTTTCTTAAGGACGTCGAGGGCCAGCTGTTCGGAGATCTGGCCCTCACCATCTCGATCGCGGTCGGTATCTCGATCGTCGCGGCGCTCACGCTCCTGCCGACGGCGCTCGGGTTCGCGCTCGACCGGCCGCTGAAGCCTTCGGGCTACGGCCAAGGATGGCCGTGGCTCACCGAGTGGGTGCTGCGCGTGACCGACACCCGGCAGAAGCAGCTCGGCTGGATCGTGGGCCTGCTCGTGGCCCCACTCCTGCTCGCGTGGTGGCTGCTGCCGCCGCTGGACTACCTGCCGCCGGTCAAGCGCGCGGCCATCGACACGTTCTTCAACTTCCCTCCGGGGATGAGTCCGGAGGCGGTCAACCGCGAGCTCCTGCCGACCCTCCTTGAGCGCATGAAGCCTTACATGGATGCGCAGAAGGAGCCGCACCTCAAGAACTGGTACCTGCAGGCCTGGCCCGGCGGCGGGACCATCGGCGCGCGCGTGATCGACGAGAAGCGCATCGGGGAGCTCGAGACCCTGATCCGCGACAAGGTCGCCGTGGGCCTCCCGGACACGCGCGCTTACACCGCCGAGGGCGAGCTGTTCGGCGGTATCGGCGGCTCGGCGCGCTCGGTGGGCATTCACCTGCAGAGCGAGGACACCGCGGCGCTCTACCGCGTCGCCGTCGACGGCCGCAAGCTGCTCGAGAAGACATTCCCCGGAGCCGGGGTGCAGAGCTTCCCCGCACCCGAGGACGCGCAGCTCGAGCTGCACGCCAACCCCGACGACCGGCGCATCGCCGAGGTGGGTTGGGATCGCACCGCCCTCGGCACCGTCGTCGCAACCGTCGGCACCGGGGCGTGGCTCGGGGAGTATTTCGATGGCAAGTCGCGCCTGCCGATCATCCTGCGCTCGAGCGAGGGGGCGACCCCCGAGGACCTCACCAACGCACCGCTCGTCACCCCCGGCGGGCCCACGGTACGCCTCGGCGACCTGGTGCAGCTGTCGACGACGCTCGGGCCGCCCGGAATCCGTCGCCTCAATCACCGCCGCACGGTGACCCTCACCATCGATCCGCCCGCCTCCCTGTCACTCGAGAAGGTCCTGGGCATCATCGACAAGGACGTGCTGCCGAAGCTGCGCGCGCAGATGCCACCGGACGGCTCGCTGCGACTCGCCGGCAGTGCCGACAGTCTCAGCCAGACCCTGAGCGCGATGAGCCGCGTGTTCGGCATGGCGCTCGTGGTGCTGTTCCTCCTGATGACCGTGCTGTTCCGCTCGGTGCGCGACAGCCTGATCGTGCTGCTCACCGTGCCCCTGGCACTGATCGGCGGCGTCCTCGGGCTGCGCCTGCTGGATCTCATCCACTTCCAGGCGCTCGACCTGCTCTCCATGATCGGCTTCGTGATGATGATCGGAGTCATCATCAATCACGCCATCCTGCTGGTGGCGGCGGTGCGCAGCGCCGAGTCCGAGGGTGCCTCGCTCGAGGAAGGTATACGCGCCGGGCTGCAGCAACGTCTGCGCGCCATCCTCGCCAGCACGCTCACCGGCGCGCTCGGGGCGTTACCGATGGCGGTGAACCCCGGTCCGGGCAGCGTCATCTACCGCGGCCTCGCGGCGGTCAATATCGGAGGTGTCGTGGTGAGCCTCGTCTTCAGCCTGGTGCTGATCCCCGCGCTCATGCGCCTCATGCGGCGCAGCCGGCGCACGGTGCTCGTCCCGGCCCCCGCCCCGGCTGCCGACCCGGCGGTCGCGACGTGAGCCGGGCCACGACCAGGGAGGTCCTCGCGATGCCGCGCAGTCCCCGCCGCGCCCCCCTCCTCGTCGCGGCCGCCGTGTCGCTCGCGACGCTGCCGGCGCTCGGCGCCGATCCGCCCCCGGCCCCGGAGCGTCCCGTGGTCGAGGTCGCCACCGTCAC
>DATBBQ010000019.1:0-24365 GCA_036270915.1 Steroidobacteraceae bacterium
TTGCATTCGGACACGAGAATCAGATGCGAAGGTCGCATTTAGCTGCAGCCATAGCCATGGTTTTGCTGGCGGCATGTACCCACGACCGAGGTTCGCACGCGGTCAGCGGTGAACCTCAGGGGACCCCAATAGCCCCGGGTCCGGTTGCGACAGAGCCCGCGCCGACCGGAGAGTCTCGGACGGGGCCGCAAACTGCCGAGCCAGCCGCGGGCGGTGCGCCGCAGACGCCTGCTGCGAATGCGCCGGCGCCGGCTGCCGCGCCCGCAGCACCCGTTCCGACTTCGCCACCCGGCCAATCAGGGCCTGGCACATCGAAGTCGCGACCGTCCAAACCGGTCACAGGACCGGTGAGCGCGCCCGCGCCAGTGCCCGCAACGGCCGCCGCCGCCGCCGCAACGCCGCCAGCGACGCCCCCCAGGGCCGCATCGCCACCGCCTCTCGACCTGAAGGGGCTCGAACAGCGCCTGCGCGACACCCGCGCGATAGGCGTGTTTACCAAGCTGTCTCTCAAGAACCAGGTGGATGACCTGCTCGCCCAGTTCAAAGCGTTTCACAAGGGCCAGTCGGGAATCACCGTCGGGCAACTGCGGCAGAAGTACGAACTGTTGCTCATCAAGGTGGTCACCCTGCTGCAGGACGGGGATCCGTCACTTGCAAGTGCTGTATCGTCCTCGCGCGAGGCCATCTGGAGCGTGCTGACGGACCCACAAAAGTTCGCCGCCATCGCCTACTCGACATGAGGAGCTAACATGCCTGCACGCTCGATCTTTGTTCCGTGTGCCCTGACGCTGCTCGGCTTGACCGGCCCCGTGGCGGCCCAGGCTCCGTCAACCGGTGCGGACCTGAAGGCGACGATCGCACTGAATGGCTTTCCGTGCGATCAGGTGGTCGAATCGAAACGCAATGCCGACAGCGACTACACGGCCACCTGCAAGGACGGCAATCGCTATCGCGTGTACGTGGATGCGAGCGGTCGGGTCGTGGTGAAGAAGCTTTAAAGGCCGCAGGGATTCATCCATGCAGTCCCGGGACGCGGGAGTTATTCCGATCAGCTGTGCCACTCGGGCGATCGCAGGATGGTCTCGCCGAAGAGCGACGCGCGGGTACACCGTTCTGGGCGTGTAAGCTCGCCATCAGTCTCTCTGACTCCAACCACGCGCTGAAGTCCCTTACGCTTGCCAAGCAGGAGACCTTCCCGGCTGGTGATGTCATGACCGCGGTGCGGGGGTCCAACACGTCAGTTGAATCAAGAACACGAGACTGGATCTAACAGGCATCCGCCACCGGCGAGTTGACTTGTACGCTGCCGTCGATCTACCGTTAAGCCAACGCTTAAGGTTTGGCTCACGGTACGGGTAGCGAACATGACGATGATGCCGGTTGGTCGTGCTCTGGTGTTACCAGTCGTGCTGAGCGTCGCTGCACTGGCGAGCGGATGTTCACTGACCGCGCCACGGTACAGCGCCTCGCTCGAAAACGTACAGAAGCTCAAAGACGGCGAGATAGCATCGACAAAGGTCGGTGCCTTTAAGTCCGATCCGGGGAAGGGAAACCCGCAGGCCATCTCGCTTCGCGGTTCATCCCTGGCATCACCATACGACCACTCATACGCCGAGTACCTGGCTGAGGCGCTCAAGCAGGAACTGTCGATGGCGGGCAAGCTGGCACCGGACGCGCAGATCGAGGTGTCCGGAGCGCTTGAGAAGAACGATATCAACATTCCGATCGGCACCGGCACCGGGGACATCTCAGCCCGCTTCATCGTCATGCGCGGCGGAACCGCCCGCTATGACCAGGTGAAGAGCATCCACGACCAGTGGGATTCCTCCTTCATGGGCGCCGTCGCCATTCCGCGCGCACAGGAACAGTACCCGATCATGGTGCAGAAGCTCCTGGCAGAGCTTTACGCCGACCCGGCATTCATTCAGGCCTTGAAGTAACACTCACGGGGGCTAATCGCATGAAGAGCTACAAACTCGCACTGGCACTGTTGGTTAGCGCGTGCGCGGCCGGCTGCGCTCATCCGATGAATATCAAGCCCGACGTCCAGGGGCTCGAGCCGGCTTCGGGGCGGATTCAAAAGAATGTGGGCCTGTACATCTCCCCTGCCGAGC
Source organism: Steroidobacteraceae bacterium (assembly GCA_036270915.1). Taxonomy (GTDB): domain Bacteria; phylum Pseudomonadota; class Gammaproteobacteria; order Steroidobacterales; family Steroidobacteraceae; genus 13-2-20CM-66-19. The sequence goes on from DATBBQ010000019.1 coordinate 2,115, forward strand.
GCGCGCTGGAAGTGACGACGGCCGGTGGCGGCGGTGACAAGGTGAAGTACCACCCCTATGCCGACATGGAGACCGGGCTGTACAAGGCATTGGGCAACGTGTTTACGAGCGTCACCCTGGTCAGTACACCGGACGATGCGAGTGCCATCGCCAAGCATTCGCTCAACTACATCGTCGAGCCGACGATCACCACGACATCTTCTTCCAGTGGGATCTTCACCTGGATGGCAACCGACTTTACGGTGCAGGTGACGTGCAAGGTCGACGATGCCCGGGGTAAGCAAGTCGCCACAGTTTCCTCGACCGGCACCGGCAAGGCCGATTCCGCCGAAGTCCGGTCGGACTTCTCCATCGCCGGGGAGCGCGCGTCGAAGGATGCGCTCCAGAAGCTCGAGACTGCGTTCTTGCAGGCTCCGGAGCTGAAGGAATAAGGAGCCTTCGACTGGTCGGGCTGCTTCTGAGCCTTCAGGCTCGAGGTTACGGCAGCGGAATCCCGGGAGACCACCCGCTCTTGGCCAGGAGCGCGCGAGGATCGGTCATCTCCAGGATTGCGCGCAGCGCTTGGCGCTTGTCACCGGCCTGCAGGTAGTAGGTCTTGACGATCCGGTAGCCGACCCCGGCTGCAGCTGCTGCGCGCTCGGGTGACCTCCCGCCCCGTCGTACACCTTATAAAGGAGCTCCACGTCCTCGGTGTGGATCGCAGGACCGGGTTTCGGGGCGGCAGGGCGGGTGTGCCCTGAGCCAGACCCAGCAGTGCGAATACCATGAGCCCGCCAACACCTGCGCGGCGCCCTCCTCTCATCGTCTCACTCGCCAGCGCGCAAGTCGTGCAGCGCAGCGCGAGGTTAGAAAACTTAGGAATCACGAGCGTGCTCCGGAGCACTACGAGGCGCACAGTCTTTGCGGCAAAGACTGTGAGCGAGCCCTTCCGAATCTGCGGATGGCCACCGTAGTCGGTCGCGCGCATCGCGCCATAGAGGGATCGGAGAAGAACTCGCACGATCAGGAGGGGTAAAGCATGTGCTTCGGTTTCTTCATCGCCCCACGCCAATCCCGCCAAGTGGGAGATCCACTTCAGGCTGGACGACACGCGCTACGTTGCGCTCGTGACGCTCACCGCCGACCGCCCGAAGCTCGTCCCTGCCCGATAGTAAGAACCGTCAGCCGAATATCGCGCGCATGCGCTGCGTGTCGCCGTTCGGCTTGCGGATCTGTACCTCGCGCCAGTCCTGCTCCGGCGCCAGCGGCATGGCCAGGATCGCCTGCCTTGCCTCACCGAGGCGGTACTTCAGCAGCGGCCGCAACGCCTCGAGCGGTTGGATTTCCTCCTTCTCCCGCTCGCTGTCGGCGAGTTCGACGTCGCAGTAGGCGCGAAAGTATTCGCTGTAGAACTGCTCGTACAGCTGCAGCGGCTCGGCGAACGCGGCGTCGTGCATGAGCTCATCGGCGATGTGGTGCGTGCACAGATAGCTCGAGCTGCAGCGCACGTAGTTGCCGTGCTCGGCCAGCACTGCGTTCGTGTAGTCCCGGCAGCCATAGAAGAGTGCGAACAGCTTGTGGCGCTTGGGTCCTGTGATCCCGCGGTCGCGCAGGTATTCGAACACGGCACGCCTGTGGAGCAGCGTGAAGGCGGTCGTCCGCAGTGCCGTCACCTGCTGCGCGATGCGGTCCCGGCTGGACACGGCGCGCATGAGGCGCTCGTGCTCCAGGGACCAGCTCCGGTACGTATCGCGGGTCTCGAAGACGCGGCTGGCGATGACGTCCGCCGGCGCGCGTGAATACGTGGCTCTCTCCACACGCCACTCTGACTCCTCCATCAGTCTGGCGTGTCTATAGCCCTGAAGCTGCATGCCCCCCCTTGCGGATTGCCGGGAGCCGCCATGCGCCAACCGCTAAGCCCATGCTCCCGATGCGCGCAGCGCTCGAGAATCGACTCCCGCGCTGCCCGCGCTGGGCTCACCTTACCCGTCGCATCCGCAGCATTCAAGGCGCGGCGCAAAGAATCTTCAAGAACCGTCGGAAGTTCGCGACCCTTTTTAGAGCAGCCTGACGCATTCGTCCGCCCGCGTGCATGCGCGGACGACACGATTGTCGGGCCATTGTCCGCGAGATTTTCCAAACCCGGCGAAAGCGTTCACCATGGCGCCCGCGCGCGGCCGGTCGCCCGTCCGCGCACCCGAGTCTCGAGCCAATCGCCAAGGGAGTCCGCGCGCATGAGTCGTTCGCTGTGCCTGATGCTGCCGTGCCTGGTCCTCGCCGCTTGCGCGACGACGAGCAACAAGGAGCTGGTCATCGCCAATACCAACGTCTGTGCCCACGTAGAGCACCACGGCGCGCTCAGCTACGACATCCCGGTGCGCCTCAATCAGTGCTTCGGCAATCAGAACCAGGAGTGGGCGGCCAAGAACGGCACTTTCGCCAACAGCAACGGGCTGTGCCTCACGGTCCAGGGCGGCCAGACCCAGAACCTCGCACCGGTCATCGCCGCGCAATGCGACGGGAGCGCGAGTCAGCAGTGGCAGGTTTCCGCCGGCCACATCGTCGGGCCCGGCGGCAAGTGCCTCGATGTCGCCGGCGGTGACGTGGCGGAGGGTTCGCCGCTGGTCATCAATGCGTGCGGGCCTGGGGCGAGCCAGCAGTGGCAGGTGCAGTAGCCGTCCCCGGCTGCGTGGCCGCGTAGAGCTGGCGGGAAATCGCGGCGATCAGTGCCGCCGCCTGGTCACCGTCGCTGAGTCCGCGGGTCAGGACCACGAGGACGAAGGGGCGCGGCGCGTAGACGATCGCCGCGTCGTGCCGGATCTTGGTGATCTCTCCGGCCTTGTGGCCGACGCGCGTACCGGGCGGAAGCCCCGCAAGAATGTCGTCGTTGTAGGAGTGCCGTTCCAGCACGGCGGCCATCTGCGCAGACGAGCCCTGATCGACCGCCCTGCCCTCGGCGATGGCCGTCATCAATACGCACAGCGCCCGCGCGGTCGTCGTGTTGTTGCGGCCCTGCGCGAACGCCTTACCGTCCTCGAGGTCGCGCACCACCTCGAGCCCGCCGGCGTTGAGCTGCCGCACACCCGCGCGGATATTGGCGATCCCGAGCTTGTCCATCAGCAGGTTCGTCGCGAGGTTGCTGCTCACCGTAATCATGAGCTCGTTGAGCTCGCGCAGGGTGCGCGTCGCGCCCACGACCTCATAGAGCTCTTTTTCCGAATCGTCGCCCGGATCGAGGCTGAACGGGGAGCCGTCGACGAGGCTCCTGAACTCGTTGCGCACGGTGAGCGGCTGGTCGAGCTGCACCTTGCCCTGGCGCGCCTGATGATAGAGCTCGATCATCACGGCGACCTTCATGGTGCTCGCGGCGTGAAAGGGCTCGTCGGCGCGCAGGAACCACTCCTCCTTGCCGTCGACGGTGCGGAAGGCAACCGCGACCTCGGCCCCGCTTTCCTGGATGGACTTCTCGATGCCGGCGCTCGCCGCGGCCAGACGCGCGTCCGGCGCGGCGCGGGATTGCGGCGCAGCGAGCAGCAGGAGGACGGACGTACAGAGGATGCTGAAATGCAGACGCGGCAGGCGACCCATGAGAATCCGATCGGTTTGCCTCAGGGACGCGCACGCTAGCGCAGAGTCGCCGCGGCGTCCAAGGCTCGCCGCCGCGCGCACACGCGCACCGCCGGCGCAGGGCCGCCGGCGGTCGTCGTCTGCTCCACGCGCGGCCCGGACTAGCCGCGGGCGCGCGCATTCCGCCGCCGCTCTTACGGACGCAGCGACGGGCGTGCCCGCTCGCTCCGGCCTCCGTGCGTCGTGCCGGCGGCCTCGTCGCGCGCTTCGGCGAAGAGCGCGACCATCTCGCGATTGAAGGCCGGGATGTCGGCGGGCTTACGGCTCGTCACGAGGTTGTCTTCGACGAGCACCTCCTGATCGACCCATTCGCCACCGGCGTTGCGGATGTCGGTCTGCAGGGAAGGCCAGGAGGTCATGGTGCGGCCCGCGGCCGCGCCGCTCTCCACGACGGTCCACGGGCCATGGCAGATCGCAGCCACCGGTTTGCCGGCATCGAAGAAGTCCTTCACGAAGGCGACCGCCTTCGGCTCGATGCGCAGGGCGTCCGGATTCATGACCCCGCCGGGCAGCAGCAGCGCGTCGTAGTCCTTGGCATCCACGTCGTCGAGCGTCTCGTCGACCTCGACCGACTCGCCCCACTCCTTGTGATTCCAGCCGCGGATCGCGGTGGGCTTCGGCGCCACCACCTCCGTCGTCGCACCCGCCGCATCCAGTGCCTTGCGCGGCTCCATGAGCTCGGATTGCTCGAAACCGTCCGTCGCCAGGATCGCGACCCGTAAACCTTCAAGTTTGGACTTGGCCACATCGCACCTCGTTGCTGTCAATTGCGCTCCGAGGTGAGGTTCTAGTCGCGCCGGGCGCCGCGCGTCACCCGCGGTGGCTCCCTCTTCCGGTCGGAAGACTCTGACGGTGCCGGGCGCGGGCGCTACAGCTGCGCGCTGGCAGCCTTGTGCGGATGCTGCGCCGTCGCCGCAGCCGGCAGCTTGACCCGCACGACGCCGCTCACCTGCGCCAGCGTTGCCAGAGCCCGGGGCGCGATCCAGCCCTCTACCGCACACAGGGGCGGGACGTTCACGCTCGCGCTGAGGGTGAGCCCCGCGCCCTTGAGGGCCGCCATCGGCACGACCGGGCTGCAGGCGAGATCGACCTCCACCAGAACCCTTCCCTGGGCGTCAAAGTGTGGCGCGCTGGTCACGGCGGTTGCTTTTTGGCCCGAGACTGCAGCCTGGTAGAGAGCGGCGAGCTCCTGGGAGAGCCGCGACGGCGCTTCCGGCGCAGCGACCGCCGCGCCGGCGATTACGACGAGCACCGTCTGCCTGAAACCGGCGCGCAAGAGCCCCAGAACTGTCATAACGGCCCCCTCCTCGGGCAGTCACGAAATCTGCCCGCCCGAACACTCATTGTGCGGTCGGTCCCGCGCCAACGCCGGCCAGGGAGCCACGGCTGTGAGTGCGTTCACAGCCTCGGGCGCTCCCGGTGGCTATGACTGGCACTTGGACTCGCTCTCAGGGCCGGCCCGACCGACGGACCGGCTCCTTAACTATGGGCATGGGAGCCGTGCATCGCGGCCGGGCGCTTCGCGCGCTGCGCTTTTGTGGCCGCGTACGCCCGCGCGGCGGGGGTGCGTCGCGGGAATTTCGCGACTTATGTGCAGCCGCCGGGACCGCTCGTAACCCCTCACGGTCCGTCCGTCGGACCGCCGGGCGAGTGTGACGCAATACCGGTTTGTGCACCGCAACGCTCAAGTACATTGCGCCGCCATGAAGTCGCAAAAAGGTTTCACGCTCACCGAGCTCATCACGGTCATGGCCATCGTGGCCATCCTCATGGGCATCGGTGTGCCCTCTTACCGGTACGTGACGAGCTCCTACCGCATGTCCGCCGAGGTCAACTCGCTCCTCGGGGACCTCCAGTACGCCCGCGCCGAGGCGCTGCGTGAGGGGCTGTTCGTGACGGTGTGCGTCTCGCGCGACGGCGCGAACTGTGACGGCGGCAGCACGACCTGGCAGGAAGGCTGGATCGTCTTCTCCGACCCGAACGGCAACGCGACCGTGGACGCCGGGGAGCTGGTGCTCAAGGTGCAGCAGCCCTTCCTCGGTAACGCGGCCGACACCTTCATCGCCAACAACGCGCTCAGCGCGGTGACCTACAACCGCGAGGGCTTCGCCACCACCCTGGCGGGCTTCCCGGACGCGACCATCACGCTCCACGACCGGACGGCGAACGCCGCCTTGTCGCGCTGTCTGTGGATAAACCCCATGGGGGTGCCGCGCACCGCGACGCCGATGACGGTCGGTGAATCCGCCGCCGAGGTATGTAACTGATGAACGCACATGCGACAAGACTGCGGGCACGCGGCTTCAGCCTCGTCGAGGTCATGGTGGCCGTGATCGTGATCTGCATCGGCGTGCTGGGCATTGCCAAGATGCAGGCACTCGCGCTCTCGAATACCAATACCTCGCGCCTGCGCTCGCTCGCGGCGATCGAGGCGGCGAGCCTGGCCGCCTCGATGCACTCGAACCGCAACTTCTGGGGCGCGGCGACGGCCAACTACACGGTGACCCCCGCCGCGATCACGTCCGCGGGGGATGCGGGCACCGCGACGATCGCGACCGGCCAGTTGGGCGCGCCGGTTTCGTGCGAGAACGCCTTCTGTCAGCCGCAGAACATGGCGGGGTACGACCTCGCCAACTGGGCGGTGTCCCTCGGCGCCGTGCTGCCGAACCCGACGGCGACCATTACCTATACCGGCGTCGCGGGCGTCAACGCGCCCCCGAGCTTCACGGTCGCGATCACCTGGAATGAGAACGCGGTGTCCATGAACAAGCAGGAGACCGGCGCCCTCGCCCTGCCCACCTACACGCTGTACGTCGAGCCATGAAGAATCGAGCAACCAAGTCCCTGGTTTCCGCGCCGCGCGCACGCGGCTTCACCCTGGTCGAGCTGATGGTGACGGTCGCCATCGCCCTCTTCCTGATCGGTGGCCTGCTGACCATCATCCAGAACGTGCGCGTCCGCTACGCTGACCAGCAGGCGCTCGCGCAGCTGCAGGATCAGCAGCGCTTCGCGATGGGCGTGATCACCGACATCGTGCAGCAGGCCGGCTACTTCCCCGACCCGGTCGTCAATACGGTCGGCACGGCGCTGACTGCGGTCGGCCCCTTCCAGGCGGGACAGGCCTTCTTCGGCGCCCACGTAGCCGGCAATCCCGACACGCTGAGCGTCCGCTTCCGCATCAACCAGATCACCGGCACGGGCGTGGTCGACGGCATCCTCTGCGACGGCAGCACCAACTGGACCGTGGGCCCGGACAACCTCTATACCAATACCTTCAGCGTCTTGCCGCCGGCCGGCAATGCCCCCGGCCAGCTGCAGTGCTCGGTGAACGGCGCGCCGGCGCGCACCATCGTCAACGGCATCGAGAACCTGCAGGTCCTGTACGGCGTCAAGCGCACCGCCACGAGCGACTACAACGTCGACACCTATCTCGACGCCAGCCAGATGCTGCCCAACGGCAGCGGCGGACCGAACGGCGGCGACGACTGGCAAAACATCAGCGCGGTGCGCGTGCGCATCACGTTCACCAACCCCATGGCCAACACGCCGGGACAGCAGCCGACCATACTGTTCGACCGCGTCATCCAGGTGATGGGGCGCGCGGGGGTGCACACATGAGCCGCCCGACCCGCACGAGGCGCGAGCGCGGCATGGCGCTCATCACAAGCCTGCTGCTCCTCATCATCATCACGCTGCTCGCGCTGAGCATGTTCCGCAGCTACGGTACGCAGGAGAAGATCGCGGGCAACCTGCGCGAGAAGGATCGCGCCCTGCACGCCGCCGAGAGCGCCCAGGAATACGGCGAGTGGTGGCTCCTGCAGGGCAACAACGCGGCCATCGGCGCGGTGCCCTGCACGGCCGGGCTCCTGAACGGCACGCTCGGCCAGGGGCAGATCTGCTCCAACCGGCTCGACCGCGATCTCGGTCTGACGATCGCCAACATCCCGTGGGTGACCGCGGGTGCGGGTGGCGGCGCGATCGGCGTCACCTTTCAGCCCCAGACCATGGCGATCGCCTCGCTGGGTCAGGCCGGCACCGCCGGTAATCCGGCTTATTTCAGCCTCCCCACGTTCTACATCGCCGATCTCGGCCCGTCCTTGGATGGCCAGGGCGAGGCGTACCGCGTCGATGCCTTCGGCTACGGCAGCAGCCAGACCACGGTGGCCGTCGTCGAGAGCACCTACGAGGTGTCGCAGGGCGTCGTTAACAGGAGTGGTTTGTGAAAAACCTCAAGTGCACCCTTTCCCTCATTGTCGCCCTCGTGGCGCTCGCGGTCCCCTTTGGGGCGCAGGCGCAGACGACGGGGGGCTCGGTGGCCGATGACTTCACCGGGACCTCGACCAGCAACCCCTGGTACTTCTTCAACGGCGCCTGCCTCACCGCCGGCACCTCCACCGGCGTCGAGCCGACCACGAGCTCCTCCGGCCAGGTGCCCGGCTGCACGACGATCGGCACGACCTACTACAACCAGCCCCTCGTCGGCGGTCAGAACGGCGTCGCGGGCAATACCCAGACTCTGCCCGACCCGAACGGCCACGGCGCACTGCGCTTCACCAACGGTAACCCGGGTGGCTTCAGTCAGAACGGCGGCATCCTTTCGACGACCCCCTTCCCCACCGGGTCTGGCGTCTCGATCACCTTCAAGACCGTCACCTACCGCGGCAACTCCGGCGGCGCGGGCGGCGACGGGGCGGACGGCATCAGCTTCTTCCTGATGGACTCGAGCGCACTCAACACCGCCACCATCACCGGCACGGCGGCGGGCGACGGCAACGGGCTCGGCTCCTGGGGTGGTAGCCTGGGTTACACCTGCTCGAACGCGAACCCGCCGTACAACGGCCTGGTCGGCGCCTATCTCGGCCTCGGCATCGACGAGTACGGCAACTTCCTGAACGGCGCGCAGCTCATGGCGGGCTATATGGGTGGCAATTCCGCCACCGGCGACAACAGCCATCTGGGCTACGGCTACAAGCCGAACCGCATCGGCCTGCGCGGCGCCGGCAACATCGCCTGGAACTGGCTGCACGCGCAGTACCCCGCCTACTACCCGAACTCCTTTACTGCCGCCCAGCAGAACGCGGCCGTGCAGCAGACCTGCCGTAACGGCGTCGTCTGGGATTACGCCAACGGCAACAAGGCCGTGAAGGTCAATGGCAATACCATTCCGATCTACGACTACGCGCCGATCCCGAACGCCTACGTCGAGCTGCCCGCCACGACCAAGATCGCGAACGAGGCGGCCATGGCGCGCGGTGGCGCGACGACCATCTTCTACCAGCTGAAGATCACGCAGAACGGGCTCATGAGCCTGAACTATGCGCTCTGTCCGGCGGTCGGCGGCTGCGGCGCCTACCAGTCGGTCATTCAGCGTCAGAGCATCACGGCGAGCAACGGCCCGCTGCCGACGAGCTTCCTGTTCGGCTTCGCCGGCTCGACCGGTGGCGCCAACAACATCCACGAGATCCTGTGCTTCAAGGCCGATCCCGTGACGACCGCCGCGAGCGGCGCGGGCGCGAGCGAGAAGCAGTCCGCGAAGCTCGAAACCGGCGCGCAGGCCTACTTCGCCTTCTACAACCCGAGCAACTGGACCGGGCGCGTGACCGCGAGCACCCTGGGGCTCGACACCTTCGGCAACGTGGTCATCGCCGCCGCGCCAAACTGGGACGGCGCCTGCACGCTCACCGGTGTGAAGGCCGGCAGCAGCTGCCTCACCACCGGCGTCGCCGGGCCCCTGACGGCCCAAGCGCCGACGAACCGCGTGATCCTCACCTCGACCGGTGGTACGGGCTCCGGCATCCCCTTCGAGTGGAGCAGCCTCAACAGCGCGCAGCAGAGCGCGATCACCGCGGGCGACGCCACGCCGAACGCCAACCGCGTCAATTACCTGCGCGGCGACCGCACCAATGAGATCAATACCTTGGGCGTGGGACTCTTCCGCTCGCGCAGCAGCGTCCTCGCGGATGTGATCGACTCGAGCCCGAGCTGGGTCGGACCGCCGGTCTCCCCGTACGCGGTGAACTGGGTCGACCGCCTCAACATGGCGGCCGTCATGCCCGAGCAGTCGAGCAGCGCGCAGAGCTATGCGCAGTACGTGACCGCCCAGCAGACCCGCCTCAACGTGGTGTACGTCGGCGCGAACGACGGCCTGCTGCACGGCTTCCGCAGCGGCGCCTACAACTCCGACGGCACCTTCAACACCTCGAGCCCGAACGACGGCGTCGAGGTGCTCGCCTACATGCCATCGGCGCTCCTGCAGAGCATCCACTCCACCACCGCGAACCTCGACTACGCCAACGCGCAGTACGGTCACAACTTCTTCGAGGACGCGACCCCGGGCACGGGCGACGTGTTCTACAACAACGCCTGGCACAGCTGGCTGGTGGGTGGCCTGGGTGCGGGCGGCTCGGCGATCTTCGCGCTCGACGTCACCAACCCGGGCCCGGGCGTGCCGAGCGCCGGCTACAGCGCCTTCACCGAGGGCCAGTCCTCGAGCCTCGTCATCGGCGAGTGGAACGGCTCGAACATCACCTGCGTCAACGTGTCGAACTGCGGGCAGAACCTCGGCAACACCTACGGCACGCCGCAGCTGCGCCGCCTGCACGACGGGCGCTGGGCGGTGATCTTCGGCAACGGCTTCGGCAGCTCCACGGGCGATGCGGGCATCTTCGTCATGACGCTCGACCCGGCGAGCGCGGCGCCCACCTTCTATTACTTCAGCACCGGGCGCGGCAGCAGCGGCAACCCGAACGGCATCGCCTTCCCCTCGCCGGCCGACCTGGACGGTGACCACATCACCGACTACGTCTACGCGGGCGACCTGCAGGGCAACGTCTGGCGTTTCGACCTCACGAGCGCGAACGAGGCGAGCTGGGGCGTGAGCCCGGGGCCGCTCTTCTACACCGGCGGGCAGCCGATCGTGACCGCGATGGTCGTCGCCTCCGGCTCGCCGAGCCCGGGCATGACGCCGCAGATCATGGTGCTCTTCGGCACCGGCCAGAAGAATCCGCTCACCAATACCCAGGGTGCGACTTACGCCACCGGCACCCAGAGCCTGTACGGCGTGTGGGACTGGAACATGGCGGGCTGGAACAGCGTCTCGGGCGCCACCTACGCGAGCCTGGCGAACAACAATCCGGCCGTGCCGAGCGGCGGCAGCGCCGGCACCAACACGCTGCAGGCCGCGAACCTGCAGCAGCAGACCGTGACCGTCAATACCACGACGGGGAACCGCGACATTACCACCAATGCCGCGGTCTGCTGGGCCGGCAACTGTGCGAGCAACGGCAAGTTCGGCTGGTACCTGAACTTCCCGGGCACGCAGGAGCAGGTGATCTTCAGCCCCGAGCTGGTGTCGCAGGCGCTCACGGTCAACTCGATCGTGCCGGCGCCGAACAACCCCCTCTCGTGCGCTACCGTGAACGATACGGGGTTCACCTACGTGCTCTCGGCCATGACGGGCGGCGCGTTCAACCAGGTGTTCCTGCCGCCCAGTGAGGCCGCGAACCCACTGGTCAACAGTGACGCGCGCTACACCGACAATGCCGCGATCGCCATGCAGACGAATGCGACCGGCAGCTCCTTCATCACCGGTAACAGCGCGGGCACCAAGTACCTCGTGTACGAGACCAACCAGGTGCAGGGCGGCGGCGGCGCCGGGGCCAACAACATCCAGGGCGGCACGCTCGGTCTTAACCTGCCCCCGAATACGACCGGCCGGCGCCTGAGCTGGATCGAGCGCCGCTAAATGAGCATCAGAGAGGCACCATGCACCAGCATATGAGTCTGCGCGGACGCAACCGGGGGTTCACCCTCATCGAGCTGATGGTGGTGGTCGTGATCGCGACCATCCTCCTCGGCATCGCGGTGCCCTCCTACATGTCCCAGATCCGCAAGTCCCGGCGCACGGACGCGAAGACCGCGCTGCTCGAGCTGGCCGGCCGCGAGGAGCGCTACCTGTCGACGAACGGCTCGATCTACTCCGCGCTCCCTGCCGACATGGGCTACACCGCATTCGGCGTCGCAAACCCGATCGGCGGCGGCTACTACTTCCTGCAGGCGCCCGTCGTGTGCAACGTGGGGCCCTGCGCCGGAGGCCTGCCGGCGCCCTCCTTCACGATCACCGCGCTCCCGGTGCCCGGGCGGAGCCAGGCGCAGGATGCCGCATGCGCAAGCTTCACAGTCGACTCCACCGGTCGCCAGTCGGCGCTCGACGGTGGCGGCGCCAACAATACGACCGTGTGCTGGCAGCAGTAGGACTAAATTTAGGAAAAACACCCTTGAAATATAGGGTGTTGCGGCTTGATTCTTAAGTAGTTTCTGAAGTAATTCCGGCTGAGACTTTCGGCGCGCTCCTTCCCGGGGCGCGCATATTTTTTTTCTAGAGTCTCAGCTATATTTCGCACGCAGTGGCTTGAGTACGCTTGGATTCCAGCCGACCGGACAACAAGAACGAACCGACGCCGCCGCCCACGCGGGCTCGACCGGATCTTCGCGGGCTGATGGTGTCACCGAGGTAGAGATGAGCACGACGTGTGAACAGCTCGAGGGCGCGGCGCTGGCGCTCGCGCGCTCGGGGTCGATCAAGGACCGACTCGCGATCGCTTACCGTAACCATCTCGCACAGGTGCATGCCGAGGAGCTCCCCGAGGAGCTGCGCGTGCAGTTCCTCGCCTGTCACGACGCGCTCACGCGCGAGCGGCCCCTGCAGGGTGAGGACGCGGTGCGCGCCACCGTGCGCAAGATGTCCAGCCACGAGGCCGACGACGTGGCCGGGCGCGTGGTGCGCCTCTACGGGGCGCTCGCGCGCGACTCGGGGCGCGAAGTGCCGCTGCCGGAAGTGATCCTGAACGGCGCGCCGCTCAACGCGGTCGCGAGCGGTCGTCCGAAGAAGGGCGTGCCGCAGGTGATCTCGCTCTACGCGCACGAGGCATAGCGGCGCGGCTCAGTCGAGTTTGAACTCGATCGTATCCCAACGACCGGTCTTCTCCTGACGGGCGTGCAGGCGGATCACGTCCACCAGCGCCCGCTCGTCCCAGTCCACCACGTCGCTCGCGAGGTCGAGGATCGCCTTCGGGGCGGCCTTGGTGCTGCCGAAGGGCTTCATGAGGATCACGGGTTTCTTGTTCGCCTGCGAGTACAGGAGCTGGAACGTGAGCAGGTCCTGGTGCGCGTCGTAGAGACTCGAGAGGGCGATGACCGCCTCGACCGGCCCGATCTGTTTGCGCAGGTTCTCGCGCAGCGCCTCCTTGTCTCCCGAGGGCCGCAGGTCCGGGGTGCTGTAGTTCTTGTAGAAGAAGTTGCGCGCGCTCTCTAAGTATTCGAAGACCCGCAGGTAGTCGTCGCTCATTTCCCAGGCGTGCGTGATGAAGAGGCGGATCGGATTGGCCTGCGACACGCGGCCAGTCTGGCACAAGGCGGTGCGCCGGGGAACTCACACCGCGGGCTCACTGGCGCCGTGCTGAGGGCCGGCCGAGGCAAATGAGGGGCGCGACCGACACGAGGTGCGGCGTGGCACGATAGAATGAGTGCCCTTTGACTGCGAAGACTCTTCTCCCGCGGTGCGACTCCTCGTCTACAACATCCGCTACGCCACCGGCACCGGTCCGGCCTTTCACCTGCCGCTGCCCGGCGCGGGCTATCTGCGCAGCAACCGCAAGGTCCTGAGTGGGATCACCGAGTTCATCCGCGCCGAGTCTCCCGACGTCGTCGGCCTCGTGGAGGTGGACACCGGCTCGATCCGCACCGGCATGCTCAACCAGGCCGACCACATCGCCCGGCAGCTCGGGCACTACTCGACCTACCAGACCAAGTACGGGGCGGACTCGCTCAACCAGTTCATGCCGATCGTGCGCAAGCAGGGCAACGCGTTCCTCTCCGCCCCCACGGTGCACGGCGAGCGCTTCCACTACTTCGACACCGGCATCAAGCGGCTCATCATCGAGCTCGAGCTCTCCGAGGTGTGCGTGTTCCTCGTGCACCTGTCGGTCAAGTTCCGCCACCGCCAGTACCAGCTGCGCTCGCTCCACGACCTGATCCTGCAGGCCCAGAAGCCGGTCATCGTCGCCGGGGACTTCAACACCTTCTGGGGCACGCACGAGATCTACCTCTTCATGCGGGCGGCGGGGCTGCGCAGTGCCAATACCGCGGGGCTCCCCTCCTTCCCGGCGCGCACGCCGCGCATCGAGCTCGACTTCGTGCTGGTCAGCGAGGGCATCGAGGTCACCGACTTCCGCGTCCCGGACGTGCGCTTCTCGGACCACCGCCCGCTCGTATGCGACTTCGAGGTGCACCCGCGCGCGGCGCTGCGCAAGGTCTCCGCGGCCTGACGACTTCCCCGTCCGGGAGGACAGCATCATGAACGCGCCCACACCCGGTTCCTGGCGGCTCGAGGTCGACGGCGATGGCATCGCCTGGGTCACCATCGACCGACCGGGAAGCTCCGCCAACGCACTCTCGGGGTCGATGTTCGCCGAGTTCGAGCCGCTGCTCGCGCGCTTGGAGCGTGAGCCGCCCCGGGCGCTCATCCTCATCTCGGGCAAGAAATCCGGCTTCGTGGCCGGCGCCGACATCAAGGAGTTCACGGGGCTCACCGACGAGGCCGCCGGCTACACCCTGATCCGCCGTGGACAGCTGGCGATGGACCGCCTCGAGGCGCTCAAGTGCCCGACGGTGGCCGCCATCCATGGCTTCGCCCTCGGCGGCGGTCTCGAACTCGCCCTCGCCTGCCGCTACCGCGTCGCGGTGGGCGACGAGCGGCTCTCGCTCGGTCTGCCGGAGGTGCAGCTCGGTATCCATCCGGGCTTCGGCGGCACGGTGCGCACCGTGCGCCTGATCGGCGTGCGCCCGGCGATGGAGATGATGCTCACGGGCAAACCGGTGCGTGCCGAGAAAGCCCGCGCTCTCGGGCTCGTCGACCGTCTGGTCGCGGAGTCCGACTTACGCGGCGTGGCACGCGAGATCGCCCTCGCCGCTCCGGCGGTGCGCCGGGCGCCGCTCACCGAGCGGCTGCTGTCTCTCGCCCCCGTGCGTCCTCTCCTGAAGGGGGCGCTCATCGCCCAGGTCGCCCGGCGCGCCCCGCGGGCGCACTACCCCGCTCCCTACGCGATCATCGACCTGTGGACGCGCTACGGGGCACACGGCCAGGAGGCCTTCGAGGCCGAGGCGCGCTCGATCGCGCACCTCTTCACCACCGAGACCTCGCGCAATCTGGTGCGCGTGTTCCTGCTGCAGGATCGCCTCAAGGCCGCCGGCGGCAAGGCAGGCAAGGAGCTCGCGAGCGTGCACGTGGTCGGTGCCGGCGTCATGGGCGGGGACATTGCCGCCTGGTCGGCACTGCGCGGGTTCAGCGTCACGCTCCAGGATCGGACCGAGGAGCTCGTGGCCCCGGCGCTCAAGCGCGCCGGCGAGCTCTTCGACAGACGCCTGAAGGACCCCGCGGCCAACTCCGCCGCGCGCGCGCGCCTGCAGGCGGACGTCGCCGGCGCCGGTGCGGCCGCCGCCGACGTCGTCATCGAGGCGATCTACGAGAACCTCGAGGCCAAGCAGTCGCTCTACGCGAGTCTCGAGCCGCGCATGAAGCCGCAGGCACTGCTCGCGACCAACACCTCGAGCATCATGCTCGAGCCGCTCGCCGCCAAACTCTCCCGTCCGGCGCGCCTCGTCGGGCTGCACTTCTTCAATCCCGTGGCGCAGATGCCGCTCATCGAGGTGGTGCACGGCGCCGCGACCGACGAGGGGGCCGTGCAGCTCGCGACCGCATTCGCGCGGCGCCTCGACAAGCTCCCCGTCCCGTGCAAGAGCGCGCCGGGCTTCATGGTGAACCGCGTGCTCACGCCCTACATGTACGAGGCGATGCTGATCGCCGGCGAGGGTGTGCCGCAGCCGCTCATCGACCGGGCGGCCGTCGACTTCGGCATGCCCATGGGCCCGATCGAGCTCATCGACGTGGTGGGCCTCGACGTCGCGAGCCACGTGGGCGAGATCATCGCCGCGGAACTTGCGCGCCCGCTGACTCAGGTGCCGCGCCTCACCGAGCTCATCGCGGCGAAGAAACTCGGTAAGAAGAGCGGCGAGGGCTTCTACCGCTGGCAGGACGGCAAGCCGGTCAAGGGCGAGGCGCGCGCGGGCGATGCGCCCGGCGATCTCATCGATCGCCTCATCCTCGTCATGGTGAATGAGTGCGTCGCGTGCCTGCGCGAGGCAGTCGTGAGCGACGCAGATCTCGCCGATGCTGCCGTGATCTTCGGCACAGGTTTCGCGCCATTTCGTGGCGGACCTCTCACTTATGCGCGCGCACGGGGGGTGGCGGCGCTCGTGGCGAGACTCGAGGAACTCGCGGCGCGCTACGGCGCACGTTTTGCGCCGGATGCGGGGTGGGCATCGTTCGCGGCGCAGGGAAAAGCGTGACGGCCGCCCGGCGCACGTAAGCCCCTGTGCTACCATCCAAAAGGGCGCCGCACCGCGTTAGTGCAGGCGCCGTGTTTTGGATTTTTCGTCGGCGCGCAGCCGACATACGGTACCCATGTCCGAAGAGCAGGCCGCCAACGTCCAGTTGCTGAAGACCCTCGCGCCCCTCGACGGCATGAAGCGCGAGAACCTGGCCGCGCTCGCCAAGAAGGTGAGCGTGAAGACCCTGGCGGCGGGCCGCGCGCTCTTCAGTCAGGGCGATACCGACAAGCGCACCGTGTGGCTCGTGAGCGGGCGCGTCGAAGCCAACGATGGCGTACGTAACGTCGCCCTGATCCGCGGCGGCACACCCGAGGCGCGCAATCCCCTTTTCCCAGGCTTGCCGCGCAGCGTCACCGTGCGCGCGGTCGATGACGTCAGCTACGTCGCCATCGACAGCGACCTGCTCGACGTCATGATCACCTGGGATCAGACCGGCAGCTACGAGGTCGAGGAGCTGCAGGCGCAGCTGCAGAGCGAGGGCTCCGATGACTGGATGACGACGCTGCTGCAGACCAACGCCTTCCACCGCATCCCGCCCGCCAACATCCAGGCGATCTTTCAGCGCCTGCAGCGCACCCCCTGCCGTGCCGGTGAGGTGGTGATCAAGCAGGGCGATGAGGGTGACTACTTCTACATCATCGTCAGCGGCAAGTGCGCCGTGACACGCGAGACACCCCTGAGCCGCGAGGGCATCAAGCTCGCCGAGCTCAACGTCGGTGACACCTTCGGCGAGGAGGCACTGATCGCTGAGGCCAAGCGCAATGCGACCGTGACCATGATGACCGACGGCGTTCTCATGCGTCTCAACAAGCAGGACTTCCGCGAGCTCATGAACGAGCCGCTGCTGCAGTGGCTGACGGCCGAGCAGGCGCGCAAGGTCATCGAGCGCGGCGGGCGCTGGCTCGACGTGCGCCTGCCCTCCGAGCACCAGAACATGAGCATCGAGGGGAGCCTGAACGTCCCGCTCTATCTCATCCGCCTGAAGCTCTCGACCCTCGATCGCACCAAGCCCTACATCGTCTACTGCGACACCGGCCGGCGCAGCTCCGCGGCCGCCTACATCCTGGTCGAGCGCGGCTTCGACGCCTTCGTGCTGCGCGGCGGACTGGCGAGCGGGGGACTGCAACTCACCCGCGGCGGGGCGGCCGACAAGCCCTGAGACCTGACCCGCCGCTCATGCCAGCCCCGTTCGCGCGGGAGTAGCATCGATGGCGATGACGATCCACGACCACCCACACGCCGTCCCGCAACCGTGGGACAGCCTTCGCCTGTGGTGTGTGCTGCGACGGCCCGTGCTGCGTCGTGCGGCGGCGATTGCGTTCGCTCAGTCGCTCGTCTGCACCACCGTGCGGTCGTTCAGTGGCTGCACAGGACGGGCATCGTGCGGGTAGCGCGCCGCAAACTGCTGCACCTGGGCGGCCGAGGCCTGCACGGGGGATTTGAGCACGAACCAGCGGACGTGTTCGCTGCAGGGCGGCGTCGTCAGTGACCCGTCGAAGCTGTAATAGCCGTGCTGCGCGGGCAGGAACTCGGTCAGGTTCACCGTCGTGCCGGCGAGCGAAGACTCGGGCGTGCCCTTCGCCGGGAAGTGGTCGAACACGGGCTTCAGGAAGGCGTTCGGGCTGCCCTGTTTGATCAGCACGGCGACCACTGCGAGCTCGCCCGCGGCGTTCTTGTGCACGAGGTGCGCCACCATCGCGGTTGGGTGCCCGTGGATCTGCTCCTCGCTCGGGTGGTGGAAGTGAAACTGCACCAGATCGTAGCGCTCCCCGGCCACCATGATGCCGCCACTGCCCGCCGGCACATTGACCTGGAAGGAGTGTCCGGTGTCGGTGACTACGAGCGGGACCGGCTGATACATGAACTGGATCGGCGGGAGCGCCTCGGTATCCGCTTTCTCGATGTCGATCGGTGACTGGTGCTTGCCGGCGCCGCAGAGCGCGAAGGACGGGTCCTCCTCGCCCCAGTGCTCGGGCCCCGTCGCTCCCGAGTAGCTCCAGTGGGCCGGGTGCTCCTCGGCGAGCGCACCCGCGCCAGATACCACGACGCAGACACCCGCGAGCACCGCGAGACCCAGACGTCGGCTGATTGTACCCGGACTCATTGTTGTGTCCCCGCACGCCCTGTGGCGAGCGGGACTATACGCGCACGCGGGCGAGGCGACACTCGCTCGACACTTTAGACGCCTCGCGATGCGACCATTTCGTGCGAACAGACCTGCCCGCCGGCCTCGTGAGCCGAAGGCCTTGTCATCTAATAACGCGCTGAAATATCTAGAAGCGAAAAGGTGCGCGAAGGTGCGAAGGGGCCGAAACCAAACCCTCCTACATGGTATGCGTCGCCTTGTCGCCCGAGAGGGCGCCGGCGAGGTAAGTCTCGATCTTCTTCTGCGTCTGGCCGCGATCCTGCTCGGAGAACTGCACCCCGATCCCGGCGGTGCGCTTGCCCTGGTTGCCCTGGGCGCCCTTGGGGGTCACCCAGATGACGCGCCCGGCCACGGGAAGCTTCTCGTCCTCGCCCATGAGGTTCAGCAGCATGAAGACTTCATCGCCCAGCCGGTAGTTGCTGTTGGTCGGGATGAAGAGCCCGCCGTTCTTCACGAACGGCATGTAGGCGAGGTACAGGGCACTCTTGTCCTTGATGGTGAGGGTGAGTAGACCTGGTTTGTTTGCGCCCGCTCTCAAATTCCTGTCCCCGTGTCCGCCCGATGGCAGCCAAGTCAGCCCGGTTCGCGCCGCGTCGCTCATGGCGCGAGTCTCCTGAACAGAGCCTCGAGGGCCACTCCCCTGTTCAGGGGCACCTCGAGCGTGGCACGCAGCTCGCGCACCTCGTCGAGCAGCCCGAAAAGCTCGGCCATATTCAAGATCGGACGCGCCCCTGACGAGTAGGGGGCACCACGCATTTCTGTCATAAAGGCGCGCTCCCGGGCGTTATTGTGGATCCGTTCTGTGAGCCAATTCTCAAAGCACCGCAGGTGCAGCGGCCACTCGCTCCGTGCCCAGCGCTCGGCGGTCGCGGCCGGGTCGGTGTCCCCGTTCGGCAGTCCCTCGAGCGCGCGGCGCGTCTCCGCCCCCACCGCGGCGATCTCGCCCGGATCGCTGCCGAGGAGCATGAAGGGCGCCTCCCCGATGGTATCAAGGGCGGCCCCCCAATGGGCATCACCGTGCGCGCTTTCGAGCCATGCGAGTGCCTCGGCGCGCGTCGGGGCGCGCACCGAGAGTCGCTGGCAGCGGCTGAGGACGGTCGCAGGCAGTCGCGAGGGCGCGGTGACGACGAGGACGAGGAGCGTGCGCGCGGAGGGCTCCTCGAGGGTCTTCAGCAGCGCGTTCGCGGC
Organism: Steroidobacteraceae bacterium; assembly: GCA_036270915.1. Lineage (GTDB taxonomy): Bacteria > Pseudomonadota > Gammaproteobacteria > Steroidobacterales > Steroidobacteraceae > 13-2-20CM-66-19. The sequence continues at coordinate 21,502 of DATBBQ010000019.1, forward strand.
GAAGCGGTTCAGGGCATCCGCCGGAGTGAGCACGCCGACCTTGTAGCCCCCGCCGTGCGCGGTGAGCGCCAGTTCCTGGGTGAGCTCGCGCACCTGCTCGATGCGCAGCTGGCGCGAGTCCTCGAGCGGGGCGATCCAGGCGAGATCCGGATGCCGGCGCGCGCTCACGCGACGGCACGCGCGGCACAGGCCGCACGGCCGCTCAGCGAGCGACTCGCACAGCACGAGCTGCGCGGCCCATTCGGCGAGCCAGTCCCCGCCCGCCCCCGGCGCCTCGTGGATCAGCAGCGCGTGCGCCAGGCGGCCGGCCGCGTACGCGGCGCCGAGCGCCGCGCGCTCGCGCGCGCTCCAGGGCGGTGCCGGCAGCGCCGCCGCGGCGCTCACCGGCGCACCGGTGCGAGGCTCGCGAGCACGGCCTCGAGCTGGCGGCGCACCTCGGCGAGCGGTGCCGTCGCGTCGATGAGCTGCACGCGCTCGGGCTCCTCGTCGAGGAGCGCGAGATAGCGCGCGCGCACGCGCTCGTGGAAGGCGAGCGTCTCGGCCTCGAAGCGATCCTGCGCGGCGTCTCCGAGCCGCGCGCGCGCCCGCGAGAGCCCCGCGGCCACCGGCAGGTCGAGCAGCAGCGTGCAGTCGATCGTGAGATCCCCGTGCACGGCGCGCGCGAGGCTCTCGATGAGCTGCGCGTCCACACCGCGCCCGCCGCCCTGATAGGCACGGGTGGCGTCCGTGAAGCGGTCGCAGATCACCCACTCACCGCGCGCGAGTGCCGGGCGGATGACGTTGACGATGTGCTGCGCGCGCGCCGCAAACATGATGAGCGTCTCGGCCACCGGCGGGATCAGTTCCTCGCCGCGCTCGAGCACGACCTGCCGCAGCCTCTCGGCGATGGGGGTACCGCCGGGCTCGCGGGTGACGCGCACCGGGATCCGCCGCGCCGTGAGCCACTCGCGGGCGAGCTGTGCGACGGTCGACTTGCCCGCGCCCTCGATGCCCTCGAGCGTGATGAAGCGACCGCGACTCACGGGTGCGCGCCCGTGCTCTGCGCGTTCTGCGGTGCGTGCGCCTGGCCGCGCAGGCGCGAGAGATAGGTCTGCACCGCCTGATTATGCTCTTCCAGGCTCTTCGAGAAATGGTGCGCGCCGTCGTTGAGCCCCGTGGCGACGAAGTACAGCTCCCCTCCCGCGAGTGGCTGGACGGCGGCGAGCAGCGACTCGCGCCCGGGGAGCGCGATCGGCGTCGGCGGCAGCCCGTCGCGCGTGTAGGTGTTGTAGGACGTATCGTGCGCGAGGTCGCGCGTGTGGATCGAGCCGTCGTAGCTCGCGCCGAGCCCGTAGATCACGGTCGGGTCGGACTGCAGCCGCATGCCCCTGCGCAGACGATTGACGAACACCCCGGCGATGCGCGCCCGCTCGCTCTTGAGCTGCGCCTCCTTCTCGATCATCGAGGCGAGGATCAGCGCCTGGTAGGGTCCGGCCAGCGGCAGATCCGGCGCGCGCTGCGCCCAGGCGCCGGCGAGCGCGTTCTGCATCGCGTCGTAGGCGAGCGTCAGGATGGCGCTATCCGTGGTGTGCGCGGCGAAGCGGTAGGTGTCCGGGAAGAACTGGCCCTCGGGGGCGACTCCGGGGTGGCCGATGGCCGCCATGACCTCGCCCGGGGACTTGCCGGCGAGCGTGTGCGTCACGTTCGGATCGGCGGCGAGGGTTGCGAGGAAGTCCTCGAAGGTCGCGCCCTCGACGACCGTGAGCTGCTCGAGCACCACCTTGCCTTCGGCGAACAGCGTGAGGATCTCCCGCGGGCTCGCATGCGCGGGGATCTCATAGGTGCCGGTCTCGACCCGGACCTTGAGGCCCCGCACCCGCAGGTACCACCCGATGGCGCGCGCGCTGCGCAGCGTGCCGCGTGCCTCGAGTGCGGCGAGCACCGCCCGCAGGCTCGTCCCCGGGGCGACCTCGATGCGCGAGACCTGCGCGGCCGGGCCCGGCGCGTCGTACGCGTCCGCGAGCCACAGGTAGCCGGCGCCACCTGCCGCCACCGCGAGCAGCGCCACGACGAGGAGCGTCAGGAGCACGCCGCGGCCCTGCTGCGCGCCGCGGCTCCTCATGCGCCCTCGCCCAGCGGCAGCTGCGCCTCGTTGCGCAGGAGCGGCCCGAGCTCGTGCTGCAGGCGGCGCGTGACGGGACCCACGGGCAGGGTGCGGCCGGCGAGCTCCCGCACGGGCCGCACGCCGATGAGCGCGCTCGTGAGGAAGATCTCCTCGGCGGCGTCCAGATCCAGGCTGGTCAGCGGGCGCTTCGCGAGCGCGATGTGCGCACGCCGCGCCGCGAGTGTCACCGCCTCGCGCATGACGCCGGCGACGCCGCAGCGATCCAGGCGCGGGGTGTGCAGCTGCCCGCCGAGCACCAGAAAGACGTTCGCGGCCGTGCCGCCGATGAGATCGCCGCCGCTGGAGAACAGCAGCGACTCGGCGATGGCGGGCGTCGACCACTCGAAGCGCGCCAGCACCTGCTCGAGGCGGTTGAGCGTCTTGAGCCCCGCGAGCGCCGGGTTCTCCCCGAGCCGCAGCTCGCCCAGGCGCACGCGCACCCCCTCCTGTGAGACGCGCTCGTCCTCATTCGGCCACGGGTAGCGCAGCAGGATGCGTGTGCCACGCTCCTCGCCGCTCGCCGCGTAGCCGCGCGCCTGGGCCGGGCCGCGCGTCACGAGGAGCTTGAGCACCGCACGCTCGTTGCCGCGTGCGAGGGAGGCGATCTCGGCGGTGAGCTGCGCCGTCTGCGGCGGCCGCAGCGCCAGACGCCGGCAGCCCTCGAGCAGGCGCTTCAGGTGCAGCGCCAGCAGGCGCGGCTCCCCGCCGACACAGGCGATGG
>DATBBQ010000020.1:0-10727 GCA_036270915.1 Steroidobacteraceae bacterium
CTGTCCAGGTCGCGTAACCTGAGGGCGATGAGCTCCGCCACCAGCCGCCGCTCGGTCTCCTTGAGCGCCTGGTAGCGTCGCGCCGTGGCCGCCTGGCGCTGCAGGTGACGGATCTGCTTCTCGACCTCATCGCGTACGTCCTGCAGTCGCTCGAGGTTCTCGTGCGTCTCGGCGACGCGCGCCTCGGTCTCCTTGCGGCGCTCCTTGTAGCGCGAGATGCCGGCCGCCTCCTCGACGAAGGCACGCATGTCCTCGGCCTTGGCGTCGATGACGCGCGAGATCATGCCCTGCTCGATGATCGCGTAGCTGCGCGAGCCGAGGCCGGTGCCGAGAAAGAGATTGGTGATGTCCTTGCGGCGGCAGCGGCCGCCGTTGATGAAGTAGGCGGAGGTACCGTCGCGCGACACCTGGCGCTTGAGCGAGATCTCGCTGAAGGCGGCGTACGCGCCGCCGATCTTGCCGTCGGCGTTGTCGAACACCAGCTCGACGGAGGCCGCGCCGACCGGCTTGCGCGCGCTCGAGCCGTTGAACACCACGTCCGCCATGTTGTCGCCGCGCAGGTGCTTGGCGGACAGTTCACCCATCACCCAGCGCACGGCGTCGATGACATTCGACTTGCCGCAGCCGTTCGGGCCCACGACACCGGTGAGATTGCTGGGGAAGTTGATTTGGGTCGGATCGACGAAGGACTTGAAGCCGGCGAGCTTGATCTTGGTCAGCCGCATCTCTAGTTTACTTCCGCCAGCATCGGCACCCTCCGCGAAGGGTGTAGTGTAGAGCAATATGCCGACAGCGCCCACAAATGAACTCGAGACCTTTCCGAATCCGCACGCCGCGCGCGACTACACCGTGCGCATGCAGATCCCGGAATTCACCTGCCTGTGTCCGCGCACCGGCCAGCCGGACTTCGCGACGCTCGAACTCGAGTACGTGCCCGACCGGCTGTGCGTGGAGCTGAAGTCACTGAAGCTCTACATCTGGTCCTTCCGCGACCGCGGCGCCTTTCACGAGGCGGTGACCAACGAGATCGCCGATCACCTGGACGCGGCACTCAACGCGCGCTTCCTGCGCCTCACGGCGCGCTTCAACGTGCGCGGCGGGATCTACACGAGCGTTGTCGCGGAGCGCAGACAAGGCGCCTGGGAGGCGCCGCCGCCCGTGCACCTGCCCTGAGGAGGCGCCGCTGAAGACGCATCCGAGGGATGCGCCGGGGGCAAGCCCGCCGGGCGCACCGGCCGGACCTCTCCACGGGCATCGCACCCCTCTTTTGGCTGCCGGAACACGCTCCCGTGGCACCTGTACAGGCAAGGGGGCGCCGGTATAATCGCGCGTTCTTTAAAGAGCCTTGGGGCTGCTATCTCAGGAGTGACTTGATGCCGGCCAAGAAACCTGCGCCGAAGTCCGCGAAGGGCAAGAAGGCGGTGAGCCGGCCAGCGACCAGAAAACTGCCGGCGCGCAAGCCCGAGCCTGCGCGTGCGCGCCTGGTTGCCTCCCCGCCCCGCAAGGGCACCCCTGCCGCGCCCAGAGCCGCCGCACCGACGGCGCTCGCCGAGGAATCCCCGGAGCTGAAGAAGCCGGCGCGGGCCGCTCCCGCTGCCACTGCCCCGGTCCCCGCCCCGACGCTCGCCGCGCCTGCTCGTGCCGGCAATCCCGCGGGCGTGAACAGCGACGGGGAGGACGCCGAGGCCGCAGAGCCCGGGAGCCTCCTCGCCGGTCCGCGCAACGTACAGCCGTACATCGTCAAGCGCGGCGAGCTGTACATGAACAAGGAGCAGCTCGAGCACTTCAGGAGCATCCTCAACAGCTGGAAGCGCGACCTCATGGTTGAGGTCGACCGCACCGTTTCGCACATGAAGGACGAGGCGGCGAATTTCCCCGATCCGAACGACCGTGCCACCCAGGAGGAGGAGTTCAGCCTGGAGTTGCGCACGCGCGATCGCGAACGCAAGCTGATCCGCAAGATCGACGAAGCCCTGAAGCGTATCGACGACGGCTCCTACGGCTATTGCCTCGAGACCGGCGAGGAGATCGGCGTCAAGCGCCTCGAGGCCCGCCCGGTCGCCACGCTCAGCATCGAGGCTCAGGAGCGCCGCGAGCGCCGCGAGCGCCAGTACGGCGACCGCGACGATCGTTACCGCTAGCCCGTCGCGCTACGTCGGGCGCTTCGCGCCCTCCCCGACCGGCTCGCTCCACCTCGGCTCGCTCGTCGCGGCCGTGGGTTCCTACCTCGACGCCCGCCACTGCGCGGGCGAGTGGCTGGTGCGCATCGAGGATCTCGACCGCGACCGGGTGATCGGCGGATGCGCGCACCGCATCCTGCACACGCTCGAGGCCTTCGGCCTCACCTGGGACGGGCCGGTCCTCTACCAGAGCGAGCGTGGCGAGTACTACCGGCACGCGCTCGCGCGCCTGTCCTCCCTGGGGCGCACGTTCGAGTGCAGCTGCAGCCGCCGCGAACACAGCGCCGAGGCGCACTACCCGGGCACCTGCCGCGCCGGTCCAAGCCGTCCGGGGCCGACCGCGACCCGCTTCCGCGTAGGCGAGCAGGCGGTCAGCTTCCGCGACCGCGTCCAGGGCGAGTGCCGCTTCGATCTCGCCGAGCGCGGCGACGTCGTCATCCGTCGCCGCGACGGCGCGTTCGCCTATCAGCTGGCGGTCGTGGTCGATGATGCCCTCCAGGGGGTCACCGACGTCGTGCGCGGCGCGGATCTCATCGACAGCACCCCCTGGCAGGTGGCGCTCCAGCAGGCGCTGGGACTGCCCCCCGTGCGCTACGCGCACCTGCCGCTGATCACGGAACCCACGGGGGCGAAGCTGGCGAAGTCCCGCCGCTCGGTGCCCCTCGATGCGCGCCAGGCGGGCGCCCAGCTGCACGAGGCCCTCGGCCTTCTCGGTCTCTCCCCTCCGGCCGAGCTTAAGTTCGAGGTTCCCAAAGTACTTATAGCGTGGGCGCGCCCGAGATGGACAATAGAGTCGCTAAAGGGAATAGAGAGCGTACCGGCGCCGGATTAGGGCTAGCGGAGTAAGTGCAGCGAGGTTCCCCGGGGAACCGACTTGTACTAACTTATGTAACTCGAGCTCCCTGCACTAAGGAAGGCGTGACAAAACTTATAAGTGAGGGAAAGCCATGGGCGAACCGCGCACCATAAAGAAGTATCCCAACAGGCGGTTGTACGACACGGTCGAGAGCCGCTACATCACACTGGCCGACATCCGCCGGCTCGTGCTCGAGCGCATCGACTTCGTCGTGATCGACAAGAAATCGCAGAGCGACATCACGCGCAGCATCCTGCTGCAGGTGATCTCCGAGCAGGAGCACGACGGGGAGCCGCTCATGAGCCGCGACTTCCTCTCGCAGGTGATCCGCTCCTACGGCGGCACCACCCGCGGACTGGTCGGTCCGTATCTCGAGCAGAGCCTGAGGCAGTTCGGCCAGAACGGGCGCGGCCTGCTGTAAGAGTCGGGTGCCCCTTCGGGGGCACCCGCGGGTTCAGGCGGCGTCGACGTCGCGCATGGAGAGGCGGATGCGCCCCTGCCGGTCGACCTCGAGCACCTTGACGCGGATGACGTCGCCTTCCTTGAGCTTGTCGGAGACTCGCTCGACGCGCTCGTTGGAGATCTGCGAGATGTGCACCAGCCCGTCGCGGCCCGGGAGGATGGTGACGAACGCGCCGAAATCCATGAGACGGGCGACCTTGCCCTCGTAGATCTGCCCGACCTCGACGTCGGCCGTGATGAGCTCGATGCGCCGCTGCGCCTCACGTCCGGCCGCACCTGAGACCGAGGCGATCTTCACCGTGCCGTCGCTCTCGATGTCGATGGTGGTGCCGGTCTCCTCCGTGATCTGGCGGATGACCGCCCCGCCCTTGCCGATGACGTCGCGGATCTTCTCCGGGTCGATCTTGAGCGTGATGATCGAGGGCGCCCACTCGGACATCTTCTCGCGCGGCTCGCGAATGACGCGGTTCATCTCATCCAGTATGTGCAGCCGTCCGGCCCGCGCCTGCTCGAGTGCGACGCGCATGATCTCGGGCGTCACGCCCTCGACCTTGATGTCCATCTGCAGCGCGGTGACGCCCTCCTTCGTACCCGCGACCTTGAAGTCCATGTCGCCGAGGTGATCCTCGTCGCCGAGGATGTCGGTGAGCACCTTGTAGCGGCCGCCTTCGAGGACGAGCCCCATGGCGACGCCGGCCACCGGCGCCTTGATCGGGACGCCGGCGTCCATGAGCGAGAGCGACGTGCCGCACACGCTCGCCATCGAGGACGAGCCGTTCGACTCGAAAATCTCGGAGACCACGCGGATGACGTACGGGAAGGTCGTCATGTCGGGCATGACCGCCAGGACGCCGCGGCGCGCGAGGTTCCCGTGGCCGATCTCGCGACGCTTCGGTGAGCCCATCATGCCGGTCTCGCCCACCGAGAACGGCGGGAAGTTGTAGTGGAGCATGAATGGCTCGCGCCGCTCGCCCTCGAGCGCGTCGATGATCTGCGCATCGCGCGTCGTGCCGAGGGTCGTGACGACCATCGCCTGGGTTTCCCCGCGCGTGAAGAGCGCCGAGCCGTGCGTGCGCGGCAGGACGCCGACCTTGACGCTGATCGGGCGCACCGTCTGGGTGTCGCGGCCGTCGATGCGCGGCTCCCCGTTCAGGATGCGCTGGCGCACGATGTTGCTCTCGAGCTTGAACAGCGCGCTCTCGACCTGCTCGGCGGTGAATTTGGGTGCGTCGCCGCCGGCGAGCGTCGTGAGCAGCTGGGCCTTGATCTCCCCGAGCCGCGCGTGGCGCTGCACCTTCTCGGTGATGCTGTAGGCCTGGGAGAGCGCCGCCTGCGCGTGCAGCGTCATGGCACTGGTGAGCTCGGCGTTCTCGGCCGGCGGTGTCCATTCCCAGCGCGCTTTGCCGCGTTCCGCGGCCAGCTCGCGGATCGCGCGGATCGCGACCTGCATCTGCTCGTGGCCGAAGACCACCGCGCCCAGCATGACGTCCTCTGGCAGGCCCTTGGCCTCGGACTCCACCATCAGCACGGCGTGCTCGGTGCCCGCCACTACGAGGTGCAGCTGCGAGCCGGTGAGGTCTTTCTGGGTCGGATTGAGCAGGTAGCGCCCGTCACGGTAGCCGACGCGCGCCGCGCCGATCGGGCCGTTGAAGGGAAGGCCCGAGAGCGCGAGCGCCGCCGAGGCGCCGAGGAGCGACGGGATGTCGGCGTCGATGTCCGGATCCATCGACAGCACGGTCGCCACGACCTGCACGTCGTTGAGGAAGCCGTCCGGGAAGAGCGGGCGGATCGGGCGGTCGATGAGCCGCGAGATGAGCGTCTCCTTCTCGCTCGGACGCCCCTCGCGCTTGAAGAAGCCGCCCGGGATGCGCCCGGCGGCGTAGGTCTTCTCGATGTAGTTGCAGGTGAGCGGGAAGAAGTCCCGCCCCGGCGTGGGGCTGCTCTTGGCGCAGGCGGTGACGAGCACGATGGTCTCGCCCATGCTGACGCGCACGGCCCCTTCGGCCTGGCGGGCGAGCTCGCCCGTCTCGATGGTGACTTGGTGCGCTCCGTACGGAAACGACTTGCTGACGACGCTCAAGGCTCAATCCTCAGAGTGAATGCGGAAGGCAAATAACACAAAGGCCGCTGACTGACGGCGGCCCTTGGGTTTGCTAGCGGCGAAGCCCCAGACGCTCGACGAGCTCCTGGTACTTCTCCGGCTGGGTGGCTCTGAGGTAATCGAGGAGCTTGCGACGCTGGTTGACGAGCTTCACGAGCCCGCGCCGCGACGAGTGATCGCGCTTGTGGGCGGTGAAGTGCTCACCGAGCCCGTTGATGCGCTCGGAGAGGAGCGCCACCTGAACTTCGGGCGAGCCCGTGTCGGCGGGCCCGCGGCGGAACTGGGCGAGGATGCCGCCCTTTTTCTCGCTGGTTAAAGCCATTACGCGATTGTCCTAACTACTTGTCTCAAGAGCCTTTTGGTAAGCCGCGTATTGTATACGGCGGTCAGGACATATCTCAAGGTTCAGGCTGGGGCGGCCGCTTCCCCCGCGGCCCGGGCACGGATCTCCTTGCTCGCCTCGGCCTCTGCCAGTCCCCTCCCCGAGCGCCACAGGACGTAGAAGGCCACCGGGCAGGCCAGGAAGAGGCTCAGGATCCCCGTGCGCAGTGACCCCGAAACGACCGAGACCTTGCCGGCGAGGTAGGGACCGAGTGCGAGCCCGAGGAGCGAGAGCATGAGGAGGAAGGCCGCGCCCGCCGTCGCCCGCATGCGTGGCAGGACACAGTCCTGGACGATCGCCGCCGAGGAGCCGAGCCAGAGATTGGCGAGCGCCACCGTGAAGGGCACGAGCACGTAGAACACCCGCGGTTCTGAGGTGCTCAGAGCCGCCCAGGTGACCGGGACCGGCAGCACGACGGCGAGCAGGCACACGTAGATGCGCCCGCGCGGGTCACGCTGCTTCCAGAAATCCGAGAGACGGCCGCCCAGGACGCAGCCGGCCGCCGAGGCCAGCGCGGCGGGGATGCCGATCAGCCATCCGGCCACGTCCGCGCCCACGTGGAACGTGCGGATCGCGTACGGCGGCGCCCAGAACGAGATGCCGTAGGACACGAACGCGAGGAGCGCGCTGCCGATGAGCGCGAACACCACCGTGGGCGATCCCCACAGGAGCGCGAACGCCGGCCGGTCGCGGGCGCGCAGCTGCTGCGCCCAGGACGCGGCGGCATAGCAGCCCACCGCGAGCCCGATCCACTGCGGACGATCGCCCGTCACCCACACGAGGAGCGTCGCGAGCGCCGCGATCAGGAGGAGCAGCGCGACGTTCACGGCAATTCCGCCGGGCACCTGAGCGGCCCGCCAGAGCGTGAACGGCGGGAGGATCCCGGCGAGCTCGCGGCCGAAGGCGCCCCAGATGCCGGGCTGGCGCGCCGGCGCGCTCTGACCTTCGGAGAGCCCGCGCGGGGGCTCGCGCAGGCTCACGACCCACAGGGCGAGCGCGAGTCCCGCAATGCCTGCGACCAGGAAGGCCGCCTGCCAGCCGGCGAGCCCGAACGGCGCGCCGCCGGCGGCGAAGCGGCGGTTCCAGCCGTGCGAGAGCGCCCCGCCGAGCGGCAGACTCAGCCCCGCCCCGACGTACAGCCCCGCGGAGTAGATCGCGAGCGCGCTCGCGCGCTGGCGGCTCGGGAAGTAGTCGGCGAGGAGGGAGTAAGCGGCCGGGGATGCGCTCGCCTCGCCGATGCCGACGCCGACACGCGCCGCGGCCAGCTGCCCGAAGGAGCCCGCCAGTCCCGAGAGCGCCGTCATGCCCGACCAGAGCGTGAGGCCGAGCGCGATGAGGCGCACGCGATACCAGCCGTCGGCGAGGCGCGCGAGCGCGATGCCGAAGACGGCGTAGAAGATCGCGAAGGCCGTGCCGTAGAGAAAGCCGAGCTGCGCGTCGCTCACCTTGAGCGAGGCCTTGATCTCCTGGGCGAGGATCGAGAGGATGTTGCGATCGACGAAGTTGACCGCGTACACGAGGAAGAGCACGGCGAGCACGTACGCCGCATAGCGCCCGCCGGCTGCGACCGCCGGCGCGCTCTCGCCGTAGGCCCTCCCCGTCGCGGCCACCTCCACGCTGGTTCTGCCTGCGCTCACGTCGCCCCCCCGCCGTTGTTGTTTTCCCGGGCAGGATGCGCCGGCACGCGGCGCCGCCGCAAGGCACGCGCGGCGGCGGGGCGTTTCAGGAGATATTGAGGAGCCGCCGCGGCTGCACGAGCCCGCTCGCCTCGCTCGATCCCAGGCCGAGAAATGCCCCGTCGCTGTCGTAGATGCGCACTCGCGGGTGACTCTCGGGCAGCCCGCCATCGACCCGCTGTCCATTCAGAAGGCGCGCGGTCGGCTCGGCGGCGAGGTGCACGGCCGGCAGGTGTGCGAGCGGGGCGTCGGCGGGCAGCAGCTGCGGGAGCGCCTCGCGCAGCGACTCGAGCGTGTGCATCGGCTCGTGCTCGAAGGGCTCGACGTACAGGCGCCGCAGTGCGGTCACGTGCCCGCAGGTGCCGAGCGCGCGCGCGATGTCCTCGGCCAGGACGCGGATATAGGTGCCCTTGGAGCACAGCGCCTCGAGCTCGAGGCTCCTCGGCCCGAGCGAGACGAGGGGCAGGTCGAAGAGCTCGATGGCGCGCGCCGCACGCTCGACCGTGACGCCGGCGCGCGCCAGCGCGTAGAGCGGGCGACCCTCGCGCTTGAGCGCCGAGTACATCGGCGGCACCTGGCTTCCCCGGCCACGAAACCCCTCAAGCACGCCCAGGACGGTAGCCTGCTCGAGCGGCGGCACCGCGGCGCGCTCGCACACCTCGCCCTCGGCGTCGCCGGTGGCGGTCGCCTCCCCGAGCGCGATCGTGAAGCGATAGCGCTTGCGCGATTCGACGATGGCGCCGGCGATCTTGGTGGCCTCCCCGAGGCACACGGGCAGCATGCCGGTCGCGAGCGGATCGAGGCTGCCGACGTGGCCACCCTTCACCCGCCCGTAGAGCGCGCGCACGCGCTGCAACGCCGCGTTCGAGGACAGGCCGCTCGGCTTGTCGAGCAGCAGGATGCCGCTTGCCATGGCGGCCTTAGGGGTCAGCGGCGAGCGGAATCGCCGCGCGGGGCGGTCCCGGGAGCGTCACCGGCCGGGGGCTCGCCCTCAGCGTGAGCGGCTGCTTCCGCCGCGCGGTCCTGCTCGACCGCGCGCTCGATGAGGGAGGTGAGGTGCGCGGCCCCCTCGACCGTGTCGTCGAAGAGAAACTCCAGACGCGGCGCGTGGCGCAGCCCCAGGCGCCGGCCGAGCTCCCCGCGCAGGAACCCCGCGGCGTGCGTGAGCCCCTGGCGCACCTGCTCGGCGGGCGTGCTGGAGGCAAAGGGGGTGAAGAACACGCGCGCCGAGCCCATGTCGGACGCGACGCTCACGGCCGTGATCGTGACGTTGCCGACCCGCGGGTCCTTGACCTCGCGGGCGATGAGCGCGGCGAGCACCCGCTGGATCTCCGCCTCGATGCGTTGTGTGCGCTGCTGCGTCATTACTGCAGCGTTCTCGCCACCTCGACGCGCGCGAAGCACTCGATCTGGTCGCCGACGCGCACGTCCTGGTAGTTCTTGACGCCGATGCCGCACTCGGTGCCGGCCCGCACTTCGCCGGCGTCGTCCTTGAAGCGCTTGAGCGACTCGAGCGCGCCCTCGAAGATCACGACGTTGTCGCGCAGCACGCGGATCGGGTTGTTGCGCCGTACCAGGCCCTCGGTCACGAGGCACCCGGCGACCACGCCGAACTTGCTGGAGCGGAACACCTCGCGCACCTGGGCGATGCCGACGATCTGCTCCTTGATCTCCGGCTGCAGCATGCCGGTCATCATCTGCTTCACGTCATCGATGGCCTCGTAGATGATGCTGTAGTAGCGCACCTCGACCCCGGTCTCCTTGACCGCATCGCGCGCGCCGGCATCGGCACGCACGTTGAAGCCGATGATGAGTGCGCGCGAGGCCGCCGCGAGCTGCACGTCGGACACCGTGATGCCGCCGAGGCCGCTCGCGATCACCTTCACCTGCACTTCCTCGGTCGAGAGCTTGGTGAGCGCCTCGCGCAGCGCCTCCACGCTCCCCTGCACGTCGGCCTTGAGGAGTACGGCTACCACGCCGGCTTTGTCCTCGCCCATCTGCGAGAAGACGTCCTCGGCGCGCGTCGTCTGCCGCGCGAGCTTCACGTCGCGGAACTTGCCCTGGCGGTAGAGCGCGACTTCGCGTGCCTTGCGCTCGCTCTCCACGGCGAGCAGCTCATCGCCCGCGTTCGGCGCGGCCGACAGGCCCAGCACCACGACCGGCATGGAGGGCGGAGCCTCCTGTACGGGCTTGCCGGCCTCGTCGAACATGGCGCGCACGCGCCCGAACTCCGAACCGGCGATGATCGGGTCGCCCATGCGCAGCGTGCCGCGCTTGACGAGCACGGTGGCGACCGCGCCGCGGCCCTTCTCGATCGAGGATTCGATGACCACGCCCGAGGCGAGCCCGGTGCGCGGCGCGCGCAACTCGAGCACCTCGGACTGCAGCAGGATCGCGTCGAGCAGCTGATCGATCCCCTGGCCGGTGCGGGCCGAGACGGGCACGAACATGTTCTGTCCGCCCCACTCCTCGGAGATCACCTCGTACTTGGACAGCTCGGTGCGCACGCGCTCCGGGTCCGCGTCGCCCTTATCGATCTTGTTGACCGCGACGACGATCGGCACGTTGGCCGCACGCGCGTGCTGGATCGCCTCGACGGTCTGCGGCATGACGCCGTCGTCGGCCGCGACCACCAGCACCACGACGTCGGTCGCCTTGGCGCCGCGGGCGCGCATGGCGGTGAACGCCGCGTGGCCGGGGGTATCGAGGAAGGTGATCGTGCCCTTGTCGGTCTCGACGTGGTAGGCACCGATGTGCTGGGTGATGCCGCCGGCTTCCCCGGCCGCCACCTTGGTGCGGCGGATGTAGTCGAGGAGCGAGGTCTTGCCGTGGTCGACGTGCCCCATGACCGTGACCACCGGCGGGCGCGGCTCGACGTCGGCTTCCGCCTGCACGCCCTGCAGGTCCTGCTCGATCTGGTTTTCCTTCAGCAGACGCGGCGTGTGCCCCATTTCCTCGACGACCAGCACCGCGGTGTCCTGGTCGAGCGGCTGGTTGATGGTCGCCATCACGCCCATATTCATGAGCACATTGATGACCTCGGTCGCCTTGACCGCCATCTTCTGCGCGA
>DATBBQ010000021.1:0-5707 GCA_036270915.1 Steroidobacteraceae bacterium
AACCCACGTCTCGAGAAGACCCGTAAGAAACCTGCACCGCCCGTTCCCACCGGCATGACGGGGCTGCAACGCCACCTCGACAGTTTGCGCCGTCTACCGCGTTTTCTGGCGTCTCGGCTATTTGGCCGGATGTACCGGTGAACTACACTGCGGCAGCGGGCGCCTGCGAGCGTGAGTGAAGACATGGTGATGACATCCGAAAAGAGCGAACTGACAGTAGCCCTGGGAGCTCGGCATTTCCGCGTATTGTTTGTGTGCCTCGGCAACATCTGCCGCTCACCTACCGCAGAGGGCGTGTTGCGGGCGCTCGCCGCGCGTGAGCTGCCCGAGCTGCCCCTCGAGGTCGACTCCGCGGGCACCTCGACCTATCACCTCGGCAAGCCACCCGACCCGCGCACGTGCGCGGCCGCCGCCCGTCGCGGCTATCAGCTCAAGGGACTGCGCGCGCGGACCGTGGAAGCGACGGACTTCGAGCGCTTCGACCTGATCCTCGCGATGGATGAGGAGAACCTCGCGGTGCTGCGCCGGCGCGCGCCGTCGAACGCGCATGAGCGACTGCGCCTGTTCCTGGAGTTCGCGCCCGACGCGGCTACGCGCGAAGTCCCCGACCCCTACTACGGCGGCCCGAACGGCTTCGAAGAGGTGCTGGATCTAGTCGAGGATGCGGCGCGCGGGCTGCTGAGCTACCTGCGTCAGCGAGCCCGCGCGGCCTGACGGAATTATTCTTCCGAACTGCGTCCGCCGCCGTGCTCGGTGGGCGTGGGCGCGGACGACCACACCACGTAGGGCTTCTCCTCCGGGGCGCGCGGCTCCTGCCGTGGCGTGGGCTCAAAGTGCGCGGGCGGTGCGCTCTCGGGCGCGCTCGGCTCGCGCCGCTCCGCGTGATACTCGCGCGCTGCCGGCGGCGCCGCGTCGCCCGCCGGTGAGCCGTTCTGGTGGCCGCCGTGCTCGGCCGCCGCCACCGGGGGAGCGCCGCTCTCGGCTGCGCCTTCGGCGCCAGGGGCCCCGCCGCCGAGACCTGCTTCGCGTGAACCCCCACCACCCCCGCGGCGACCGCGACGGCGGCCGCGGCGTCCGCGCCCGCTGCGCTCCGGCCGATCGCCGCGCTCGGGACGCGCCTCAGGCCCTGCGACCGCGCTCTGCGGCGGCGCGCCCTCGGCTGCAACTGCTTCCTCGCGCGCGGGGCGCGGGGCCTGCTCGCGCGGGCCGTTGCCGTTACGGGGCTGGGCGTGGCGCTCGCCGCCGCGCTCGCCCGAGCGCTCCGGACGGCGGCCACCGTCCCGGTTGCGATCACGGTCGCGGTGATCGCGGTTGCCATCGCGGTCGCGGTCGCGGTCGCGTCCTTCACTGCGGCGGCCGTCGCTGCGTTCGCGCCGCGCGCCGTCGCCGTAGCGCGGGTGACGCGGGCGGTCCCGACGCCCGTCGCGACGCTCGCCCTCGTCACGGCGCGGCGAGCGCACCGGCGCCGTGGCTGAGGCGGTCTCGGCGGGGGCGGCTGCGGGGGCAGGCTCGCCGGCGAGCATCTTCTTGAAGCGCGCCCAGAAGCCGCCAGCCGCGGCCACGGGTGCAGACGTCGGTGAGGGTGCGGGCGCGGCGGGCGGTGCTCCCGCCGGCGCGGTGGTGCTCGGCAATAGCGCCGCGACCGCCGCCGGCTCGAGCACCGGCTTCTTGTCCTGGGCGGAGCCGGGCTCGACGAGCTCCGGCGACGCCGGCATCAGGTAGGTCGCCTGGCGGTTCTCCGGCAGGTCGAGCTCGTCGTCGCGCACGCGCTTGATCGAGTACTCCGGGGTCTGAATGTTCTCATTCGGAACGATGATGAGCTCCGCCTCGCTCTTGTCCTCGAGCGTGCGCAGCCATTCGCGCTTCTCGTTGATGAGGTAGGTCGCGACCGCGACCGGCACTTGCGCGATGACACGTGCGGTACGGTCCTTGCGCAGCTCCTCGCCGATCAGGCGCAGGACCGCGAGCGTCATCGACTCGACGCTGCGGATGCTGCCGATGCCGACGCAGCGCGGGCACACCATGTGACTGGTCTCCCCGAGCGAGGGCCGCAGGCGCTGGCGCGACATCTCGAGCAGTCCGAAGCGCGAAAGGCGGCCGATCTGGATGCGGGCACGGTCCATCTTCATGGCGTCGCGCAGGCGGTCCTCGACGTCGCGCTGGTTCTTGGTCGACTCCATGTCGATGAAGTCGATGACGATCAGGCCGCCGATGTCACGGATACGCAGCTGGCGCGCGATCTCGTCGGCCGCCTCGAGGTTGGTGTTGGTGGCCGTGGTCTCGATGTCGCTGCCGCGCGTGGCGCGCGCGGAGTTGATGTCGATCGACACCAGCGCCTCGGTGTAGTCGATGACGATGCTGCCGCCCGAGGGCAGCTGCACCTTGTGCGCGTACGCGGACTCGATCTGGCTCTCGATCTGGAAGCGCGTGAAGAGCGGAATGTCGTCGGTGTAGAGCTTCAGGCGCCGCTGTGCATCAGCCGGCATGAAACGCTGCATGTATTCCTGCGCCTTCTGGAAGGCGCCGGGCCCGTCCACCAGCACCTCGCCGACGTCATCGGAGAGGTAGTCGCGCATGGCGCGGGTGACGGCATCGCTCTCGCGGAACACCAGGAACGGGGCCGAGCGGTCCTTGGACGCGACGTCAATCTGCTCCCACTGTGTGTTGAGGTTATCCAGATCCCACTGCAGCTCCTCGACCGAGCGCCCCACACCCGCGGTCCGCACGATCGCCCCCATCCCGTCGGGTATGCGCAGCTGGCTCATGACTTCGCGCATCTGGTCGCGGTCCTCGCCCTCGATTCGGCGCGAGACCCCGCCGGCGCGTGGGTTGTTCGGCATCAGCACCAGAAAGCGCCCGGCGAGGGAAATGAAGGTGGTGAGAGCGGCGCCCTTGGTACCGCGCTCTTCCTTCTCGACCTGGACGATGAGCTCCTGCCCCTCGGAGAGCAGCTCCCGTATGTTCATGCGGCCGCCCTGCGGCTGCTGCCGGAAGTAGTCCTTGGAGACTTCCTTCAGCGGCAGGAAGCCGTGGCGCTCGGCGCCGTAATCGACGAAGCAAGCCTCGAGCGAGGGCTCGACGCGGGAGATCCGGGCTTTGTAGACGTTGGCTTTTTTCTGTTCGCGGGAAGGTAGATCGATACTCAGGTCAAACAGCTTCTGTCCATCAACCAGAGCGACGCGCAACTCCTCTTCCTGAGTTGCATTCACAAGCATTCTCTTCATGTGCCCCTACTGTGCGGTGAAGGGCCGACAAACAAACGGCGGGAGGCCGCCGGACGTGGGGTCCGCGGCAGCGAAGCTTCCTTAAACCTGGCGAATGAGAGCGAGTCTCGTTATTCACGTGGGATGATCGCCGCGTTACAGCGGCGTGAAAAGGAAAACCTTCGGTGAACTCAACCGAGGGCGCCGGCTGCGGAAGTCTCAGACTGTGAGATTCGACGCAGCTGGCGCGAACTTGTCGGCCCAATGCGATGGCCTCGATTCAGGAGGTCCAACAAAACGGGCGGCGGCTATGCCGCCAACCACTGGCGCGTCCGCGTCGCGGACGACCCCGGGAGTATACTACAGACTGTTTTAGAAACAATGTCTTACAGCGAGTGTCCATGGGCGAGCCGGATCCGCAGCCGCAAAAGAGCAGTGTGCAGCACCTGGAGGTCGGGGCCGATGCGGCCGGCCAGCGCCTCGATAACT
Organism: Steroidobacteraceae bacterium; assembly: GCA_036270915.1. Classification (GTDB taxonomy): domain Bacteria; phylum Pseudomonadota; class Gammaproteobacteria; order Steroidobacterales; family Steroidobacteraceae; genus 13-2-20CM-66-19. The sequence goes on from DATBBQ010000021.1 coordinate 3,693, forward strand.
ACCTGCACCGGGTTCTGGGCGGGGTGCCGCGAAGCCGCATTTACCGGGTCATCCGCAAGGGCGAAGTGCGTGTAAATGGCCGCCGAGCCGGTCCGGAGACGCGGCTGGCGGCCGAGGACAAGGTGCGCATCCCGCCGCTGCGGATAGCCGCAGAGCCGCCCGGGCCGCCGCGGCCGTCGGCCGACCTCACCGAGCGCATCGCGCGGGCGATCATCCACGAGGACGATCGCCTCCTGGTCATCGACAAGCCGGCCGGGCTGGCGGTCCACGGCGGCAGCGGCGTGAGCTTTGGCTTGATCGAGGCGCTGCGCGCGCTACGGCCCGAGGAGTCGCTGGAGCTGGTACACCGCCTCGATCGTGACACGAGCGGACTCCTGCTCGTCGCGCGGCGGGGCAGCGCCCTGCGCAGCCTCCACGCGCTCCTGCGCGAGGAGGGACTCGAAAAGCGCTACCTAGCCCTCGTCAAGGGCCAGTGGAACCTCGGCGCGAAGCGCGTCGATGTCCCGCTGCGTACCGATACGCGCGTGGGCGGGGAGCGCACCGTGCGCGCGTCTGCCTCCGGCAAGGCCTCGGTGAGCACGTTTCGCCCGGTGCAGTTCTTTGGCAAGACCGCGACGCTCATGGAAGTGACGCTCGAGACCGGTCGCACGCATCAGATCCGCGTGCACGCGCAGCACGCGGGCCACCCGGTGGCCGGGGATGCCAAGTACGGCGACGCGCCCTTCAACGAAGCCATGCAGGCGCTGGGACTGAAGCGCATGTTTCTGCACGCGCACAGTCTGAGCTTTGCCTGGCCCGACGGGGGAGAGTTCAGCATCAACACACCGCTGCCCGCGGAGCTCGCGGCGGTACTCGACCGGCTGGCCGCCAAGCCGCGCCCTAAGGCACGAGGTAGCCGGCGCTCCGCAGCGCGCCCGCGAGCCAGACGAGCGGCAGGCCGATGAGCGCGGTCGGATCCTGGGTCTCGATCGCCTCAAAGAGCGAGATGCCGAGGGACTCGGCCTTGAAACCACCCGCGCAGTCGAAGGGCCGCTCGCGCTCGACGTAGCGCGCGATCTCCGCTTCTGAGAGGCGCCGGAAACTGACCGTGGTGCTGTCGACGTGGGCGAGATTTAAGCCCGAGCTCGGCGCGAGCACCGCGCAGGCGGTGTGGAAGCGCGCCGAGTGCCCTGAGAGCAGGGCGAGCTGCTCGCGGCAGCGCGCCGCGCTGCCCGGCTTCTCGAGCAGCGTCTCGCCGCAGGCGGCGACCTGATCGCTGCCGATGACGAGCATCCCGGGGTGGCGGGCCGCCACGCTGTGCGCCTTCTCCAGCGCCAGCCGCAGCGCCCGATCGACCGGCGACTCGCCCGCGCGCAGGGTCTCCTCGACGTCCGGGGAGACCGCCTCGAAGGGCAGTCCCAGCCGCCCGAGGAGCTCGCGGCGGTACGCGGACGTTGAGGCGAGGAGTACCGGTGCGCTGCCGTTCACTCAGCACCTCAAATCGCCTACGAGAAACAAGGGGTTAGGGATCAAGCGACTTTGACTTGGGCAGACCCGGTACCTATTATACGCGCCCCATGGCGCCCCCCTGGTCCAGGCCGCTCGAGGTCGACCGGCTGGCTGACGGCGGAGCCGATGTCGACTTTGCTGTCCCGCTCGCCGAGCTGTCGGATTTGCGTCCGATGCGCGCGGGGCTGGCCGGCAACGTGGAGGGGCGGGCGCATTTCACGCGCGAGCAAGGCCTGGCGGTGGCGCAGATCGCGATGCGAGGCGTCGCGACACTCGAGTGCCAGCGGTGCCTGCAGCCGATGCAGATCGCACTGAACTCGCTCGCGCGCGTGGCGCTGATCGGCAGCGAGGCCGACATCGCGCGCGTCCCCGAGGATCTCGAGCCGGTGCTCGCGCCGGCAGGGCGCATCAGCATCGGCGAGCTCATCGCGCAGGAGCTGCTCTTAAACCTGCCGATCGTGGCGCTGCACGAGCAGAGCAAGTCGTGCACGGCCGCGCCGGCGCAGGAGGGCAGCGCGGCCGAGGCG
>DATBBQ010000022.1:0-6471 GCA_036270915.1 Steroidobacteraceae bacterium
ACAAGGTGATCACCGGCATCTCCGGCGGCGAGTTCGGCGTGCGCGGCCGGCTGATCGCCTACGACGTGCACACCGGTAAGAAGGTGTGGACCGCCTGGAGCACCGGGCCGGACGAGGACCTGCTGTTCGATCCAGCCAAGACCATGACGTGGACGAACGGCAAGATGGCGCCCGTCGGCAAGGACTCCTCCGTCAAGACCTGGCAGGGCACGCAGTGGAAGCTCGGCGGCGGCACCACCTGGGGCTGGTACTCCTACGATCCGAAGCTGAACCTCGTCTACTACGGCAGCGGCAACCCGGGCACGTGGAACCCGTCGCAGCGCCCCGGTGACAACAAGTGGTCGATGACGATCTTCGCGCGCGACCTGGATACCGGCAAGGCGAAGTGGGTGTTCCAGATGACCCCGCACGATGAGTGGGACTTCGACGGCGTGAACGAGATGCTGCTGGTCGACGTGCAGCACAACGGCAAGACCGTACCGGCGCTCGTGCACTTCGACCGCAACGGCTTCGGCTACACGCTCAACCGCGAGACCGGGGAGCTGCTGGTGGCGCAGAAGTTCGACCCGGCGGTGAACTGGGCGAGCGAGGTCGACATGAAGACCGGACGCCCGGTGGTCGACAAGAAGTACTCCCCGGGATCGACCGGGCCGGACGTCGACGTGAAGAACATCTGCCCCGCGGCACTCGGCTCGAAGGACGAGCAGCCCGCCAGCTACGACCCGGCGACTAACCTCGTGTTCGTGCCGACCAATCACGTGTGCATGACCTACGAGCCCTTCAAGGTGGAGTACACCGCCGGGCAGCCGTACGTCGGGGCGACGCTCACCATGTTTCCGGCGCCCAACAGTCACGGCGGCATGGGCAACTTCATCGCCTGGGATCCTTCCGTGGGCAAGATCAAGTGGTCCAACGCGGAGCGCTTCTCGGTGTGGTCGGGCGCGCTCACGACCGACGGCCACGTGGTCTTTTACGGCACGCTCGAGGGGTACCTGAAGGCGGTGAGCACCACGGACGGGCACGAACTGTGGAAGTTCAAGATGCCCTCCGGGATCATCGGCAACGTGTTCACCTACGAGTACAACGGCAAGCAGTACGTCGGTGTCTACTCCGGAATCGGCGGCTGGGCCGGTATCGGCATGGCGGCCGGTCTCACCGGCAACACCGAGGGACTCGGGGCCGTGGGCGGCTACAAGGACCTCGCGAAGTACACCACCCTCGGCGGCACGCTCTTCGTGTTCGCGCTGCCCTCGACGTGAGGCGCGCGGCCGCGTGCCCGTGAGCGAAACCGGGGCGCCCGCCGCGGCCGGCGGGCGCCCCGATGTTCGAAGAAGGGACCGGCGCCTGGGCGCACGCAGGCTCGCCGCTTCGGTGCTCGGCGCGCTCGTCGTCGCGGGGACGCTCGCCGCGCAGGAGACCGCGCCGGCGCCGGCCGGCAAGAGCGCGAAGACCGACCTCTACACGGTGGTCGACGGCAGCAAGGTCGATCCCCAGACTCTCAACGGGTGGAAGACCTGGCGAGCGCTCGCCTGCGACCGCTGTCACGGGGCGTCTCAGGAGGGCATGGTGGGGCCCTCGCTCGTACAGTCACTCAAGGTGCTCAGCAAGGAGCAGTTTCATGCCACCGTCATGAACGGGCGGCTCGAGAAGGGGATGCCGAGCTTCAGCGCGAGCGAGATGATGCAGGCCAACTGGGAGGGCCTCTATGGCTATCTCAAGGGACGCTCGGACGGCAACATCGCCCCCGGGCATCTGTACCCCATCGATGGCTACCCGGCCGGAAAGTAGCGCGCGCGCCTGCCTGAGTGCGCTCGCGGCCTTACTCGCCTGCGCGGCCCCCGCGCTCGCGCAGAGCCCGGCGGCGCCCGCGGACGTGCTGCGGGTGTGTGCCGATCCCGGCAACCTGCCGCAGTCGAACGATCGCGGCGAGGGCTACGAGAACAAGATCGCCGCGGCGCTGGCGCGTGACCTGAAGCGCCGGCTCGAGTACACCTATTTCCCGCAGCGCATGGGATTCGTGCGCAACACGCTGCGCGCGCGCGACGAGCAGACCCACGAGTTCCGCTGCGACGTCATCATCGGCGTGCCGCGCGGCTACGAGCTGACCGCGACCACGCGCCCCTACATGCACTCGACCTACGCGCTGCTGCTGCCCGCACGCGCAGGTCTCGCGCAGGTCGCGAGCGTCGCGGACCTGCTCGCGTTGCCGCCGGCCCAGCGCGGCGCGCTGCGCATCGGCGTATTCGCGCGCACGCCGGCCGCCGACTGGATATTGCAGAACGGCTTCGTCGAGCGCGCGGTGTTCTACGCACCGCAGAGCGGAGACCCGCGGGAGACCGCCGAGACCATCGTCGAGCGCGACCTCACGGCCGGCACCATCGACGCGGCCATCCTCTGGGGACCGATCGCCGGGGACCTCGCCGGACGTCATCCGGCGGATGCCGCGCACGGGCCGGCCTGGAGCGCGCTCGCCTTCCCGGCCGCGCCCGGCATCCGGTTCGACTACGAGATGGCGATGGGCGTGCGCTTCGGCGAGGACGCCTGGCGCGAGGAGCTCGACCGCTGGATCGCCGCCCACCAGGCGGAGATCGACGCCATCCTTGCGAGCTACCACATCCCGCTGCTCACCGCCCCCTCCCCGCAGGGCTGACGCGACTGCGCGGGGTCCGCCCGGCGCTTACTTTATGAACACTGCGTGCTACCGTTGCGGCCCCCGGAAACCTCAGGCGCGAGGAGCAGCCGTGATCGACAGTCGCAGGCTCGGACGATTCTTCCTGATCTTGCTCGCCGTGACCGCGGCCGCCGCCGGGGCGCAGACCGCGGTCGTGCCCGAGGGCGTCGCGCAGGCCGCGAAGAGCATCACCAAGGCCGCGCTCGAGGCGCCGATCCGTTTCCTCGCCTCCGACCTGCTCGAGGGGCGCGGTCCTGCGACGCGCGGTGATCAGCTGGCGCGCCTGTACCTTCAGACCCGGCTCGAGGGACTCGGCTACCAGCCGGCCTTTGCCGACGGCGCCTGGCAGCAGCCCTTCGACATCGTCGGCATCAGCGCCCAGTTCCCCAGGACCTGGAGCTTCAAGGGCAAGAGCGGGGCGGCCGACCTCGCCTGGCGCGATGACTACATCGCCGTCAGCGGGCAGCAGAGTGAGAAGGTGACGGTGGACGACGCCGAGCTGGTCTTCGTCGGCTACGCCATCCAGGCGCCCGAGTACCAGTGGGATGACTTCAAGGGCATGAACGTCACGGGGAAGATCCTCGTGATCATGAACAACGACCCGGACTGGGACCCGAAGCTGTTCGCCGGCAAGCGGCGCCTGTACTACGGGCGCTGGGACTACAAGTACGAGAGCGCCGCGCGCCAGGGGGCCGCGGGGGCGATCATCATCCATACCACCCCGTCCGCGGGCTATCCGTGGCAGGTGGTGCAGAGCTCCTGGGGCGGGGAGCAGTTCGAGCTGCCGGCCGCCGGCGAGCCGAGCGTGCGCGTCAAGGCCTGGACGACCGAGGAGGCGATGCGACGCCTGGTGAAGACCTCCGGCTTCGATCTCGACAAGCTGATCGCGTCCGCCAAGTCGCGCACCTTCAAGCCCGTGCCGCTCGGCATCCACACCTCACTCGCCTTCACCAACACGCTCTCGCAGGTGAAGACCGCGAACGTCGGCGGCGTGCTGCCCGGCAATGATCCGAAGCTCGCCTCCGAGGTGGTGATACTGACCGCGCACCACGACCACTTCGGCATCGGCGCGCCGGACGCCACGGGCGACCGCATCTACCACGGTGCGGTCGACAACGCCTCCGGGTGTGCGCAGGTGCTCGCGATCGCGCGTGCCTTTGCACTCCTGCCCGAGCGGCCGCGCCGCTCGATCATGGCGCTGTTCGTCGCCGGCGAGGAGCGCGGCCTGCTCGGCTCGTCTTACTACGCGCAGCACCCCTCGTTCCCGCCCGGCAAGATCGCCGCCAACGTCAACATCGACGGCGGCAACATCTTGGGTCGCACGCGCGACGCGACCCTCGTCAGCATGGGCAAGTCCTCGCTCGATGAGATCGCGGTCAACGTCGCCAAGTCCCAGGGACGCACGCTCGGGGGCGACCAGTTCCCCGACCGCGGCTACTACTACCGCTCCGACCAGTTCGCCTTCGCCAAGATCGGCGTGCCGGCCCTGTACTTCCAGGCCGGCACCGACGTCATCGGCAAGCCCGCCGGCTGGGGCCGCGAACAAAGGGAGCAGTGGGAGATGAAGAAGTACCACCAGCCGGGCGACAAGCTCGACGACACCTGGAACTTCGACGGCATGATCGAGGACGCACAGCTGGACATGCTGTCCACCTGGATCATCGCCCAGGCCCAGACCCTGCCGACCTGGAATCCGGGCGACGAGTTCGAGGCGGCGCGCAAGAAGGCACTCGCCGCCGCCAACACCCACTAACGCAGGCCACCATGTTCGAGCGCTTCGAAGTCATCAATCCCGACGCCATCCTCATGCTCATGGCGGCCTACCGGGCGGACCCGGACCCGCGCAAGGTCGACCTCGGCATCGGCGTGTACCGCGACGAGCGCGGCCACACGCCCGTGCTCGAAGCGGTGCGCCGCGCAGAGGCCGAGCTCTTCGCGCGCCAGGACACCAAGACCTACGTCGGGGCGGCCGGCAACCCCGGCTACAACCACGAGATGGAGCAGCTGGTGTTCGGCAGCGGCCATGCGGCGCTCGGCTCGGGGCGCCTCAAGAGCGTGCAGACCCCGGGTGGCTGCGGTGCGCTGCGCCTGGGGGCGGAGCTCATCCGCCTCGCCGCACCCGACACGCTCGTGCACGTGAGCACGCCGACCTGGGCCAACCATGCGCCGCTCATCGCCGGCAGCGGCCTGAAACTCGGCTACTACCCGTACTTCGACCCCGCCACCGGCGGGGTGCAGTTCGGCGCGATGATGGCGGCGCTCGAGCGGCTGCCGGCGCGCGCGGTGGTCCTCCTGCACGCCTCCTGCCACAACCCGACCGGCGCCGACCTCTCGCCGGACGAGTGGCGCGCGCTGCTGGAGCTCGTGAAACGGCGCGCCCTCGTGCCCTTCCTCGACATGGCCTACCAGGGACTCGGCGAGGGAGTCGACGAGGACGCCCTCGCCGTGCGGCTCTTCTGCGCGGAGCTGCCCGAGGTGCTGCTGGCGGTCTCCTGCTCGAAGAACTTCGGCCTGTACCGCGAGCGCACCGGCTCGCTGCACGTCCTCAGCGACACGCCCAAGGCGGCGGAGGCGACGCTCAGTCAGCTCGTGCGCCTCGCGCGCGGCATCTGGTCGATGCCCCCGGACCACGGTGCCGAGATCGCCCGCCTGATCCTCACCGACGCGGCGCTGCGCGCGCTGTGGCAGAGCGAGACCACGGCGATGCGCGAGCGCATCCTCACCCTGCGGCGCGCCGCGGTGACGCAGCTGCGCCAGGCCTGTCCGCAGCGCGACTTCAGCTTCATCGGCACGCAGCGCGGCATGTTCTCGTTCCTCGGCATCAGCACCGAGCAGGTGCGCGCACTGCGCAGCGAGCACCACGTCTACATGACCGACGACAGCCGCATCAACATCGCCGGCCTGCGCGAGGAGAACCTCGCCTACTTCGCGCGCGCCGTGGCCGAGGTCCTCTAGCGCCTAGGTGCCCTCGGGCACCACGATGCGGTGCGTCGACTTCACCTCCTCCATGACGAAGTAGGTGTGCGTCTGCTGCACGCCGCGCACCGAGGCGATGCGATCGCCGAGGAAGCGCCGGTAGCTCTCCATGTCGGTGACGCGCACCTTGAGCAGGTAGTCGAAGCCGCCCGCGACCATGTGGCACTCCATCACCTCATCGTGCGCCAGCATCGCCTGCTTGAAGCGCTCGAAGGCGTCGGGCGTGGTGCGATCGAGCGAGACCTCCACGTAGGCGAGCAGCCCCAGGCCGAGCCGCCCCGGGTTGAGCCGCGCGAAGTACCCCTCGATGTAGCCTGAGGCCTCGAGCCGCCGCACGCGCTCGAGCGTCGGGGTGACCGTGAGGTGCACCTCGCGCGCGAGCTGGGAGACGGCCGTACGGCCGTCCTGCTGCAGGCGCGAGAGCAGCCGGCGGTCGATCCGGTCCAGCGGCCGGTCGTGGGCCGCCGGGGGAGGGGTCTTCTGGTTCACGGCAGTTGATTTAACTAATAAAGACCCAAGAACGTGAAAATATTCTCTGGATCCGCCGCTATTATAAGCGCAATTCACTAAGGAGTCCCGGCCAGCATGACGACCGTTGCCGCAGAGGAGGCCCCCCCGCTCAGCGCCCTGCGCGCGCGCGTGCGCGCGGCGACGCTGCGCCCGCAGATCGACGCGGAGAACGAGATCCTCGCCGACCTCAATCCGCAGGAGGCGCCGCTCGCGGCGGCCGAGGCGCGCGCCGCGCGCTGGGTGCAGGCGGCACGCGCCGACAAGCGCTCGCGTCCGTTCATCGAGCAGATGCTCGAGCAGTTCCCGCTCGACAG
>DATBBQ010000023.1:0-54401 GCA_036270915.1 Steroidobacteraceae bacterium
CCCGATCGCCGCGGCATGGCGACCGGCATGGCCATCATGGGCTTTGGTGGTGGCGCCATGATCGGCGCGCCGCTCGCCGATCGCCTCATGAAGCTGTTCAGCACATCGACCTCGGTCGGTGTCTGGCAAACGTTCGTCGTGCTGGCGACGGGCTACTTCGTCTACATGATTGCTGGCTCGCTCGGCTATAGGCTGCCGGCGCCAGGCTGGAAACCTGCGGGCTGGGTGCCGAAAACCCATCCGTCAATCACCGCCGGCAACGTAGGTCTGAACGAGGCCTTGAAGACGCCGCAGTTCTGGCTCGTGTGGTGGGTGCTGTGCCTCAATGTCACCGCGGGCATCGGCATCATCGGCATGGCATCCCCGATGTTGCAGGAAGTCTTCGGTGGGCGGCTCATCGGCGCGAACGCAACGTTCGAGCAGTTGACTCAGGTGCAGCACGCCGCAGTCGCGACACTGGCCGCGGGGTTCACCGGGCTTCTGTCGCTGTTCAACATCGCAGGGCGCTTCGGCTGGGCGTCTCTCTCAGATTACATACGCCGCAAGCCCACCTACATGGTGTTCTTTCTGCTCGGAATCGCGCTGTATGCCTCCATTCCCTGGACTGCGGCGATTGGAAGTCTCGCCCTGTTCGTGGGTTTCTTTTGCATCATTCTCTCCATGTACGGGGGGGGCTTCGCCACCGTTCCGGCCTACCTGGCGGATCTCTTCGGCACCCGGGTAGTGGGCGCCATCCATGGACGGCTGCTGACCGCGTGGTCCGCGGCTGGGATCTTCGGCCCCGTAATCGTGAACTACATACGCGAGTATCAGCTGAACCACGGCGTAGCCCACGCGCAGGTATACACGATCACCATGTACATCCTCGCCGTGATCCTCGTGATCGGGCTGATCTGCAATATGCTCGTGCGGCCCGTGGACCCGAAGCACTTCATGACACCGGCAGAGGAAGCCGCGCTCGATGCCGCGAGCGCGGAAACCAGTACTGCACAGTCGCCCGCCGCCCTCGCCGCGGCCGCGGCTGCCGACCCGCCAACCCCCGCCTGGAAGGTGACAGCGGCGTGGCTTGCAGTGGGTGTACCAATCGCTTGGGGCGTATGGGTGACGCTGCAGCAGGCTGCGAAGCTGTTTGGAGGCGGCGCCTGAGCGTTTGAAGCCGGCGCGGCTCCCGTCCGCGTCGCGCTCGGCGTAACCGTGCCCAGGCCGTGAAGCCCTTCGGCCTGGGCTGAAACCCGTAACCGGACGCTGCACCACGGGCGGTCCGCGCCGACAGCGCCACGCTGCTGCTGAGCGCCTCGGCTCCTGCCGTAGGCGACACACTGCGTTTCGATGGCCTCTCTTCATCGACCACGGCACGCTGCGCATGGACTGCGCGGCCATCAGCGACGGCGTGCTGAGCTCTTCGCAGACACTCGCGCCCGGGAGCCTGAAGCCGCAGCGGGCCGTTCAGTGTGGACTCTTTAAGAGCAAACGCGCCGCGTACCCGGCAGCGCAAGATACGCACCCTCCCGCCGCACCGCGGCAATTGCGGCACCTGGCCTTTGCACGTGCTGCCACTTGCTCCGTAGAGGGGCGCCATAAATCGGCGGGTGGTCCGATGCCGGCGGTGTAGAATCTTCGGCGCCGTGTCCCCTACCGCCACGCGCCATCTCTCCTCATCTCCGCCGGACATCACGCTACTGTCCAACGGACGGTACAGCGTCCTGCTGACCGAGTCCGGGAGCGGTTACAGCGTCCACGACGGGACGGACGTGACGCGCTGGCGCGAGGATGGGACGCGCGACTGCTGGGGTCAGTATTGCTACGTCCGAGACTTGGACGACGGCCGCACCTGGTCCGCCGGGCGACAGCCCCTGGGTCGCAGCCCCGAGGAGGACACTGCGGACCTGCGACCGGGCCGCCCCACCTTCCGGCGCCGCGATGCAGAGATCGAGACGTGTTATGACGTCGCGGTCGTGCCGGATGCGAACGCGGAGGTCCGTCGCCTCACGCTGACCAACCACGGAGATCGGCGCCGCAACCTGGACGTGACGAGCTACGCAGAAGTCGCGCTCAATTCACGCCGCACCGATCAAGCCCATCCCGCTTTCGCCAAGCTATTCCTGGAAACCGAATACCTGCCGGCAGGGGCCTTGCTATGCCGCCGCCGGCCGCGCGCCCGAGACGAGCAACCGCTCTGGGCTCTGCACGCGCTGGCTGGCTTGAACAGCACCGCCGGCATTGCGCTCGGTGACGTTCAGTTCGAGACGGACCGCGCCCGCTTTCTAGGACGGGGCCGGTCTGCGGCGAACCCTATTGCCCTGGAGACCCGCGAACCGCTTTCGGGCACGACGGGTCCGGTTCTGGACCCCATTTTCAGCCTGCGCCGACGGGTACTGGTTGAACCCGGAGCGTCTGCCGTCTTGGCATTCACTACCGCGACACCGGAGGATCGCGAGCACGCGCGCGCGCTGGCGAACCGCTTCGGCGATTTGGGAGCCGTGACCGGAGTATTCGACGCCAGTGAGGCCCATGTGCGCGCTCAGCTGGCCGCACGGGACGTCTCCCCGTCCGAGGCCGCCCTGTTCCATCGATTGGCGGCCCACGTCGTCTTTACGAGTCCGCTCCTGCGCTCACCCGAGTCGGTCGTCGGCAACCACCTCGGACAGTCGGGCCTTTGGCCGCACGCGATCTCGGGTGACTGGCCGATCGTCCTGGTGCGGGTCGGAGCGGAGAGCGGGCAGGGACTGACGCGACAGATGCTCCAGTGCCATGCGTACTGGCGCTGGTGCGGATTGGTGACGGATCTCGTAGTGCTGAATGACGCGGGCGATGACCTGCGCCGCCGCCTGCAGGATCTCGTTCAGGGCGCCCCGGCTGCCGACCTGCATGGAAGGCCGGGCGGCGTTTACTTCCTGGACGCAGCAGCACTCTCCGCGCAGGACGACAGGCTGCTCGAGGCCGCCGCTCGTGTGATCGTCCGCGACGGCGACGGGCCGCTGGCCGCGCAACTGTCGTCGACCACAGGGGAATCAGATGAGTGCGCGGGCGGAATGCACAATGCGGTAGGGGCGGAGCGGTCTTCCGCATCAAGTTCTGTTCCTTCCGCGGCGGGTGCACCGGCGTCGGCGGAAGGCGAGCGGCTGCTCTTCGACAACGGCCTCGGTGGGTTCACTGCGGACGGCCGCGAGTATGTCATCCGCCTGCGCGGAGGCGAACGACCACCGGCGCCCTGGAGCAACGTTCTCGCCAACCCCGACTTTGGTTGCGTACTGACGGAAGCGGGAGGCGGTTATACGTGGGCCGGCAACAGCCAGATGAACCGCCTCACCCCTTGGAGCAACGATCCGGTCACCGACCCGCCGGGTGAGGTGCTCTATCTTCGCGACGAAGAAACCCAGGGATTCTGGACGGCGACGCCGGCGCCCTGCGGCGACCAAGCGACGACCATCGTCCGCCATGGCCAAGGCTACAGCCGATTCACCCGCACCAGCCACGGGCTCGAGCAGGACTTGCTCGTCCTGGTTGCGCCGGCGGCGCCGGTCAAGCTGTACCACCTGTCCGTCAGGAATGTTGGCGACGTGCGCAGACGGCTGTCGGCGACGTTTTACGCAGAGTGGGTACTCGGAGTCCTGCGCGACCAGGCGCCCCTGCACGTCGTTTGTACCGTCGATGCGGAGTCGGGCGCGTTGTTCGCAACCAGCGCCTGGGCGGGCGAGTTTGCCGGACGTGTCGCGTTCGCCGACGTGAGCCGGCGGCCCCGCTCATTCGCCACGGACCGCGCGAAATTCCTTGGCCGCGACGGGACGGCGGCCACCCCGGCCGCACTGGCTCTAGAGCACCTGTCCTGCGGTGCCTGCGAGCTCGGCGATCCGTGCGCGGCGATCATGACCCACCTGCAGCTCTCCCCCGGAGACACTGACGAGATCGTCTTCGTACTCGGGCAGGCAGCGAGCCCGGCGGATGCGCGCGCGCTCGTCCGCGCCTACGCCGATCCGTCCCGAGTGCATGCAGCGTTAGAGGAAGTCCGAGCGCAGTGGGACGGCGTCCTGGGAGCCGTGCAGGTCCGCACGCCCGACCGGGCATTTGACCTGATGATGAACCGATGGCTGCTCTACCAGACGCTCGGCTGCAGGATGTGGGGGCGGTCGGGCTTCTACCAGTCGGGCGGAGCGTTCGGGTTCCGCGACCAACTCCAGGACGCGATGGCCCTGGTCTACGGCGCGCCGCAGGAGGCGCGGACGCAGATTCTGCGATCGGCCGCGCGGCAATTCGAAGAAGGCGACGTGCAGCACTGGTGGCACCCGCCGGGCGGCCGCGGGGTTCGCACGCGCATCACGGACGACCTGTACTTCTTGCCCCTGGTCACGTGTCACTACGTGCAGGTCACGGGCGACTGGGCCGTCCTCGGTGAACGACTGCCGTTCCTGCATGCGCCGGTGCTGCGGCCGGATCAGGAGGAGGACTACAACCTGCCCGGGGCGAGCGAGGAAGTCGCAACGCTGTACGAACACTGCGTGCGCGCGCTGGAGCGCGGGCTGCAGCTTGGGCCACACGGCCTGCCGCTGATGGGCACGGGGGACTGGAACGACGGCATGAATCGGGTCGGTGCGCACGGCCGGGGTGAGAGCATCTGGAACGGATGGTTCATGCTGACGACACTGCGGGAATTCGCCGCGTTGGCCGAGGAGCGGAACGACGCCGCGCGCGCCGGCTGGTGCCGCGAGCGGGCGGAAGCGCTGCGAGGTGCCCTGGAGGAACATGCCTGGGACGGGGGCTGGTACCGGCGAGCCTACTTCGACGACGGGACGCCACTCGGTTCGGCGGCCAACGACGACTGTCAGATCGACTCGATCGCACAGTCCTGGGCGGTGATCTCGGCGTCAGCGGATGCGGTACGCGCGCGGCAAGCCATGGCGGCCGTACAAGAGCGCCTCGTCAAGGACGCCGATCGGCTGATCCTGCTGTTCGACCCGCCGTTCGATCGCGGACGCTCGGAGCCTGGGTACATCAAGGGGTACGTGCCGGGCATCCGCGAAAACGGCGGTCAGTACACACACGCCGCGACCTGGGTGGTGCTGGCGACGGCCCTCCTGGGGCAGGGTGAGCGGGCCCGGGCGCTGTTCGCGTTGCTGAACCCGATCTGCCATGCCGATTCGGCCGAGGCGGTCGCCCGCTACCGGGTTGAGCCGTACGTGCTCGCGGCGGATGTGTACGGCGCCGCACCCCACACCGGTCGCGGCGGCTGGACCTGGTACACCGGTTCGGCGGCCTGGTTGTACCGCGTCGGCCTGGAGGCGATCCTCGGCTTCCGATTGCGAGGACGCCGACTGCAAATCGAGCCCTGCGTGCCACCAGGCTGGCCGACTTACGAGATCACCTATCGCCACGGCTCGGCCACCTACCATGTGGTCGTCGAGAACCAGGAGGGGACCGGTCACGGCGTCCGTGCTGTGACGCTCGACGGCGCGGTGGTGACGGGAGCGATCGAGCTCGCGAACGACGCGCAGCGACACGAGATCCGGGTGTCGACGGCGCCGTGACGGCGCGTCCGAGCGCGCCGCCCAGAAATAATTCAAGTGGAGGACAGAGCTCTGCCTGACGACGATGTGCCCCGCCCGAGTGAGGCCAAGGAGCGCTCCCGGCCGCCGACCGACGAGGGTCTTGACCGGCTTCAGTGGACGACACTTCAGTACTACCTCCATGAGACCAACCCGCTCAACGGTCTCATTCGCGATAAGACCGAATCCTCAGCCCCCTCCAGTATCGCCGCCGTCGGCCTCGGTCTGGCGACCATCCCCGTGGTCGTCGAACGCGGAGTGATCATCCGCGAATTCGCCGCAGAGATTGCACTGCGAAAGCTGCGCTTCTTCAGCGACAGCCCGCACGGCCCGGAATCCGATGCCAGCGGCTACAAGGGCTTCTACTACCACTTCCTGGACATCCGCAGCGGACGCCGTGCCTGGGAGTGCGAACTCTCCACTATAGACTCGACCCTCCTCTTCGCCGGCATGCTGACCTGCGCCGCCTACTTCGACGCAGATGTACCCGAGGAGGCGGAGATCCGGCGCCTCGCGGACGCGCTGTACCGCCGCGCCGACTGGCAATGGGCGCTCAATGGCGGCGCTGCGCTTTCACATGGTTGGAAACCAGAATCCGGCTTCCTGCCGTACTGCTGGACCGGCTACGACGAGGGGCTGCTGCTCTACATCCTCGGCCTGGGCTCGCCGACCTTTCCGCTGCCCGTCGAGAGTTACGCGTCCTACTGCTCGACCTACCAGTGGAAGACGATCTACGGCCGGGAGCTCCTCTACTCCGGGCCGCTTTTCACACACCAGCTCTCGCATCTGTGGATCGACTTCCGCGATCTTCGCGACGCCTTCATGCGCGAGCATGGCAGCGACTACTTCCGGAACAGCCGCGAGGCGACCCTCGTCCACCAGGAGTACGCAATCAGAAACCCACTGGAGTTGGCCGGCTACGGTGAATTCTGCTGGGGAATCACGGCGACCGATGGACCCGGGTGGGAGAAGCGGACAGTGAACGGCGTGGAGCGTCAGTTCTACGGCTATTACGCGCGCGGGGCGCCCGACGGTCCCGATGACGGCACCATCGCGCCGTGGGTCGTGGTCGCCTCACTTCCCTTCGCACCGGAGATCGTGGTACCGACTATCCAGGCGATGGCGCGCCTCGACCTCGGTGATACGAAGCGCTACGGCTTCAAACCCTCGTTCAACCAGACATACGAAATCCCCACCAGCCCGACGGGCTGGTGGGTTACTCCCTACCATTTCGGCGTGGACCAGGGCCCGGTGATCCTCATGATCGAGAATTACCGCACCGGACTGATCTGGAACATCATGCGGCGCTCTCCCTATGTCGTCTCCGGACTGCGTCGGGCAGGATTTCGCGGCGGATGGCTGTGATTGGTCGAGCGCGAGCCGGCACGAGCCCGGCCACCACCACGTCTGCTTGGCCGCACCGTCAACTCAGGCCGCCACCGGGTGCGATCGTAGGCTCGGGATGCGGGAGCGACTCGGGGTCGGGCGAGAGCGGGGCGTTCCAGCGCTTGATAGCCGGCACTCCGTGATAGGAGCTCAGGACGCAGACAGTGGCGGTCCCGAGCAGGAAATGACTGCCGCCGGCGGCTGGCAGGCCCAGCCAGCGAGCGGCCAGCACCCTCAACACATGCCCGTGCGCAAACACTGCCGCGTTGCCTGGTACGGCCCGCAGTCGCGCGATCGCCCGATCGACCCGGGCGCCCACTCGCTCGGGACTCTCTCCGAGAGGACAGCCGTCCGTGAAGATCATCCACTTCGGCTCTTTTGCGCGGATCTGTTGCGGGGTGAGACCTTCGTAGGCGCCATAGTCCCATTCCGTCAGGTCGCGATCGACCTCGGCCCGTTCCCCGAGGCCCGCCAGCTCGCACGTCTCCTGTGCCCGCCGCAGAGGACTCGTGAGGACCAGAGCGAAGGTCTTGGTGCTCGAGTAGGGCCGCCATTGACGCGCGACCCGACGGCCGTTCTCGGTGAGCGGAATGTCAGTGACGCCGGTGTGCCGGCCGTTAAGACTCCATTCGGTCTCCCCATGCCGGATCAGATAGACCTCCTGTACTGGCATGCTCGGTCCTCCTGCGTGTCGCACGCGGTGCATTCGTCGCCTCGTGAACCAAGACGTTCGCGAGCGCGCGCCCGGGCGCTCGCTGCTCAGTCTGCACGCGGTGCAGGTGTTGTGAAGCCTGCCTGGCTTCGACGCGCGGGCGGCGTGTGGCGCCAGCGCTCAGGCTCACGGTGAACGCTCGCAGCCAATCACGGATCGCTAGCAGATCCTCGTTGCAAATCGATGATGGGAACGAAAGGACGGTGCGGAACCGCCTTGGCAGTGGACGGGCGGCGACCCGCACCTTGAGCGCGACGGTGTCGACGCCCGCTTTATCTTGCATCGATGCTCGAGAGCGCTGACCGCATTAGGATAGCGGACTGCGCTTGCGAGAACGTCCGATTTCTTCGAAGGCTTCTCGCTGAGCGGTTTTGAGGGATGAGCCGCAGGAGGATCCGGAATGAACCACCTCGCCACGAAACCCCTGAGTGATGAGTTGCTGCGCAAGATGGACGCGCACTGGCGGGCCGCGAACTATCTGTCAGTCGGCCAGATCTATCTCTACAACAACCCTCTCCTGAAGAAGCCGCTGGCGCGCGAACACATCAAGCCGCGACTGCTCGGTCACTGGGGTACGACGCCGGGGTTGAATTTCATTTACACGCATCTGAACCGCCTGATCACGCAGCACGACCTCAACATGATCTACATCACGGGCCCAGGGCACGGCGGTCCCGGATTGGTCGCGAATGCCTTTCTCGATGGAACCTACAGCGAGGTCTATCCCAACATCTCGCAGGACGAGCCCGGGTTGCAACGGCTGTTCAAGCAATTTTCATTTCCCGGCGGCATCCCCAGCCACGTCGCGCCCGAAACGCCCGGCTCCATTCACGAAGGTGGTGAACTCGGTTATGCGCTCTCGCATGCCTACGGCGCAGCCTTCGATAATCCTGACCTGGTCGTCGCCTGTGTGATCGGCGACGGTGAAGCGGAGACCGGACCCCTCGCGACGAGCTGGCACTCCAATAAGTTTCTCAATCCCGCGACCGACGGCGTCGTGTTGCCGATCCTCCATCTGAACGGCTACAAGATCGCCAATCCCTGCGTTCTGGCGCGCATCAGTCACGAGGAGCTCGATCACCTGTTCCGCGGCTACGGCTACGTTCCGTATTTCGTCGAGGGTCGCGAGCCGGAGGTCATGCATCAGCTCATGGCGGCGACGCTTGACGTCATCGTGGCGGACATCCAGCGCATCAGAGCGGATGCACGCCGTGACGGCGGCAGCAGCCGCCCCCTCTGGCCGATGATCGTGCTGCGCACGCCGAAGGGATGGACGTGCCCCAAGGAGATCGATGGTAAGCGCACCGAGGATTACTGGCGCTCCCATCAGGTGCCGATGGGCGACATGGACAAGCCGTCACACGTCGCAGTGCTCGAAACGTGGATGAAGAGCTACCGGCCCGAGGAGCTGTTCGACCAGGGCGGACACGTGCGGCCCGAGATCACCGAACTGGTGCCCAAGGGCAAGCGGCGCATGAGCGCCAATCCGCACGCCAACGGGGGGTTGCTGCTCAGAGACCTGCGCCTTCCCGACTTCCGCGAATATGCGGTCGAGGTCAAGGAACCGGGTGCCACCAGGGCCGAGTCGACGCGAGTCATGGGAAAGTTCCTGCGGGATACGCTCAAGCTCAACATGGACAGCCGCAACTTCCGCCTGTTCAGCCCGGACGAGAACAACTCCAACCGCTGGCAGGACGCACTCGAGGTGACCAACCGTGCCTGGATGGCGGAGCGCTTCGACTATGACGATCACCTGGCGCCCGAAGGACGGGTCATGGAAATGTTGAGTGAGCATCAGTGCCAGGGCTGGCTGGAAGGCTATCTACTGACCGGGCGACACGGGTTCTTTTCCTGTTACGAGGCCTTCATTCACATCATCGACTCGATGTTCAATCAGCACGCCAAATGGCTCAAGGTCTGCAACGAAATACCCTGGCGCCGGCCTATCGCCTCGCTCAACTACCTGCTGTCCTCACACGTCTGGCGCCAGGATCACAACGGCTTCAGCCACCAGGACCCGGGCTTCATCGACCACGTAGTGAACAAGAAGGCGCAGGTCGTGCGCGTGTACCTGCCGCCGGACGCCAACACACTGCTCTCGGTGACCGACCATTGTCTGCGCAGCCGCAACTACGTCAACGTCGTAGTCGCCGGTAAACAGCCGGCCCCGCAGTGGCTGACGATGAAGCAGGCGATCGAGCACTGCACCGCCGGAATCGGCATCTGGGAGTGGGCGAGCAACGACCGCGGCAGCGAACCGGACGTGGTGATGGCCTGTTGCGGCGACGTGCCGACGCTGGAGACGCTCGCCGCCGTGGACTTGTTTCGCCAGTATCTGCCGAAGCTCAGGATCCGCGTCATCAATGTGGTCAACCTGATGAAGCTGCAGTCCCCGAGCGAGCACCCGCACGGCCTGGCAGACCAGGACTTCGAACTCCTGTTCACCCGCGACAAGCCGGTCATCTTCGCCTTTCATGGTTACCCCTGGCTCATCCACCGACTTACCTATCGGCGTGCCAACCACCAGAACCTGCACGTGCACGGCTACAAGGAAGAAGGTACGACCAGCACGCCGTTTGACATGGTGGTCATGAACGATCTGGACCGCTTTCACCTGGTCGCCGACGTAATCGACCGACTGCCGCAGCTCGGCGCGCCGGCAGCCTATGCCAAGCAGGCGATCCTGAAGAAGCTGCTCGCACACAAGCAGTACATCGCCGAACACGGCGATGACATGCCCGAGATCACGAACTGGCGGTGGGGCGGCCACGAGGCTGCGGCGAACAAGGCGTCATCCACCGAGGGCGACAACGTCTGAACGCCCTATGGTCGCTGGCATGAAGGCCACCGGCCTTCAGGGAGCGGGAGCGAATCCGCGGTGATGTCGCGGTGCCCTTTGACCTAAGCGACACCGTTGGCCGCCCGCGGTGGGCGTGCCACCTGCGGGGTGGTCGGCCAGCCTCTGGACGGCCCCGACGAGAAGATGGAGCGGGAAACGAGACTCGAACTCGCGACCCCGACCTTGGCAAGGTCGTGCTCTACCAACTGAGCTATTCCCGCATCCGGGTTGGCAGGGAGCGCGAGATTCTATGTACACCCCTTGGGAAGTCAAGGCGAGTGAGGCGGCCCCCCTGTCTCGAAATTGCTTTAACTTGGAGTATTTAATTACTTAAAAATCAATATTTTATTAATAGCACTTAGCGTCGTAGATCAGGCCAGGCGACGCGCAGGTAGGCCACCATCGAGACGAGTGTCGCGACCGCGGCGACCACGGTGAGGACGAGTCCCGGAAAGTAGGTCTGGATACCCCATATCGGCCAGCGGTACAGCATGAGCGAAAGGCCCGTAATCTGCAGCGTCGTCTTGTACTTGCCGAGGAGCGACACGGCGACCTTGCGCCGCTCCCCGAGCTCGGCCATCCACTCGCGCAATGCCGAAATCGTGATCTCGCGACCGATGATGACCGCCGCGGTGAGCACGAGCACCTTGCTGTTGTCTTTGCTGACGAGCAGCACCAGGGCGACGGCGACGATCAACTTGTCGGCGACCGGATCCAGGAAGGCACCGAGGCGCGAGATCTGTCCGAGGCGGCGCGCGAAGTAACCGTCGAGCGAGTCGGTAATCCCCGCGGCGGCGAACATCAGGCCCGCGGCGGGGTCAGCCCAGGTGTTGGGCATATAGAAGAGCAGCACGATGAGCGGGATCGCGGCGATGCGCGCCCAGGTGAGCGTGTTAGGCAGGTTCCATGGCATCAGCGGCGCCTACGAGCCCGGATGCAGGTGATCATAAAGGCTTCGCGCGAGCGTCGCGCCGATTCCTGCGACCTGCGTCAGGTCCGCGATCCCCGCTCGCATGACGCCCTGCAGCCCACCGAAGTGCCTGAGCAGTGCGCGGCGCTTGGCGGGTCCCAGGCCCGGAACCACCTCCAGCACCGACTCGTTGTAGCGGCGCGCCCGGCGCTTGCGGTGGCCCGTGATCGCGAAGCGATGCGCCTCGTCGCGGATACGCTGGATGAGGCGCGAGGCCGGTCCGTGCGCCTCGGGCTGGATCGCACCCGGCGCGCCGTAGACGAAGAGCCGCTCCTGGCCGGCCTTGCGATCCGGTCCCTTGGCGACCCCGACGAGCGCGAGGTCCGCGAACCCGAGCGCTTCGAGTACCCCATGCACCTCGCTGATCTGGCCGATGCCCCCGTCGATCAGGAGCACGTCGGGCTCGGGCACTTCGCCGTCACGCACGTGGCGATAACGCCGCTCGAGAGCCTGGCGCAGCGCGCCGTAGTCGTCCCCGGGGGTCACACCGGTGATGTTGAAGCGGCGGTACTCCTTCTTCAGGGGCCCCTCGGGACCGAACACGACGCAGGACGCCACCGTGCCCTCCCCGCCCGTGTGGCTGATATCGAAGCACTCCAGACGCTGCGGCGGCTCGGGCAGGTCGAGCTCGCGGGCGAGATCGGCCAGCATCTCGTCCATGCCCTGCTTCTGCTGGAACCGCATGCGCAGTGCCTGCGTAGCGTTCTCGCGCGTCAGTTCCACCCAGCGCACCGCCAGCCCGCGCACCGGCGCGCGTACCGCCACCGCGTGGCCGGCACGCCCGCTTAGGGCCTCGGCGAGTGAGGCGGCGTCCTCGAGGCGGCTGCCGAGGAGCACTTCCGGTGGCGCCTCCGCGGCGGCGTAGTACTGCATGACGAAGGAGCTGAGCGCCTCGTCGGGCTCGGCGAGCAGCGAGCGTGGAAAATAGCTGGTCGTCCCGAGATTGCGCCCGCCGCGCACCAGCATGACGCTCACGCAATACTCCCCGGCTTCCCCGACGAGCGCGAATACGTCCACGTCGCGCTCGCCCTCGGCGGTGACGACCTGCTGCGCGTGCACGCGCTGCAGGGCCGCGAGCTGATCGCGGATCTGCGCCGCGCGCTCGAATTCCAGTCGCGCGGCGGCCTCCTCCATGCGCGCCTGCAGCTCCGCGTGCACCTCGTCGCTGCGGCCCTCGAGCACCTTGACCGCCGCGGCGATGTCCTGGACGTAGGCCTCGGCGCTGATCAGGCCGACGCACGGCGCCGAGCAGCGTCCGATCTGGTGCTGCAGGCACGGACGGCTGCGGTTGGCGAAGAAGCTGTCGCGGCAGTTGCGGATGCGGAACAGCTTCTGCAGCTGCGAGAGCGTGTCGCGCACGGCGCCTGCGTTCGGAAACGGCCCGAAGTAGCGGCCTGGCTGGCTGCGCGAGCCGCGGTAGAAGGCGAGTCGCGGGAAGCGGTGGTCCTCGCACAGCTGGATGTAGGGGAAGCTCTTGTCATCGCGCAGCACGATGTTGAAGCGTGGCTTGTGCGCCTTGATGAGGTTGTACTCGAGAAGCAGCGCCTCGGTCTCGGAGTTGGTGACCGTGACCTCGATGGCCGTGATCTGCTGCACGAGCGCCTGCACCTTGGGATCGACGTTGCGCGCGGCGAAGTACGTGCTCACGCGATCCTTCAGGCTCCTCGCCTTGCCGACATAGAGCAGCTCCTGCTCCGCCCCGAACATGCGATAGACGCCGGGGCGCTTGGGGAGCGCCGCGAGGAAGGGCTTGTGATCGAACACCCGCGCCTCCCTACGGAACCGTGAGCGCCACCGGCACGGGCAGTCCGGCGAGCTCGCAGGCGCGCGCCGTTACCGCGCGGAACATGGCCGCGGTCAGGCGCCGGGTCTGGGTGTTGTAGCGACTGCAGTGATAGGAGTCCAGCATGGTCAGGTCCGCGCTCAGCCGGTGTTCGCGTCCGTGCGCGAAAGGATAGCGCGAGCGCGGCAGGCCGCGCGCCAGGAGCACCGCCTCGTGCGCTACGCGTCCGAGGACCAGCAGCACCCGCACCCGGGTGAGCGCCGCCAGTTCGGCGGCGAGAAACGCGTTGCAGCGCCGGATCTCCTCGGGCAGAGGCTTGTTGGCAGGCGGTACGCACTTGACCGCGTTCGCGATGCGCGCCCGCTTGAGGCGCAGCGCATCCTCGGCGCTCACCGAGTGCGGCCGGCTGGCGAGCCCCGCGGCGTACAGCGTCTCGTACAGCAGGATGCCGGCGTGATCACCGGTGAAGGGGCGCCCGGTGCGGTTCGCTCCGTGCAACCCGGGCGCGAGGCCGACGATGAGCAGTCGCGGCGCCTCGTCCCCGAAGGACGGCACGGGGTGCGCGAAGTAACCCGGGTGCCGGGCGCGGATGGTGGCGAGGTACTGCGCGAGGCGCGGACAGCGCGTGCAGCGCGGGTCGTAGTCCGCGTTGGGCGTCGCCTCAGTCATCCATGTGCCGGATCACCGCTCCCGCGAACCCCGAGGTGCTCATGAGCTTGGCGCCGGGGATCAGCCGCTGCAGGTCCTCCTCGACGTTCTTGCGCGCCGCGAGCTCGCGCTTGGGCGTCTTGATCGCCTCGCGCAGGCGCGCCAGGTCGTAGGTGAGCTCCTTGTTGGCGATGGTGAGCGTCACCCCCTTGATGATGAGATCCGCCGCCTCGCGCCACTTCAGGTAGCGCAGCATCATCTCCGCCGAGAGGATCAGGGAGCCGGGATTGACGCGGTCCTTGCCGGCGAAGCCGGGCGCGGTGCCGTGGGTCGCCTCGAACACCGCCAGGCCGTCGCCGATGTTGCCACCCGGGGCGATGCCGATGCCGCCGACCTGCGCCGCGAGCGCGTCGGAGACGTAGTCGCCGTTGAGGTTCAGGGTAGCGATGACGTCGTACTCCTCGGGCCGCAGCAGCACCTGCTGCAGGAAATTATCCGCGATGACGTCCTTCACCACGATGTCAGTGCCGGTGAGCGGGTTCTTGAAGGACAGCCACGGGCCCTCGCCGATCGGCCGGGCGCCGAACTCCTCACGCGCGAGCTGGTAGCCCCAGTTGCGGAAGGCGCCCTCCGTGAACTTCATGATGTTGCCCTTGTGCACGAGCGTCACCGAGACACGGTCGTGCTCGATGGCGTACTGGATCGCCTTGCGTATCAGGCGCTGACTGCCCTCCTTCGAGACCGGCTTGATGCCGATCCCGGAACTGGAGGGAAAGCGGATCTCGGTGACGTGCAGCTGTTTCTGCAGGAAGGCGATGAGGCGGTGGACCTCTTCCGAACCCGCGGGCCACTCGATGCCCGCGTAGATGTCCTCGGTGTTCTCGCGGAACACCACCATGTCGGTCAGGCTCGCATCGAGCATCGGACTCGCCACCCCGGGGAAGTAGCGGATCGGCCGCACGCACGCGTACAGGTCCAGGTTCTGTCGCATGGCGACGTTCAGGGAGCGCATGCCGCCGCCGACCGGCGTCGCGAGCGGTCCCTTGATCGAGACCACGAACTCGCGCAGCGCGTGCAGCGTCTCGTCCGGGAACCACTGCCCGTAGCGCAGGTTCGCCTTCTCGCCCGAGTACACCTCCATCCAGCACACGCGGCGCCGCTCGCCGTAGGCCTTCGCGACCGCCGCATCCACGACGCGCTGCATGGCCGGCGTGACGTCGATGCCGATGCCGTCGCCCTCGATGAAGGGAATGATCGGCCGGTCGGGGACGTTGAGGGAGAAGTCGGTATTGATCTCGATCCGGCGGCCCGCCGCCGGGACGGTGACGTGCTCGTACTTCACCTGGCCGCCCCTCAGGAGGGCAGCGCCGCGACCCGCTTGTCGGCGCGACGGCTGCCGGAGTGCTCGGCGATCAGCATCGCGAGCTCGAGCGCCTGCTCGTGGTTCAACCGCGGGTCGACACTCGAGCGGTAGGCGCGGGCGAGATCGGCATCGGTGAGCCCGCGCGCCCCGCCGGTGCACTCGGTGACGTCATCCCCCGTGAGCTCGATGTGTACGCCCCCGAGGTAGGAGCCCATGTCGGCATGGATGCGGAAGGCGAGATCCAGCTCCTTGAGGATGTTCTCGAAGCGTCTCGTCTTCAGCCCGCCGGTCGTGGTCTCGGTGTTGCCGTGCATCGGGTCGCAGATCCACAGCACCGTCTGCCCGGTCTGCCGCACGGCCTCGATCGCCTTCGGGAGCAAGGCCGCGATGTCCTTCACGCCGAAGCGGTGAATGAAGCTGAGGCGCCCCGGCTGGTTCTGCGGGTTGAGGGTCGCGACCAGGCCCTGCAGCCACGCCGCATCCATCGCCGAGCCCACCTTGACTGCGACCGGGTTGGCGATGCCGCGGAAGTACTCGACGTGCGCCCCCTCGAGCGCCGCGGTGCGCATGCCGATCCAGGGCATGTGGGTCGAGAGGTTGTACCAGCGGTTCTGCCGCGGGATGAAGCGCGTCTGCGCCTGCTCGTAGTGCAGGTGCAGACCCTCGTGGCTCGCGTAGAAGTCGACCAGCGTCGCCTCGTGGACCTGCCGTCCGCTGATGCCCTCGAAGAAGTCGAGCGCATCGCCGATCGAGCGCACGATCCTCTGATAGGCGTCCTTGAGGGGCGCCTGATGCACGAAGCCCAAGTCCCAGTATTCCGGGTGGTGCAGGTCGGCGAAGCCCCCCTCGACGAGGGCGCGCACGAAATTGAGGGTGAGCGCGGCGCGCTCGTAGCCGCGCAGCAGCAGATCCGGGTCCGCAGCGCGGGCGTCGGGGGCGAACTCCGGGCGGTTCACCAGATCGCCGCGATAGCTCGGCAGCGTCACCCCGTTGCGCGTCTCGGTGTCGGCCGAGCGGGGTTTGGCGTACTGGCCCGCCATGCGGCCGACGCGCACGATGGGCTTCTTCAGCCCGTGCAGCAGTACGAGGCTCATCTGCAGCAGGATCTTCAGCTTCTTGGTGATGACGTCCGACTCGCAGTCGGCGAACGTCTCGGCGCAGTCCCCGCCCTGCAGCACGAACGCCTCACCGCGTTGCGCGGCGGCCAGGCGTGCGCGCAGTGCCTCGATCTCCCAGGAAACCACTACCGGCGGCAGCCGTGAGATCTGCGCCACGACGCGCTCGAGCGCCTTGGGGTCTGCGTACACCGGCTGCTGCTGCGCCGGCCGCGTCTGCCAGCTCGCGCTGTGCCAGGAGGTGCTGTCGGGGGAGCGCATGATGGGGGCATCCTAGCACGGGGGGTCCGCGGCCCGGCGCGACGGACAAGCCCTTGAAAATACTCGACTCCCGGGTGGCTGGCGCGCCGGGCGCTTCGAAGGCAGAATGCGCCACTTTTCGTGAGGAGCCTATGCACCGCGTATTGATACTCGGCGCCGGTAAGATCGGCGCTCTCATCTCCGGATTGCTAGCCGAATCCGGCAGTTACAGGGTCCAGCTGGCGGACGTCGACGGCCCCGCCGCGGACGCCGTGGCGCACGCACATGCGAGCTCCCACCTGACCGCCCACCCGCTCGACGCCCGTGACGGCGCCGTGCTCGGCAAGCACCTCGCGGCCCATCCGGTCGATGCCGTGATCTCGAGCCTGCCCTACTACTGCAACGTCGCGGTCGCGGAGGCCGCGCGCAAGGCCGGCGCGCACTACTTTGACCTGACGGAGGACGTGGAAGTCACCCGCGCCGTGCGCGCGATCGCCGTGGGCGCCCGCCACGCGTTCGTGCCGCAGTGCGGGCTCGCGCCGGGGTTTATCTCCATCGCCGCGGCGGAGCTCATCACCCACTTCGACGAGCTGCGCGCCGTGAAGCTGCGCGTCGGCGCGCTGCCGCAGCACCCGAACAACGTCCTCAAGTACTCGCTCACCTGGTCGACCGAAGGGCTCATCAACGAGTACGGCAACCCCTGCCAGGCGATCACCGACGGCCGGCTCATCGAGGTAGCCCCGCTCGAGGGCCTGGAGGAGATCGAGATCGACGGCACGCTCTACGAAGCCTTCAACACCTCGGGCGGCCTCGGGTCACTCGCCGAGACACACGGGGCACACATCGAGTCGATGAACTACAAGACGATCCGCTATCCCGGTCACTGCGAACAGATGCGGCTGCTCATGAATGACCTGAAACTGAACCACGACCGCGCGACGCTCAAGCACATCCTCGAGAATGCCGTGCCGCAGACGCTGCAGGACGTGGTCATCGTGTACGCCGCAGTCACCGGCAAACAGGACGGGCAGCTGCGCGAGGAGAACTACGTCAACAAGATCTACCCGCAGGTGATCGCGGGGCGACTGTGGTCGGCGATCCAGGTCACGACCGCCGCCGGCATCGCCGCGGTCGTCGACCTGGTGCTGGAGAAGAAGGGCAAGTACCACGGCTTTATCGCCCAGGAGCAGTTCCGGCTGACGGACATCCTCGCCAACCGTTTCGGGCGCTACTACGCGCCCGGTGGCACCAAGGACGTCTCCGGTGAGGTGGTCGTGAACGGCAAGGCCGGGCATCAGCGCCGTAAGAAGGCGGCGCACGCATGAGCGGCCTCGATATCAATGCCCTGCTCGCCCGGCTGTCGCTCGCGGATGTGAACCCCGGCGCCTGGTCGGGTGAGAGCGGCTGGTCGCAGGGAGACGCCGCGCCGCTCGCCAACGTGCGCAATCCCACCGACGGCACCCTCATCGCGCAGGTGCGCCCGGCGAGCGAGGCGGACTACGAATCCATCATGGCCGCCGCGGTCGCGGCCGCGGCCGCGTGGCGCGAGGTGCCTGCGCCCAAGCGTGGCGAAGTCGTGCGGCTGATCGGCGAGGAGCTGCGTCGCCACAAGCAGGACCTGGGCACGCTGGTTTCGCTCGAGAACGGCAAGATACTCGCCGAGGGCCTGGGCGAGGTCCAGGAGATGATCGACATCGCCGACTTCGCCGTCGGTCAGTCGCGCATGCTCTACGGCCTCACGATGCACTCGGAGCGCCCGCAGCACCGCATGTCCGAGCAGTGGCACCCGCTCGGAGTCGTCGGCATCATTTCGGCGTTCAACTTCCCGGTGGCCGTGTGGTCGTGGAATGCCTTCCTCGGCGCCATCTGCGGCAATGCCTGCGTGTGGAAGCCCTCGCCGAAGACCCCGCTGTCCGCGCTCGCCGTGCAGACGCTGTGCAACAAGGTGCTGCAGGCGCAGCAGCTGCCGGCGATCTTTCAGCTGTTCATCGACTTCGGCACCGAGCTCGCGACGCGCTTCGTGGACGATCGGCGCGTGGCGCTGGTGTCGTTCACCGGTTCGACCGAGGTCGGTCGCCGCGTGGGTGAGCGTGTCGCCGCGCGCCTCGGCAAGAGCCTCCTCGAGCTCGGCGGCAATAACGCGGTCATCGTCGATGAGACGGCGAACCTCGATCTCGCGGTGCCGGCCATCGTCTTCGGCGCGGTCGGCACGGCCGGCCAGCGCTGCACGAGCACCCGGCGCGTCTTCGCCCACAAGGGGATCGCCGCGGAACTCGAGCTGCGCCTGGTGCACGCCTACAAGCAGGTCGCGATCGGCGATCCCCTCGCCAGCGGCACGCTGATGGGTCCGCTCATCGACCCGACGGCGGTGGAGCGCTTTCGCGGCGCACTCGCGCAGGCGCAGGCCGCCGGCGGCGTCCTGCTCACCGGCGGTCGCGTGCTCAAGGGTTCGGGGAACTTCGTCGAACCGGCGATCGTGCGGGCGCGCAATGACTGGCCCATCGTGCAGACCGAGACCTTCGCCCCGATCCTCTATCTGATACCGGTCGAGTCGCTGCAGGAGGCGATCGAGCTGCAGAATGCGGCGCACCACGGCCTGTCCTCGGCGCTCTTCACCGACCGCCTGCAGAACGCGGAGAGCTTCCTATCGGCGGCCGGCAGCGACTGTGGCATCGCCAACATCAACCTCGGCACCTCGGGTGCGGAGATCGGCGGCGCGTTCGGCGGGGAGAAGGACACCGGCGGTGGTCGCGAGTCCGGCTCGGACGCCTGGAAGGCCTACATGCGCCGCCAGACCAACACGGTCAACTGGAGCCGCTCGCTCCCGCTCGCGCAGGGCATCGAGTTCAAGGTCGCACCCTAGCGGCCGGGCAGCCGCACGGTGAAGCGCGCGCCGCCCAGGTCCGAGGCGTCGATGAGGAGCTGCCCACCGTAGAGCTCCACCGTGTCCTGCACCATGGCGAGCCCGAGGCCGTGGCCGGGGACTTTCTCGTCGGCGCGCACGCCCCGCTCGAGCACGCGCGCCCGGTCCGCGGCCGAGATTCCCGGACCGTCGTCCTCCACGACGAGCCGCAGCCGCTCGCGCGGCCCGCCCGCCGGGTCGCCACCGCCCGAGAGACGCACGCGCACCGTGCACCACTTGCAGGCGTTGTCGAGCAGATTCCCGAGGAGCTCGGTGAGATCGCCGCGGTCACCGATGAACTGCGCCCCCGGGAGGACGGCGAGCTCGATGACGAGATCCTTGCCGGCGTACACCTTCAGGAGCGCGAGACGCAGTTCCGCGGCGACGGCGGCCACGTCCACCGGCGCGGCGCCGAGCAGCGCGCCGCCCGAGGCCGCCGCTCGCTTGAGCTGATGCTCGATGATGCCGCGCATGCGCTCGATCTCCGCGCCGAGCGGACCGGGTGACTCGAGCGGCAGACTCGAGCGCATCACCGCGAGCGGGGTCTTCAGGCTGTGGGCGAGGTTGCCGAGCGTGTCGCGGTAGCGTGCCACGCGCCGCCGCTCACCCAGGAGCAGCACATTCAGATTGCCGGCGACGCCGGCGAGCTCGCGCGGATAGCCGCCACCGAGCTTCTCGCTCACGCCCTCCTCCACCTGGTTGATCTCGCGCTCCATGCGCCGAACCGGACCGAGTACCCAGTGCAGCAGCGCCGCGAGTGTCACGAGCAGTCCCAGCATGAGCCCGATGAACCAGCCCAGAAGCTGGCGGCGAAAGCGCCACAGCTGCTCCTCGTAGGGACTCAGCCCGACCGCGACGCTGAACGTGTAGGTCGCCGCGTCGGGCGTGTCCTGGAAGCGGATGGCGCGACTCTCGAGAGCTACTCGCTCGTTACTGAAGACCCCGTCGCCGAAGGTGCGGTCGCCGCTCTTGAGCAGCGGACCGAAGTCCGCGGCCAGGCCCGCGGTCGAGGGGGAGCGCCACAGGTGCTCGTCCGAGCGGATCTGCGCGTACAGGCCCGAGCGCGGCACGACCAGGCGCGGCTCGAGCGCCGTCGGCGGCGGGGCGTAGCCGCCGTCGGGCATCGGGTCGGCGCCGGCGATCAGCGACACCATCTGGGCGTCCAGCAACTCGCGCATCGAGCGCTCGGAGAGCGCGCGGAAGCCACTGTCGAGCACGTACATCATCACGCCGAAGAACAGCGCGAGCGGCAGCGAAATGCTGAGCAGGAGGCGCCGGCTGAGCGAGTGCACGGCCGTGCCGCGAACCTAGCCCGCGTCGCGCGCGAGCGCGAAGCGGTAGCCGCGCCCGCGCAGGGTCTCGATCGGCTGCAGCTCTTCCTGGGGATCGAGCTTGCGGCGCAGCCGTCCGACCAGCACCTCGATGACGTTGCTGTCGCGCTCGAAGTCCTGGTCGTAGAGCCGCTCGGTGAGCTCGCTTTTGGAGACCACCTCGCCGGCGCGCAGCATGAGGTGCTCGAGGATGCGGTACTCGAAGGTGGTGAGCTCGACCGGCGCGCCGTGCAGCTGCACCGTCTGGGCGCGCGTGTCGAGCACCACCGGTCCGCATTTGAGCTGCGGGCTCGCCCAGCCTCCCGAGCGCCGCAGCAGTGCCTGCACGCGCGCCAGCACCTCCTCGAAATGAAACGGCTTGGCGACGTAGTCGTCGGCTCCGGCCTGCAGGCCCTCGACCTTGTCCTGCCAGTTGTCGCGCGCGGTCAGGATCAGGATGGGAAAGCTCTTGTGCGCGGCGCGCAGCCGCCGGATGAGCTCGAGCCCCGGCACACCCGGGAGCCCCAGGTCGACGATCGCGACGTCGAGCGGGTATTCCAGCCCCGCGAACACGCCCTCATCGCCGTCGCGGGCGACGTCGACCGTGAAGCCGGCGGTCTCCAAGCGCGCCTTCAGACCTTCGCGCAGAGCCGCCTCGTCCTCGACCACCAGGATGCGCATGCTGGCCTCTTACGTGACCGAACCGCTTGGCACCGCTACTGCCGCACCGTGCCGCTCGCGGCGTCGACGTGCACGGTCCAGACCTTGCCGGAATCGTCCAGGAGCCTCAACACATACACGGTGCGGCCGTTGTCGCGCTGCGACTCGGCCTTGACCACGCGGGCGCGATACTTCTGCTCGACTATCCTCACCGCCTGGTCCATGGTGATCGCGGCGTCGGCCGCCTGCAGGGGGCGCTGCACACCAGTCATCACCGCCTGGGGCGCGGACGGGCTCGCCGCGACGAGCGGCGGCAAGGCGAGCAGGACCAGAAGCACGTGGCGCCAGGTATGCATAGCTTGATGCCAAGCGTAGCGCATCCGCGTGTTAGGTTGCGACTGCGCGCCTACAAACTGTTACTTCAGCTGGCGTTCAGTTTCGCCTCGTTCCACAGTGCATCCCACTCTTCGGCAGACAGCGCGCCGAGGGCGAGCCCGCGCCCTTTCGCCAGCGCCTCCATGCCGGCAAAGCGCCGCTCGAACTTGCTATTCGCGCGGCGCAGGGCGTCCTCCGGGTCGACCTCCAGGTGCCGGCACCAGTTCGCGAGCGAGAAGAGCAGGTCACCGAGCTCCTCGCTCACCGCCTCCGCCGCGTCGCTCGTCGTCGCGGCCAGCGCCGCGTCCACCTCGCCGAGCTCCTCGTGCACTTTCTCGCGTACCGCGCCCGCCTCGGGCCAGTCGAAGCCGACGCGCGCCGCACGGCGCCCGAGCTTCGCGGCGCGCGTGAGCGCGGGCAGTGCCCGCGGTACGCCGGCGAGCACCGCCTCGGCATGCGCGCCGCGTGCGGCGCGCTCCTGCGCCTTCTGCTCCTCCCAGACACGCACCAGGTCCTCCGCGGCGAGGTCAGCGCCCGCGAAGATGTGCGGATGCCGGCGCGTAAGTTTCTCGCGGATGCCGTCCGCGACCGCGGCGAAGTCGAACCATCCGCGCTCCTGGGCCATGCGCGCATGGAACACGACCTGGAACAGCAGATCCCCGAGCTCGTCGCGCAGGTGCTCGCGATCGTCGCGCTCGATCGCGTCGGCGACCTCGTAGGCCTCCTCGATCGTGTAGGGGGCAATCGTCGCGAAGGTCTGCTTGAGGTCCCAGGGGCAGCCGCGCTCCGGATCGCGCAGGCGTGCCATCAGGGCGATGAGGCGTGCGAGTGCGCGCTCGGCTTCGCTCATTGGCCCTCGAGGCACAGCCGGTAGAGGGTGAGGAGCATGCCGGCGGTGGCGCCCCAGATGATGCGCTCGCCGTAGGGGATGTCGCAGAACTCGACCTCCTCGCCGGTGAATCCCGAGCGCCTGAGACGCAGCTGATGATTGGCGGGATCAAAGACGTGAGCGAGCGGGACTTCGAACGTATCGGTGACCTCCTTGGAGTCGAGCAGCAGCTCGAAGCCCGGGCGCACGAAGGCGACCACCGGCGTTACGCGAAACCCGGTCATGACCACGTGGTCCGGCAGGTAGCCGACCACGCAGACGAAGCGCTCGTCGAGTCCGATCTCCTCGCGCGCCTCGCGCAGCGCTGCCTCCCTGGGGCCGGCATCGCCGCGCTCGATGCGCCCGCCCGGGAAACTGATCTGCCCGGCGTGATTGCGCAGGTCGGTCGCCCGCTGGGTCAGCAGTACGGAGAGTTCCGGGCGCTCGATCAGCGGGACGAGCACGGCCGCGGGGATGGCCTGCGCCGGAAAGTACCGGCGGTAGGCGCGGCTCGCTTCGGCAGTCAGCCCGGGCACGCGCCACTCCTCGACCGCGTGCCGCGGCGCGCTGCCGGCGAGACGGGAGCGGATGATCGCAGCCCAGTCCTTCTGCCCGGACGCCTCCGGTACCGTGATGCGGGTGGTTCCTTCCTCAGCCGTCAACGTCGTTCAGCCCCCGCCACTGCCGCCGCCCTTGATGCCACCGCTGGTGAGCTCGGCCGGGTCGAGCAGCTTCGCCAGATCCTCGCGCGAGAGCTTGGTCTCCCGCTCGGCGACCTCACGGATCGGCTTGCCCTCGGCGTAGGCCTTCTTGGCGATCGCCGCGCCCTTCTCGTAGCCGATGACGGGATTGAGGGCGGTCACCAGGATGGGATTGCGTTCCAGAGCCTCGGCGATACGCGCCTTGTTCACGCTGAAGCCCGCGATCGCGCGGTCGGCCAGCGCGCGCGAGACGCTCGATAGCAGCGCAATACTCTGCAGAAGATTCTGCGCGATGAGCGGCAGCATGACGTTGAGCTGAAAGTTGCCGGACTGCCCCGCCAGGGTGATCGTGGTGTCGTTGCCGATCACCTGCGCTGCCGCCATCGCGGTCGCCTCGGGGATCACGGGATTCACCTTCCCGGGCATGATGCTGCTGCCCGGCTGCAGCGCCGGCAGTGCGATCTCACCCAGCCCCGCGAGCGGGCCGCTGTTCATCCAGCGCAGGTCGTTGGCAATCTTCATGAGGCTTACGGCGATGACCTTCAGCTGCCCGGACAGTTCCACCGCCGTGTCCTGCGAGGACATGGCCTCGAAGTAATTGCGTGCCGGTACGAACGGTATGCCGGTGAGCGCCGCGAGGGCCGCGCTGAAGCGCCGCCCGAACTCGGGATGGGCATTGATCCCGGTGCCGACCGCGGTGCCGCCCTGCGCGAGCGCGAGCAGGCGCGGCTCGACGCTCTTCAGGCGCTCGATACCGTTCTCGATCTGGGTGCGCCACGCCGAGAGCTCCTGCCCGAGCGTCACGGGCATCGCGTCCATGAGGTGGGTGCGGCCGGTCTTGACGATGGCGCCGACCTCCTGCTCCTTGCGGCGCAGTACGTCGCGCAGGTGCTCGAGGGCCGGCACGAGCTGCTGCCTCACGGCCAAAGCGGCACTGACATGGATGGCCGTGGGGATCACGTCGTTGCTGCTTTGTCCCAGATTGACGTGATCGTTGGCATGCACCGGTGCGTTCAGGCGCCGCGCCGCGAGCGCACCGATGACCTCGTTCGCGTTCATGTTCGAGCTGGTGCCCGAGCCGGTCTGAAACACGTCGATGGGAAACTCACGGTCGTGCTTGCCCGCGGCGACGTCCGCCGCCGCCGCGTCGATCGCCTCCGCCAGTCCTGGCTCGAGCAGCTGCAGCTCCTTGTTGACACGGGCCGCTGCCTGCTTGATCAGCCCGAGCGCGGCGATAAACCCCCGGGGCATGACGAGCCCGCTGATCGGGAAGTTCTCGACCGCCCGATGGGTCTGCGCCCCCCAGAGCGCCTCCGAGGGCACCTTCAGTTCTCCCATGCTGTCACGCTCGGTACGAAAGGAACCCGCCATGTGCTTGCTCCGCGTGTTATACCCGGATCCGGGCGCATCAGGCGCACACGGCCGGCGGACCGTATGCGTTATCATGGTAAATCCTAGCACCCCGGGGCGGCCGCCACGCATGTCCGCGAATCCGAACGAGTCGCTCGATGCGCTTTCGCCAGTCGACGGCCGCTACCGCGCCACCACTGCCCCGCTGCGCCCCCTGCTCTCGGAAGCCGGACTGATCCGTGAGCGCATCCGCGTCGAGGCTGCGTGGCTGTTGCAGCTCGCGGTGGCGGCACCGCGGCTGCCCGGCGCGCAGCTGCCGGCGCCGGTACAGGCACGCCTGCGCGAGCTCGCCGCCGCAGCGCCCGCGCACGCGCCGGGGGCGGTCAAGGCGATCGAGGCACGCATCAACCATGACGTGAAGGCGGTCGAGTACTACGTGCGCGGCGAGCTCGCCACCGCGGGCGCCGGCCCCGCGACGCTGGAACTGGTGCACTTCGGCTGCACATCCGAGGACATCAACAACCTCAGCTACGCGCTGCTGCTGAAGCAGGCGCGGACGCTCCTCGCGGCAACCCTCGCGCAGCGCACCAGCGAGCTCTCCGGGCTGGCACACCGCTACGCCGACATGCCGATGCCCGCGCGCACCCACGGCCAGGCGGCAAGTCCCACGACACTCGGCAAGGAGTTCGCCAACTTCGCCGCGCGCTTCGAGCGCGCCGAGAAGCGCTGGGAGGCGGTGAGCATCCTCGGCAAGTGGAACGGCGCCGTGGGCAACTTCAATGCGCACACGGTCGCGGTCCCGGACCTGGACTGGCCGCGCGTCGCCGCGGCCTTCGTCGGCTCGCTCTCGCTCGAGTACAACCCGTGGACCACGCAGATCGAGCCGCACGACTGGATCGCGGAGTACTGTGACGCACTCGCGGGCGCAAACGTGGTGTGCACGGACCTGTGCCGTGACCTGTGGGGGTACGTCTCGCTCGGCTACCTGCGCCAGCGCGCCCTCGCCGGTGAGGTCGGCTCCTCCACCATGCCGCACAAGGTGAACCCCATCGACTTCGAGAACGCCGAGGGCAACTGCGGCGTGGCGAATGCCCTTCTGCGGCACTTCGCCGAGAAGCTGCCCCTCTCACGCTGGCAGCGCGACCTCACCGACTCGACCGTGCTGCGCAACCTCGGCGTCGCGCTCGGGCACACGCTGATCGCCTGGACGTCTCTCGGCCGCGGGCTCGACAAGATCGAGGCGGACGCGGCGCGCATGCGCGCCGACCTCGACGATGCCTGGGAAGTCCTCGGCGAGGCGGTGCAGACGGTGCTGCGAGCGGCCGGCGTCCCGGAGGGCTACGAGCGGCTGAAGGAGTTCACCCGCGCGCGCACCATCGATCGTGCCAGTCTCGCCGCGTTCATCGACGATCTGCCCCTGCCGCCGGCGGACAAGGTGCGTCTGAAGTCACTCACACCGGCCGCCTACACCGGCCTCGCCGCCCGCCTGGCGCGTGAGCTCTAGCGGGAAAACCCGCATTCCCGGACCAAGTCTCGAGGCCCCCCGGGAACCCATCCAGAGTGTCGCGGTCTCAAGACAAGGCCAGCCAAAGTGCGAACTGCACCTCGCTTTTGACTTACTGCGCGCCCCGCACGGCGCGAAACCGTGACCCGTTCCGCACTGATTTCTCACCTTCCATCACTAAGATCCTCCGCAGCCTGCCTTTCGTGCAGGCAAGGCGGGGCGCCCAAGCGTGGCAATAACCGGGGAAATTGACGTCACTGGCGCACTGGCGCAGCTCGCGAACGCGCGCTACGCCCCGGAATCACAGGGTTCCGGCAGCGGCACCGGCCGCCAGGGCGCAGAGACGCTAACCGTTCTGACCTCCCTCGCCGAGGTGCGTGCTGCGGTCAACGAGATCGCCGCCACCGCGCAGCGTCTCATCTCGATCTACACGCCCGATCTCGAGCCGGACCTCTATGACCAGAGCGCCTTCCTCGAGGTGATCAAGCACTTCGTGCTCACGCGCAGCTTCGCCAAGGTGCGCGTGCTGCTCGCCGAGCCGATGCGCGTCATGCGCGACAGCAACCGCTTCGTCGCCATGGGCCGGCGCCTTTCGAGCTGCATCGACATCCGCTACGTGGCCGCACAGGCACCGCAGCGTGCCTCGGCCTATCTCATCGCCGACGATCGCGCCATCGTCTATCGCATGCGCGCCGACACCTGGGACGGCGTCGCCGACATCAACAACCAGACTGCCGCGCGTTTGTACCTTCAGGAGTTTGATCAGGTGTGGAACGCCAGCGCAGCCGAGCACGGTCTGCGCGCCGCCCGTCGCGGCTGATCCGACTCACCGCCGGGCCCGTGCCGGCGGGTACAATCGCGCGCATGAGCCGCGCTCCCGACGTCACCGTCGCCGCCGTCACCGAGACCGCCGGCCGCTTCCTCATCGTCGAGGAGCGCATCAACCGGCGCCTCGTGTTCAATCAGCCCGCAGGTCACGTCGAGCGTGGCGAATCGCTGCTCGCGGCGGTAGTGCGCGAGGTGCGCGAGGAGACCGCCTGGCAGTTCGAGCCGCGGGGACTGCTGGGGGTGTACCTGTGGCGAAATCCCGCCGCGCACCGTGCGACGCTGCGGTTCGCCTTCACCGGCACGGTGCGCAATCACGACGCCGCCCAGCGCCTCGACCACGGCATCGTGCGCACCCACTGGCTCTCCCCGCCCGAGCTCGCCGCGCGCGCCGGGCAGCTGCGCAGTCCGCTCGTCATGCGCTGCATCGAGGACTATCTGGTCGGCGCGCCCCAGGAGCTCGCAGCCGTCAGCGGCGTCACGCTCGAGACCGCCGCCGCCGTCGCGCCCACCGCGCACTTATGAGGCGACCCGGCGTCACGGGCGCTAAGATTGTCCGCATGCCGACCCCTTCCCCTGCCGCCCCCGCCGCCCGTACGCGCGTCATCGTCGGGCTCTCCGGCGGAGTGGATTCCGCGGTCGCGGCGCTGCTGCTGAAGGACAGCGGCTGGGACGTGCACGCGCTGTTCATGAGCAACTGGGAGGAGGACGACGACGCCTACTGCACCGCCGCCCAGGACTTCCAGGACGCGCGCGCGGTCGCCGCCGAGCTCGGCATCCCGCTGCACCGGATGAGCTTCGCGGGCGAGTATCGCGAGCGGGTGTTCGCGCACTTTCTGGCCGAGTACGCCGCCGGTCGCACACCCAACCCCGACGTGCTGTGCAACCGCGAGATCAAGTTCGGGGTCGGGTCCACCTGGGCGCAACGGCTCGGCGCGCAGTACTTCGCCACCGGCCACTACGCGCGGGTAGACGCGGCCACGGACGGAGCGGCGCTTTACAAAGGCTCCGATCCCGGCAAGGACCAGAGCTACTTCCTCACGGCGGTGCCCCGCGCGCAGCTCGCGCGCACCCTCATGCCGCTCGGAGGACTCCACAAGAGCGCGGTGCGCGAGCGCGCGCGTCGCGCCGGCCTGCCGATATTCGACAAGCCCGACAGCACGGGCATCTGCTTCATCGGCGAGCGGCCGTTCCGCGAGTTCCTGGCGCGCTTCCTGCCGCGCACGCCCGGTCCGATCGAGACCAGTGACGGCGAGGCCGTCGGTGAGCACCAGGGTCTCGCCTTCTACACGCTCGGCCAGCGCACGGGTCTTAACATCGGCGGACGCTCGGGGCGGCCGGAAGCGCCCTGGTACGTCGCGGCCAAGGACACGGCGCACAACCGCCTCGTCGTCGTTCAGGGTCACGATCATCCGCTTCTGGAGAGCGACGCACTCGTCACCGGGCCCTGGCACTGGCTCGCACCCGCGCGACGCGAGCCGTTCACCGCCGCCGTCAAGGTCCGCTACCGTCAGCACGAGCAGGCCGCGCGCCTCGAACCTCTCGCGGACGGAACCGTGCGCGTACTCTTCGACACCCCGCAGCGGGCCGTCACGCCCGGCCAGTACGCGGTCGCCTACGAGGGCGAGCGCTGCCTCGGTGGCGGGGTAATCACGGCGGTGAGCGCCCGCGGCCACAGCGCCGCCGCCTGAAGAAACGTCTGGCCGCTCCGCGCCCGGGGCCCTCCGATATAATGATGGGCTCACAGCGGAGACTCGCATGGCCAACAGCTTCCGGGCGCGCTCGACACTCACCGCAGGGGATCGCACTTACGAGATCTGGAGCCTGGCGGGGTTGCCTCAGGACAAGCTCGCACGCCTCCCCTACTCCCTGAAGGTCCTCCTGGAGAATCTGCTGCGCTTCGAGGATGGCGTGAGCGTCACACGCCAGGACATCGAGGCGCTGCTCGAGTGGGACCCGGCGGCGACGCCGGCGCACGAGATCGCGTTTACGCCGGCGCGGGTCATCCTGCAGGACTTCACGGGGGTCCCCTGTGTCGTCGATCTCGCGGCGATGCGGGATGCGATCGTACGCCTCGGCGGCAACGCCGAGCGCGTCAACCCGCTAAACCCGGCGGAGCTCGTCATCGACCACTCCGTGCAGGTCGACGAGTACGGTTTCGCGGGCGCGCTCGCCGCCAACACCGCCATCGAGTTCGCGCGCAACCGCGAGCGTTACGAGTTCCTGCGCTGGGGACAGACGGCGTTTCGCAACTTCTCCGTGGTGCCGCCCAACACCGGGATCGTGCACCAGGTGAATCTGGAGTATCTCGGGCGTGTCATCTTCGACACCGAGGCGGACGGCGTGCGCCGCGCTTACCCCGACACGCTCGTCGGCACCGACTCGCACACCACGATGATCAACGGTTTGGGTGTCCTCGGCTGGGGCGTCGGCGGCATCGAGGCCGAGGCCGCGATGCTCGGGCAGCCCGTGACCATGCTCATCCCGCAGGTGCTCGGTTTTCGCCTCGAGGGGCGCCTGCTACCGGGCGCCACGGCGACCGACCTCGTCCTTACCGTCACCGAGATGCTGCGCAAGAAGGGCGTCGTCGACAAGTTCGTCGAGTTCTTCGGCGACGGCCTCGCCAACCTACCGCTCGCCGACCGCGCGACCATCGCCAACATGGCCCCCGAGTACGGCAGCACCTGCGGGCTCTTTCCGATCGACGAGGAGACCGTGCGGTACCTGGAGCTCTCCGGACGCACGCGCGAGCGTATCGAGCTCGTGAGCACCTACGCCAAGGCGCAGGGCATGTGGCGCCATCAGGGCGCGAAGCCGGCCCGTTACACCGACGAACTGGAGCTGGATCTCGGAAGAGTGGAGCCGAGTCTCGCCGGACCACGCCGTCCGCAGGACCGCGTGCCGCTCAAGAGCGCCAAGCAGGTCTACGAGACCAACGCCAAGAAAGCGGCCGACGAGCGCGCCGCGCGTGGCAGCGGCGCGGGCAGCGCGCCGGTGAAGCTCGATGGGACGAGCTTCGAGCTCAAAGACGGCGCCGTACTGATCGCTGCGATCACGAGCTGCACCAACACCTCCAATCCGTCGGTGATGCTGGGCGCTGGCTTGTTAGCACGCAAGGCGCGTGCGCGCGGGCTCAAGTCGCAGCCGTGGGTGAAAACCAGCCTTGCGCCAGGCTCTCGCGTGGTAACTGACTACCTCGCAAAGGCTGGAGTTCTCGAGGATTTGGCTGACGTTGGTTTCGATCTTGTCGGATACGGATGTACAACATGTATCGGGAATTCAGGACCGCTGAAGGCGGAAATTTCTGCGGCGATTAAGGCGAGCGACCTAACAGGTTGTGCCGTTCTCTCGGGCAACCGCAACTTCGAGGGGCGCGTGCATCCGGAAGTGCGCATGAACTTCCTCGCGTCGCCGCCGCTCGTCGTCGCGTATGCACTCGCCGGCACGCTCGACATCGACCTCACGCGCGACGCCCTCGGTATCGGCAGTGACGGCAAGCCCGTGAAGCTCGCCGACATCTGGCCGAGCGACGCGGAGGTCCAGGAACTCCTGACCCGCTCGATCAACTCGCAGATGTTCCGCGACAGCTACGCGCGCGTCTTCCAGGGCGATGAGAACTGGACCGGCATCAAGGTGCCGGCCGGCCAGCGCTACGCCTGGGACGCGAAGTCTACCTACGTGAAGGATCCGCCCTACTTCGCGGGCATGACCATGACGCCGCCGCCGCTCGCGGACGTGCGCGACGCGCGGGCGCTCGCCGTGCTCGGGGACTCGGTCACGACCGACCACATCTCCCCCGCCGGCAACATCGCCAAGAGCAGCCCCGCGGCGCGCCATCTGATCGAGCAGGGAGTGGCGCCGAAGGACTTCAACTCCTACGGCGCCCGCCGCGGCAATCACGAGGTGATGATGCGCGGCACGTTCGCCAACATCCGCCTGCGCAACCTCATGGTGCCGGGTGTCGAGGGCGGCGTCACCCTGCATCTCCCGGATGGCACCCAGGGCTCGATCTACGACGTCGCCATGCGCTACCAGAAGGAAGGCGTACCGCTCGTGATACTCGCGGGCCGCGAGTACGGCACGGGTTCCTCGCGCGACTGGGCGGCCAAGGGAACGCTGCTGCTCGGAGTGAAAGCAGTGATCGCCGAGAGCTTCGAGCGCGTCCACCGCTCGAACCTCATCGGCATGGGAGTGGCGCCCCTGCAGTTTGCGCAGGGGCAAAATGCGGCCTCCCTGGGGCTCACCGGACGCGAGGTGTACGCCATCGAAGGGCTGAGCCGCCCGGACGCGCAGGAAGTCACGGTCACCGCCACGCCCGAGAAGGGCGCGCCGGTGAAGTTCACCGCGCGCTTGCGCATCGACACCCCCAAGGAACGTGAATACTACCGTCACGGCGGCATCCTGCAGTACGTGCTGCGGCAGCTGGCCGCTGCAGGCAGCGCCGCCTGAGCGAGGCGCACGCGGCGCCAGCGGAGAGCCGGCTGCCTGCACCCACGGCGCCGGCCCTCGCGCTCTTTGACCTGGACGGCACGCTCACGCGGCATGACACGCTCCTGCCCTACGTCTTCGGCTTCCTCGCCCACCACCCGCGCGGCTACCTGGGACTGCCCGCGCTGCTGCCGGCCGTCGGGCGTTTCATACTCGGCAGCGCCGGCCGTGGCGCGCTCAAGGCCGACCTGCTGCGCGCGACGCTCGCCGGACGCAAGCGCACCGAGCTCGAGCCCTGGACCGGCCGCTTCGTGCACGATGTGGCCCGGCGCGGCTGCTATGCGCAGGCCCTCGACCAGGTCGCCGCGCACCGCGCGGCACACCATCACCTGGTACTCCTGAGCGCGAGCACGGACCTGTACGTGCCCCGGCTGGGCGAGGCGCTCGGCTTCGCGCAGGTAGTTTGCACCGGGGTGGAGTGGGCCGGTGACGCCCTCGTCGGCAACCTCACTACCCCCAATCGCCGTGGGCAGGAAAAGGTGCGCGTGCTGAGTCAGCTGCGTGCGCAGTGGCCGGGCGTCCCGGTCATCGCCTACGGCAATGCCGCGAGCGACATTGCGCACCTGCGGCTCGCCGATCAGGGATTCCTGGTCAACGGCAACTCGCACGCTCGCCGGGTGGCCGCGAGCGTCGGGGTGCCCTGCCTCACGTGGCGCTGAGCGCGCCGCCGGTCACATCGAAGTACGGATCTGCCAGAGCTCGGGGAAAAACTTGAGCTCGAGCGCCTTGGCCAGGTAAGAAACGCCGCCGGTGCCGCCCGTGCCGCGCTTGTAGCCGATGATGCGCTCGACGGTCTTCAGGTGATGGAACCGCCAGAGCTGGAAGTTGTGGTCCAGGTCGATGAGCTTCTCGGCGAGCTCGTACAGGTCCCAGCCGCTGCCGGCGTTGTGGTACACGCCGAGCCAGGCACCCGCGACCTGCTTGCTCGCCTTATACGGCTGGCTGAAGTCGCGCACCAGGTAGTCCTGGGGAATCTCGTAGCCGCGGCGGCTGAGGAGCCGCAGTACCTCGTCGTAAAGTGACGGGGCCTCGAGTGCGCGCTTGAGCGTCTCGAACGCCTGCGGCTCGCGCTGGTGCACGGCGAGCATCTCGGGGTTCTTGTTGCCGAGGATGAACTCGAGCAGCCGGTACTGCACGGACTGGAAGCCCGAGGAGCGGCCGAGCTCGTTGCGGAACGCCGAGTACTCGAACGGCGTGAGGGTCGAGAGCACGTCCCATACGGAGATCAACTGCGTCTGGGTGCGTGAGATGCGCGCCAGCATCTTCAGCGCCGGACCGATGTCATCGCGCTGCACGCAGGCGAGTGCCGCGGTGAGCTCGTGCAGCATGAGCCGCATCCACAGCTCCGACACCTGGTGCACGATGATGAACAGCATCTCGTTGTGCTCGCTCGAGACCGGGCGCTGCGCGGCGAGCAGCTTCTCCAGGTGCAGGTACTGGCCGTACGAGAGCGAGCTGCCCAGGTCCCAGTGCACCGCCTCGTCGGCGAGCTCGACCCGCTCGGTCTTGTCGAAATCGCTGGTGCTCATGCGGCAGATGTTACACCTTCAACCGCGGCGCCGACGGCGACCCGCAAAGGCCGAGGCGGCGCCGGGCCAAATCCGTTAGCATCGCGCGCCTGTGTCCAGCACCGAATCACCGGCGGCTTTGAGCCCGATCCTCGAAGTCCGCGAGCTCGTCAAACAGTATCCCGCCGCCACCGCCGTGGCCGGCGTGTCGTTCAGCGTACCGGAGGGCATCTGCTTCGGCCTCCTCGGCCCGAACGGCGCGGGCAAGACGACCACCATCGAGATCATGGAGGACATCCTGCCGCCGACCTCCGGGGAGGTGCGCTACCGCGGCGAGCCTCTCGGCCCGCGCTTCCGTCAGGACGCGGGAATTCTCTTCCAGAAGACGTCGCTGCAGGACTTTCTCACGGTGCGACAGTCGATCGCGCTGTTCCGCGGCCTGTATGACAAGGGCCTCGACGTCGAGGAAGTCATCCGCGTGTGCGCGCTCGAGAAGCTCGCCGATCGCGACTCGCGCAAGCTCTCCGGCGGGCAGCAGCAGCGCCTGCTGCTCGCGATCGCTCTGGTGAACGACCCCGAGATACTGTTTCTCGACGAGCCGACCACCGGGCTCGACCCGCAGGCGCGCCGCAACTTCTGGGAGCTGGTGAAGTCGATCAAGGCGCGCCGCAAGACCATCATCCTCACCACCCACTACATGGAGGAAGCGGAGCTGCTCTGCGACGAGGTCGTGATCATGGACCGCGGACGCATCGTCGCGCAGGGACCACCGCGCCGCCTGCTGCACGAGCACTTCGCCGAAGTACTGCTGGAGCTGCCGCGCCAAGACCTCACCGACGCCGCGCGCGCCCTGCCGCTCAGCATCATCGAGGGACCCGAGCGCGTCGAGATCAGTACCCACGACCTCGAGGGCACGCTGCGCGCGCTGCTCGAGGCGCGCGTGCCGCTCGCGCACCTGCGAATCCGTCCTGCCAACCTCGAGGACCTGTTCCTCGAGCTTACGGGCACGGAGCTGCGGCCGTGATTCGGCGCCTCGTCTCGGTACTGCACGCCCGCAACCTCGAGTTCCTGCGCGATCGCGGCACGCTGCTGTTCACGCTCCTGCTGCCGGTAGCGCTCGTGGTCGGCATGAGCTTCGTGTTCGCCGGTCCCTCGCGGCCGCTCTTCAAGGTGGGCGTGATCGCCGCGCACATCGACAAGTCCGCGCACCCCTTCCTGAGCGAGCGCTACGTCGAGTTCGTCCCCGAGCCGGACGAAGGCGGTGCGATCGGCAAGCTTACCCACCAGCAGATCGATCTCCTCGTCGACCTGGGTGCGCCCGTGCGTTACTGGGTTAACACCGACTCCCCCAAGGGCTATATCGCCGAGAAGCTGCTGCTCGCGTCGGCGCCCCAGGCGCAGCGCGAGAGGGTGAGCGGCGCGGCGCTGCGCTACATCGACTGGCTGTTCCCGGGCGTGCTCGGCATGAACATGATGTTCAGCTGCCTCTTCGGGGTGGGTTACGTCGTGCTGCGCTACCGCAAGAGCGGCTTCCTCAAGCGCCTGCACGCGACCCCGCTCACCGCCTTCGAGTTTCTCGGCGCGCAGGTGCTGTCGCGACTGCTCCTGATCCTCGTCATCACCGCCATCCTGTACGTCGGCATCGGTGCCAGCATCCACTTCCACAACGCGGGCAACATGCTGCTGCTGCTCCTGGTCGCGGTCCTCTCGGCACTCTCCATGATCGCGCTCGGACT
Source organism: Steroidobacteraceae bacterium (assembly GCA_036270915.1). Lineage (GTDB taxonomy): Bacteria > Pseudomonadota > Gammaproteobacteria > Steroidobacterales > Steroidobacteraceae > 13-2-20CM-66-19. Next base: position 34,824 of record DATBBQ010000023.1, read on the forward strand.
CACGATCGCCGCGCGCTTCTCGAGCGAGGAACTGGTGGGAGGACTCCTCAACCTTCTCACCTGGCCGATGATGGTGCTTTCCGGGGTCTGGTACTCGCTCGAGGGGTCCCAGCGCTGGGTGCAGTGGATCGCGCATGTCTTTCCCCTGACCCACGGGCTCGATGCCGCCCGCGCCGTCATGCTCGACGGAGCCGGCATCCGCCAGATCGCCCCGCACCTGGCGTATCTTGCGGTCACCGCACTCGCCTTTCTCGCCTTCGGCGCCTGGTCGTTCCGCTGGCGCATCGATTGAACCGCTACCCCAAGGAGCCTTCGCCGTGCGTTTCATGAGCGACAATACCGCGAGCGTCTGCCCCGAGATCCTTGCCGCGCTCGCGGCCGTCAATCACGGCCGCGTCAATCCCTACGGTGACGACGAATGGACGGCGCGTCTGGATCGCGCCTTCAGCGACTATTTCGGCGCCGAAGTGCGCGCCTTCGTCGTCACGACCGGCACGGCGGCCAACGCGCTCGCGCTCGCAGTCCTCTGCCCGCCCTACGGGGCGATCTTCGCCCACCAGGAGGCGCATCTGGAGACCGACGAGTGCGGCGCACCCGGGTTCTTCACCGGCGGTGGCCAGCTGATGCTGCTACCGGGAGAGCACGGGCGCATCGCACCGACCACGCTTGCCGCCGCGCTCGCCGCCCACCCGACCCACCTGCACAGCGTGCAGGCAGCCGTGCTGTCCCTCAGCCAGGCGACCGAGCTCGGCACCGCCTACCGCGCCGAGGCCGTCGCCGAGCTCGCCCGCATCGCCCACGGCCGCGGCCTGAAGGTGCACATGGACGGCGCCCGCTTTGCGAACGTCGTCGCCCACCTCGACTGCCATCCGGGGGACGTCACGTGGCGCGCCGGCGTCGACGTGCTCTCCTTCGGCGCCACCAAGAACGGCGCCATGGGAGCCGAGGCGGTGGTGTTCTTCCGTCCGGAGCTGGTGCGCGACTTCGAGCTGCACCGCAAGCGCAGTGCCCACTTGCACTCGAAGTCCCGCTACGTCGCCGCGCAGCTGCTCGCCTATCTCGACGGCGGCCTGTGGAAGCGCAATGCGCAGCGCGCCAACGCCTTCGCCCAGCGCGTTGCCCGCGCCGCGGGCGAGGCGCTTGTGCACCCGGTCGAGGCCAACGAGGTGTTCGTACGCCTCGGCGCCGAGCGTGCCCGGGCGCTGCGCGCGGCCGGCTTCGAGTTCTACGACTGGGGCGCGCCCGATTCCGGTGAGGCACGCCTGGTCGTCTCCTGGGACCAGCCCGAGGAAGAGGTACGCGCGCTCGAGCGCGCGCTCGGCGGCTGAGGTTTACAGTTCGCGCAGCCCCGCGGTCACCGGGATACGCGCCGCGCGCACCGCCGGGAACAGCCCGCCGATCAGCCCGATCGCGAGCGCCCACTTCAGCCCGCTCCACAGCAGCGCCGGCGACACCTTGAAGTTGAACACCACCTGGCTGAAGTTCTGACTCAAGGTCGAGGCGGTGTAGTTGTCGAAGATCAGCCAGGCGATCAGCGCGCCCAGCACCCCGCCCACGAGGGCGAGCAGCATGGTCTCGATCAACACCGAGACCACCACGGGAGTGCCGCGAAAGCCGATCGCGCGCAGCGTCGCGATCTCGCGCGCGCGCGTGGAGATGGCCGCATACATGGTGTTGAGCGCGCCGAAGATCGCGCCGATCGCCATGATCGCGCCGACCACCGTGCCGAGCACGCGGATCTGCTTGGTCAGCTGCTCGGACTGCGCGGCGTAGTAGGCGCGCGTCGTCAGGACGTCGATCTGGAAGCGCGGATCGCTCGCGAGCGCCGCCTTGAGCGCGTCGAGCTGGTCGGCGCGGGTCAGCCGGGCGATGACCGTGGTCGTGCTGCTGCCGCGCCGGTAGGCGGAGCCAACCACGTCGGTATCGCCCCAGATCTCAGAATCGTGACTGTCGCCTGAGTCGAACCGGCCGACCACCTGCCACAGCTGGCCGTTCAACTTGAGGGTCGAGCCCACGCCGGTCCCGGAGAACTGCTCGGCGGCGCCCCTGCCGACGATCAGCTCGCGCAGGCCGGGGGAGAACCTGCGGCCCTCGATGATGCGCATGTTCTGGTGCAGCTCCCAGGCGTGTTCGCCGACGCCGCGGATCTCGACGTTGGCGTCGAGCCCGGTGCTGCGCTTGGGGAGCGAGGCGACCACGACCAGTTCCGGGGAGGCGATCGGCTGGCCCTGCGCGTTGTGCAGCACCTGGCTCTGCTGTGCGAGCAGCTGGGCGGTCTCGTGGCTCAGCACCGAATTGAGCTCGGTACGCGAGCCGGCGCGCAGCATGATCACGGTGTCGTCGGTGCCGGTCTCCTTGAGCGTCGCCTCGAAGCCGACCGCCATCGCCAGCAGCCCCACCAGCACGCCCACCACCCCCGCAATGCCGATGATCACCACCGAGGAGGCGCCGAGGCGCTGCGGGATGGTGGCGAGCCCGACCTGGGTCACCGACCACGCCTGGCGCCCGACACGCGTGAGCGCCATCCACGCGATGAAGACCACGAGCAGCGCCGCGATCTGCCACCACGGCGCGGTCACCAGCACCGCCACGGCGGCGAGCAGCACCAGCAGTACGGCCGCCGCGACCAGGAAATTTCGCACCTCTGTCCCCTTCCGCGCCTGCGCGCCGCCTCAGCGATTCGCGAGCGCGTCGACGATGCGCAGCCGCATGCCGCGCAGCGCCGGCATCGCCCCCACCAGAAGACCCACCAGCACCGCGAGCGCCAGCCCCTCGAGCCAAGTCTCGCGCCCCATCATCGAGAGCGGGAAAAACCCCGCGATCTGGGTACGCACGCCCGCCACCACGAGGCTCGCGAGCGCCAGCCCGAGCACGGCGCCGATCAGCAGCAGCGACACGCCTTCGGCCAGCACCAGGAGCAGCACCGAGCGGTTGGAGAAGCCGATGGTCTTGAGCACCGCGAGCTCCGGGATACGCTCGCGCACCGCCTGCGCCATTGTGTTGCCGGTGAGCAGGACCAGAGTGAAGAACACCGCGCCCATGATCGCGCCGATGATCAGGCCGAAGTCGGCGATCTGGCTGACGAAGGCGGTCTGGAAGGCCTGCTCGCTCTGCGTCTTGGTCTCGTGATCGGAATCGAAGGAGAGCGCGTCGATGCCCTGCGCCACCTTGTCGGCATCCTTCGGATCCGCCACCTTGACCACGTACCAGCCGACGTTGCCGTTTCCGAACTGGCGCGCCTCATCGAAGTAGTCCCAGTTGAAGAACAGCAGGCCCTCCTGCTGGACGGCCTGCTTCTGATCCTTGGCGTGATAGATACCGACGAGGTCCAGCGTCCAGGTGTTCGACCCGTCCTTCTTCGGGAAGATCGTCGCCTGCAGCGGGATCTTGTCGCCCACCCTCCAGTGGTACTTCGTGGCGAGCGTGGCGCCCGCTACCGCCCCCGTGCGGGTGTTCTTGAACGCCTCGCGCTCCGCGTCCGAGAGCTGCCACTCCGGATAGAGCGACAGGAAGTTCGGCGCCACCGCCTCGTTGGGGAAGAAATTCTTCGGGTCCTGATAGATACCGCCGAACCAGTTGGCGTAGGTGGCCTCGGTCACGCCCGGCACCGCCTGGATGCGCGGGTACAGGCTCTTTGGCAGGCTGAGCGTGAAGCTCACCTTGGAGATCGTGACCAGGCGATCGACGCCGGCGACGTCGCGCGAGGCACTCGCGAACGTGCTGTGCACGGTATCGAGCAGGCCGAACAGCAGGAACGCCGCGAGCACCGACAGCAGCGTGAAGAGCGTGCGGGTCTTGCGCCGCAGGAGCGCGGCGCGCACCAGGTGCAGGTATTTCATGCCGGCGCCGCGGCCGCGCCCGCCTCGACCAGTGTGCCCTTGTCCAGGTGCAGTGTGTGACGCGCGAACTCGGCGGCCTTCGGGTCGTGGGTCACCATGATGATGGTCTTGCCGTGATCGCGGTTTAACTGCCCGAGGAGCGTCAGGATGTCGACCGCGGACTGGCGGTCGAGGTCGCCGGTCGGCTCGTCACACACGAGCAGCGTCGGGTCGGAGACGAAGGCGCGCGCGATGGCGACGCGCTGCTGCTGACCGCCGGAGAGCTCGCTCGGCTTGTGCTCGGCGCGGTCCTTGAGCCCGACGAGCTCGAGCGCGACGCCCGCGTTGCGGCGCCGCTCGGCGGCGGAGAGCTTGGTGAGCAGGAGCGGCAGCTCGACGTTGCGCCGCGCAGTCAGCATCGGCAGCAGGTTGTAGAACTGGAATACGAAGCCGACGTGCCGCGCGCGCCACTTGGCGAGCGCGCCCTCGCCGAGGGAGTCGATGCGCTGCCCGGCGACGGCGATCGTGCCCTCGGTCGGGGAGTCGAGGCCGCCGATGAGGTTGAGCAGCGTCGTCTTGCCCGAGCCCGAAGGCCCCATGAGGGCGAGGAAGTCCCCCTGCTCGATGTCGAGGTTGACGTGATGCAGTACCTCGAGGCGCTCGCTCCCGCGCTCGTACACCTTGCTGAGGTTACGGGTTTCCACCAGTGTGCCCATGACAGTTTCCTTACGGTTTTTGCACCTCGACGCGCGCCCCATCGTGCATCGCCTCCGGCGGCGTGCGCACCACGTGCGCGCCGGTGACGACGCCCTCCACCAAGCGCAGGTCGCCGAAGCCCTGCCCCGGGGCAACGGTGCGCTGTCGTGCGCGCCCGTCCTCGATCACGAACACCACGCTCTGCCCGTCGCGCTGGACGATCGCCGTCGTCGGCACCAGCACGCCCTTGGGCGGAGGCGTGGTCCCGCCCTCGCCTTCCTTGGCCGTCTGCTCGAGGAAGGAGACGCGCACGCCCATGTCGGGCAGGATGCGCGGATCCTTCAAATCCAGGCCGATGCGCACCTTGACGGTGGCCTTGCTGCGATCGGCGGTCGGGATGATGGCGATGACGTGCGCGGGAATGTTCCAGTCAGGGTAGGCATCGAGCGTCGCCTGCGCAGCCTGACCGGGCTGCACGCGATTGATGTAGGCCTCGTTGACGTCCACGTCGATCTCGAGGGAGTCCATGTCGACGATCGTGCCGACGCCCGTGCGGGTGAAGCCGCCGCCGGCGGAGATCGGCGAGACGATCTCGCCCGCCTGGGCCGCCTTGGCGATGACGACGCCGCTGAAGGGCGCGTGCACCACGGTGTAGCCGAGCTGCACCTGCGCGCCGTCAACGCTCGCGCGCGCGAGCTGCAGCTGTCTGCGCTGCGACTCGACCTGCGCCGCGGCGGTCTCGACCAGCGTGCGCGCGGTCTCGAGCGCCTGCTGCGAGACCAGCTGGCGCGCGACCAGGTCCTCGTTGCGCACCAGGTCGCGCCGCGCCTGCTCGAGAGACGCCCGGAACTGCGCCAGCAACGCCTCCGCGGACTGCTCCTGCGCCTGGGCCTGCGCGAGTCCCGCGCGCTGCGCGGTGTCATCGAGCCGCGCCAACACCTGCCCGGCCTTGACGTGATCGCCCTCCTCGATCAGCACCTGCGTGAGCGTACCGGTGATCTGTGTCGACACCGTGGCCTCGCGTCGCGCGGTGACGTAGCCGGTCGCCTGCAGCACCGCGGCGGCGATTGCGCCTTTGGCACCCTGGGCGGGCGGCGAGGCGACTACCGACTCCACCGTGAAGCGCTCGCCGCCGGCAAAGTAACGCCAGCCGAGCACGCCGAGCGCCGCCAGGACGATGACCAGCGCGCCGATCAGCCACACGCGCCGCGGGACAATGCTCTTTTGCTCGTCGTCGCGGTTGATGCGCAGCTGCTGCAGGAGCGCCTTGTTCTCGTTCTCCGAAGACATTGTTGTCACTAAGCGGGGAAGGCGCGCAACGATAACATAGCGGCGCGCATCGCCGTTTCCCCAACACCGCATACGGGGCTCGGCCCGCCGTATCCGGGACCGGCGAGGGCGCGACCGCCAACCGCGCCGTGGGCGCGAGGACCGTCCGCCTAGCCGGAGATGATCGTCGCCATCAGGCGGCGGGCCTGGGCGTAGTCCGGAGCGAGCAGCAGCGCGCGCTCGAGGGCGTCCCGAGCGCCCACCGGGTCATTGTGCGCGAGCAGGTCCTGGCCGAGAAGCGTGTAGGCCTCGGCGGCGCCCCAACCCGGCATCGGCTCGGGGCCCGCACGCTCGCTCTCGAAGGCGGCGACGGCGCGCCGCAGTTCGGTCAGGGCGCGCTCGGGGTTGCCGCCGAGCGAGGGCGGCAGCTGATAGTCGCTGAGCGCATCGACCAGGAGCGCGCGCGGGTTGCGGGGCGCGAGCGTGAGCGCACGCTCGACGTCCTTGCGCGGGCGGTGACCGGGCAGGTGCAGGCCGCCGCCCGCGAGCGGCGCGGCGAGGCATGCCGAGCGCAGCGCGAGACCCTCGACGAAGTCATCGTGCTCCTCGAGCGCGGGGTCGAGCTCCCGGGTGCAGCGCTGCGCGAGCTGGGACACGGAGGCCGCCTTGCCCTCGGGCGGGGCCTGCGCGGTGAGCTGCGCGAGGCGCCAGTACACGAGCCCCGCGTAGTAGGCGTGCCACTGACCGTGCGACTCATCAAGCGCGATGTTATCCGCGATGTTCTGCAGCGCCCGGCGGTCCTCGGTGTAGTAACCGTACTGAATGCGCCCCTCGAGGTCGCGCCAGCGCGTGTCGTCGGCGCGCGCGCCGCCGGCGAGCATGGCGAGCGCCGCGGTGGCGAGCGCGAGTCCGGTCCGGGTGAGACGGGCGGTGTGCAGGGTGGGCGGCACCTGCGTCCTCGTTCGGTAAAATGCGCCTGACATGGCCGACCTTAGCACACCGCCCGAGCCGCGCGCGTCCGCCGCGCTCATCGACATCGGTATCAACCTCGCACACGACAGCTACGATGCCGATCGCGATGCCGTGCTCGCGCGCGCCGCGCACGCCGGGATCGTGCAGCTGATCGTCACCGGCTCGACGCTCGCGAGCACGCGCGGCGCGATCGCGCTCGCACGCGCGCACCCGGGGATCGTGTTCGCGACCGCGGGCGTGCATCCGCATCATGCGCGCGAGCTCGGTCCCGCCGAGCTCGCCGAGCTCGCCGAGCTCGCGCGCGCGCCCGAGGTGGTCGCGGTCGGCGAGTGTGGCCTCGACTACTACCGCAACTTCTCGGCTCCCGAGGCGCAGCAGCAGGCTTTCCGCGCGCAGCTCGCGCTCGCGCGCGGGCTCGGCAAGCCGGTGTTCCTGCATCAGCGCGACGCGCACGCGGACTTTGCCGCGATACTCACCGAGCAGGCCGGCGAGTGGCGCGGCGTCGCGCATTGCTTCACCGGCGGCGCCACCGAGCTCAGCGCGTATCTCGAGCTGGGGCTCGCGATCGGTATCACGGGGTGGATCTGCGACGAGCGCCGCGGCGCGCATCTCGCGGCGCTCGTGCCGCAGATCCCCTCCGGGCGGCTGCTGCTGGAGACCGATGGTCCTTATCTGCTGCCGCGCACGCTCAGGCCGCGCCCGGCTTCGCGACGCAACGAACCGGCGTATCTTGTGGAGGTCGCGCGGGCGGTCGCGCGGGCTCGCGGGGAGCCGCTCACGACACTCGCCGCATCGAGCACCCGGGCGGCGCGCGCGCTTTTTTCACTCCCGGAGTGCGAGTGAATATGCGAACTGGCCTCAGATTTATACTCTAGACCTTTGTTAATACAAGGATATGGAACTTGACCATGGATCTTAAGCGCCTCAGCGCCTCGATCGGCAGGACCTGGGACGACTCGATTACCGAGCGGCTGATCGCCTACGTGCGCATCCCCAACAAGTCACCGCTGTTCGACCCGGAGTGGGAGCAGCACGGCTACATGGAGCAGGCGATCACGCTGATGGCCGACTGGTGCCGCGCCCAGCCGCTCCCGGGCGCTCGGGTCGAGGTGCGCCGCCTGCCGGGCAAGACCCCGCTGCTGCTCGTCGACATCCCGGGCGAGCTGCCCGGATCGGTGCTGCTCTATGGGCACCTCGACAAACAGCCGGAATTCACCGGCTGGCTCGAGGGCCTGGGTCCGTGGCAGCCGGTGCTGCGCGACGGCAAGCTCTACGGGCGCGGCGCCGCGGACGATGGCTACGCGGTGTTCAGCTCACTCACGGCGATCGCGGCGCTCAAGGAGCAGCGGGTGCGCCTGCCGCGCTGCGTGGTGCTCATCGAGGCCTGCGAGGAGAGCGGCAGCGTCGATCTGCCCGCGCACCTCGAGGCGCTCGGCGGCGCGATCGGCGAGCCTTCACTCGTCGTGTGCCTGGATGCCGAGTGCGGCAACTACGAGCAGGTGTGGTGCACGACTTCCCTGCGCGGCAATCTCGTCGGCACGCTGCGCGTGCGCGTGCTCACCGAGGGAGTGCACTCGGGGATGGCGACCGGCATCGCGCCCACGCCTTTTCGCATCCTCGAGCAGCTGCTCGCGCGGCTCGAGAACCCCGTGACCGGGGATCTGCTGCTCGAGGAACTGCACGTCACGATGCCCGCCGACCGGCGCGCGCAGGCGTCGCTGGCCGCGCGTGTCCTCGGGGATGAAGTCGCGGGCCGCCTGCCCTGGATCAAGGGCGCGCACGCGCTCTCGAACGATCCGGCCGAGCTCATCATCAACAACACCTGGCGGGCGACGCTCGCCGTGACCGGGGCCGAGGGCCTGCCGCCGCTGCAGTCGGCGGGCAACGTGCTGCTGCCGGAAATCGCCTGCAAGCTCTCCCTGCGCCTGCCGCCGACCTGCGACGCCGACCGCGCCACTCACGCCGTGCGCGAGGCGCTCGAACGCGAGCCGCCCTACGGCGCGCAGGTCAGCTTCACCGGCGCCTTGGGCACCGGCGGCTGGAATGCGCCCGCCTTCGCGCCCTGGCTTGAGGAGTCGATCACGCGCGCCTCGCGCGCCGTCTACAACCGCGACGCGGTGCACATCGGCTGCGGCGGCACCATTCCGTTCATGGGGATGCTGGGCGAGCGCTTCCCGAGGACGCAGTTCTTCATCACCGGGGTGCTCGGTCCGCATGCCAACGCCCACGGTCCGAACGAGTTCCTGCACGTGGACTACGCCAAGCGCCTGACGGTGTGCGTATCGCTCGTGCTCAGCGAGCATGCGCAGACGCTCGCGCGCTAGGCTAGTCAGCGCATATCGGCCATGAAGCTCGGCCTGACGGCCTCCTTCAGGCGCTGCCAGCCCTCGCGGAACTGCGCGGCGCTCTCGGCCGGGGCGTCGAAGTCGCTCGCCGTGAAGTCCGCGCGCAAGGCATCGAGCATCAGCGTCCACTTGGGCAGGCCCTTGGGGAACTTACCGTGGCGGGTGAAGACGATGCGACCCTCGACGGGCACGTCGCCGGTGATCGCCTTGACCGCGGCGATGCGGTCATAGAGCGCGCTCTGGGGATTGGTGAATGTGAAGCGGTGCGCGCCGTCCATGACGGTCCACTCCGCCATCTGATCGCCGCCGAAGATGTTGCCGGTGACGTCGCGCAGGTCGATGACCACCACGCCACGCAGCGTCAGCAGCAGGTAGTCGACGTGGAATCCCCCGCCCATGCCGTCCGGCACCATCATGTCGATCAGATGCTCGGAGGAGCCGGCGGTGACCGCGGCGCGCAGCGCCTTGCGCGCGCGGTACTGCCGGTACCAGCGCCACGCCAATGCGAGTACGAAGCCGAGCGCGGCCGCGCACGCGATCAGCAGCCACGCCATGGGCGTCAACTTGCTCAGCTCATCCACCGGCGGGGGTCTCCTCGAGGACGGCGCGTAGCGCGCTCAGATTTGCGTCAATTTCAACACAGTGCGACGGCCGCGCGAATAGTTTCGCGAGGCTCTCGGGCGGCGGCACCGGCCGGCCGATCAGCGGCTCGACGATCTCGGGAAACTTCGCCGCGTGCGCGGTGGCGACCAGGACCCAGCGTCCGCCCGCGCGCCGGGCGGCGGGCAGCCGCTGCCACGCTTGCGCCGCGGTGGCCGTGTGCGGGCACCAGACCTGTCCGAAGCGGGCAAAGCCCTCGCGGATGCCCGTGCGGATCTCCTCGTCCGTGATCGAGACGGCGCTCACCCGCGCGCGCAGCTCCTGGAAGTTCGGGTAGAGCGTGTGCAGCCGCTCCATGTTGCTCGGGTCGCCGACGTCCATCGCCGAGGCGAGCGTCGCGACGCTCGCGCGCGGACGCCATTCACCGCTCGCCAGGTAGTCCGGCACCGTGCGGTTGGCGTTGTGCGCGAGCACCACGTCCGCGATCGGCAGCCCGAGCCGCCGCGCCCACAGGCACGCGAGCGCGTTGCCGAGGTTGCCGCTCGGAATGACGAACGATGCCGGCTCGCCGTAGCGGTGCAATATGTCAAGGCTCGCGGCGGCGTAGTAGACCGTCTGCGGCAGCAGGCGGCCGAGATTGATGCTGTTGGCCGACGAGAGCGTGCGCGAGCCGGCGAGCGCAGCGTCGCGGAAGGCCTCCTTCACCATGCGCTGGCAGTCATCGAAGCTGCCGCGCACGGCGAGCGCGCGCACGTTTCCGTCCCAGCAGGTCAGCTGCCGCTCCTGCGTCGGTGACACGAGGCCCTTCGGGAAGAGCACGAGCACCTCGATGCCGGGCGAGCGGTGAAACGCGGCGGCCACCGCGCCCCCGGTATCGCCCGAGGTGGCGACGAGAATCGTGACGGGTCCGGGGCCGCCGGCGCGCAGCCGCCGGAAGCAGGCCGCGAGGAAGCGCGCCCCGAAGTCCTTGAAGGCCGCGGTCGGCCCGTGAAAGAGCTCGAGCACGGCGAGGCGCGCGTCCGGGGTGAGCGGCACCAGCGGCGCCGGGAAGGTGAACGCCTCGCGCACGATCCCGTGCAGCTCGGCGTCGAGCGGGTCGCCCGCGAGGAACGGGGCGAGCAACCGCTCCGCGAGCGCGGGCAGAGAGCCTGCGGGATCGAACTCCTGCGGCACGCCCTCGGGCCAGCGCTCGGGCACATACAGGCCCCCGTCGGGGGCCAGGCCCTGAAGGAGCGCGGCGCTGAAGCCGCAGGCCGGCCCACCGCCGCGCGAGCTGCGGAAGCTGACCGCGCCCTGCGCCGCCGCGCTCATGCGATCACGCGCGCGCCCGACGGCTCGACCTCGCCGACCCAGGCATCGCTCTGAAGTCCGTGCCGCGAGAAGGCGGCACACATCGCCTCGCACACCTGGGCGGCGTCCTGGGCGAGCGCCCAGGCAAACATCGTCGGACCCGCCCCGGAGATGGAGCAGCCGAGGGCTCCTGCCGCCAGCGCGCCGCCGCGCACGTCGGCGAAGCCGGGAATGAGCGCCTGGCGTTGCGGCTGGATGACCACGTCCTCGAACGAGGCGCGGATCAGGTCGAGGTCGCCCGTGTAGCAGCCGGAGATGAACCCCGCGAGATTCGCGGTCTGCCAGACGAAATCCCCGAGCTCGACGGTGTCCTTGAGGATCGCACGCGCCTCGGCCGTGGCGATGAACATGTGGGGGTGCACCACGATCGCGCGGATCCCTTGCGGCACCGGGATCTGCTTGACGCGCGGGTGGTCGATGCCGACCGTGAGCACCAGGCCGCCGAAGAGCGAGGGGGCGATGTTGTCGACGTGGCGTGCCCCGCTCGCGACCGCCTCGCCCGCCATGGCGAACTTCAGCAGCTCGAGCGGCGGGCAGGCCGTCGCGAAGAGCGCATTCGCCGCGACCACCGCGGCCACCGCGGAGGCCGCCGAGCCCCCCAGGCCCGAGCCGAGCGGAATCCCCTTGTCGATCTCGACCTCGAAGCCGAAGTCCGGCCGCAGCGCTTCCTGCATGGCGATGAGCGCGCGGCCCGCCGTGTTGGCGCGGGCCTCGCGCGAGATCTGCCCGGCGATGCCGCGCACGGCGCTGATCGCGACCCCGGGGCTCGCGCTGCGCGCGACGCTCACCCGGTCCCCGAGCGTCCCGAGCGCAAAGCCGAGAATGTCGAAGCCGATGGCGACGTTGCCCACCGAGGCCGGAGCGAACGCGGTGGCGCGCGCCCGGCCACTGGCGCCGCTCACAGGCGCGCCCCGAGGTAGGCGGCGAGCCGCAGCAGGTCCGCGAACACGCCCCCGGCGGTCACCTCCGGGCCCGCGCCGGGTCCCTGGACGATGAGCGGGTTGTCACGGTAGCGCCGCGTGACGAAGCGTACGACGTTGTCGGTGAGGGCGATGTTGGCGAACGGGTGTTGCCGATCGAGCTCCTGCAGTCCCACGGTCGCCTCGCCCGCGGCGCTGATCTTGCCGGTGTAGCGCAGCACCTTGCCGCGCGCGCGCGCCGCCTCGAGCCGCGCGCGCATCTGTTCGTCGTGACCTGACAGCTGCGCCATGAACTCCTCGATCGAGCCGCCGGCGAGCGAGGGGGGCACCAGGTTCTCGACGCGCACATCCTTGAGCTCGAGCGCGAGCCCCATTTCGCGCCCGAGGATGATGAGCTTGCGGGCCACGTCCATCCCGGAGAGGTCATCACGCGGGTCCGGCTCGGTGAAGCCCTTCTGGCGCGCGTCGTGCACGATCTCGGAGAAGCTCGTGCCGCCGTCGTAGACGTTGAACAGATACGCAAGGGTCCCGGAGAAGATGCCCTCGACGCTCTTGATATCGTCGCCGGTCTCGCGAAGGTCCCTCAGGGTGGTCACGATCGGCAGCCCCGCCCCGACGGTCGCCTCGTAGAGGTAGTGCGTGCCGCCCGCGCGCCGCGCCACCTGCAGCTGCTCGTAGGAGGCGAACTCGGCGCTGTTCGCCTTCTTGTTCGGGGTGACCACGTGGATGCCCGCGCCCAGCCATTCGGCGTAGCGCGAGGCGACCGCGGCGCTCGCCGTGCAGTCGACCAGCACCGTGTGCGGCAAATAGTCGACCTTCACGTGCTCGAGGAAGCGCCCGAGGTCCGCCTCCGTGCCGTGTGTCTGCATGAGCGTGCGCCACTCCTTGAGGGCGATACCGGGGTCGCCGAGCAACATGCGCTGCGAGCTCAGCAGGCCGCGCACGCGCAGGTCGAGCTTGAACTGGCGCCGCAGGCGCTCGCTCTGTGAAGCGAGCTGATCGATGAGGGCGCCGCCGACCGCTCCGGGACCGATGATGCCGATCGAGAGCGTGTGCGGGGACAGGTACAGCCCGGCGTGCACGGCGCGCAGCGCGCGCGTGGCGTTGCGGCCTTCGACCACGGCGGAGATGTTGCGCTCGGACGCCCCCTGGGCGATCGCGCGCACGTTGACGCCCGCGGCCCCGAGGGCGGTGAACACCTTGGCGGCGATCCCGGGCGTGCCCGCCATGCCATCCCCGACCACCGCGAGGATGGCCAGGTCCGGGTCGATGTCCACGCTCTGGATCTGCCCTTCCTTCAGCTCGCGCTCGAAGGCGCGGCGCACGATCGCGGCGGCGCGCTCGGCCTGCTCGTGCGGGATGGCGCAGCAGATCGAATGCTCGGAGCTGCCCTGGGAGATGAGGATCACCGAGATCCCCTCCTCGCGCAGCGCGCCGAAGAGACGATAGGCGGTACCCGGCACGCCGATCATGCCGGTGCCCTCGAGGTTGACGAGCGCGACGCGATCGATGCTGGTGATCCCCTTCACCGGCAGCAGCGACTCCGGCCGGGCGCAGATGAGCGTGCCGACGCGATCGGGCGCGAAGGTGTTGCGGATCCAGATCGGAATCCCGTCCTTGACCGCGGGGGCCATGGTCTTCGGGTGGATCACCTTGGCGCCGAAGTAGGCGAGCTCCATCGCCTCGTCGTAGGAGAGCGAGTCGATCACGGTCGCATCCGGCACCCGGCGCGGGTCGGCGGACAGCACCCCGTCGACGTCGGTCCAGATGTGGATCTCGGTCGCCCCGAGCAGCGCCCCGAAGATCGACGCGGAGAAATCGCTGCCGTTGCGGCCGAGCGTGGTGCGCACGCCGCGGCGGTCGGCGGCGATGAAGCCGGTGATGACGAGCGTGCCGCTGAAGTCCGCCGGCACGCGCGCGACGAGGTTCGCGCGCGACTCCGCCCACTGTATGCCCGGGCCCCAGGAGCCCCACTCCACCAGCACCACCTGGCTGGCGTCGACCCACTGCACCGGCCCTTCGCGGCGGCCGCGCTCGGCGAAGAAGCGCTGGAACAGGCGCGAGGACCAGATCTCGCCGTACCCGGCGATGAGCTCGCTCACGGTCTGCGCCGCCGAGCGCGTGAGCTGCACGGCGTGCAGGATCCCGAGCAGGTCTTCGCAGTCGCGGTCAAAGCCGGCGAGGTAGGTCTGCACGGCCGGTTCGCTCAGCACCTCGTGGGCGATCCCCGCGTGCCGCGCCCGCAGCTGCGCGAGCTCGTGGCGGTAGGCCTCGTCCTGTCGCTCGGCGAGGGCGACGAGGCGCAGGAGCGCGTCGGTCACGCCCTTGCAGGCGGACACGACGACCGCCAGGCGCGCGGGCGGGGCGGATTCGAGGATGGCGGCGACCCGTCGGAAGCAGCCGGCGTCGGCGACGCTCGACCCCCCGAACTTGTGCACGACCCAGGTATCGGGATGGCTCATCGAGTAAGGATTTTCAGTACTTAGGATAGATTTTTTCAGACTCTACTGGACGTCGCGTCGGCCACGCAACGACTTACACCGCACTCGCGTGGGGCAACGGCGGGGGCGGCCCGGCCTGGGGCGGCCGGACGGCGGCATACCGGTCATCCGGGAAGCGCCGCAGTCCGGGCTCAAAACCGGTGCGCTGGCATAATCGACGGGCCATGGAGTGCGCCCTCGCCCCGCTGCTGCCCCTGCTCGAGCGCGAGCGCGCCTCGGGCGGCACGCTCGCCCTCGGGATCCTCGTGCACACCGCCGGCTCGACCTATCGCAAGGCGGGCGCCCTCGTGCTGATCGCCGCAAACGGTGACTACGCGGGACTCATCTCCGGCGGGTGCCTCGAGGGCGACCTGGCGGAGCACGCGCGTGCCGTCATGGCGAGCGGTGAGGCGCGCCTCGTCAAGTACGACCTGCGCTCGGCCGATGACCTCATCTGGGGGCTGGGCCTGGGCTGCGAGGGGGCGATGCACATCCTGCTCGTGCGCCTCGCACCCGAGAACGACTACCAGCCACTCGCCTTCCTCGAGCGCGCCCTGCGCGCGCATGCGGCCTGCGCGATCGGCGTCGTTTGCGAGTCGCACGATGAGCGCGCTCGCGTGGGCAGCCTGGCGCTGCCCGGGTCCCCCGCACCCGACGCGCTCGCCACCCCGGCCGTCGCCGCCGCCCTGGGCGCCTGCGCGATCAGCGGCGAAACACGCTGGCTGGAGCTGCAGAGCCTGCGGCTCTTCGTGCTGCCGCTGTGGCTGCCGCCGCGGGTCCTGATCCTCGGCGCGGGCCCGGACGCACTGCCGGTCGTGGAGTTCGCCGCGCGCCTGGGATGGAAGCTGTCCCTCGTCGATCACCGTCCCGCGTACGCCGTCGCCGCGCACTTCCCACAGGCCCAGGCCGTGGCCCTCGTTCACCCGCCCGACCTGGCGGGCGCGCTCAACCTCGGCGCCTTCGACGCCGCGGTGGTCATGAGTCACCATCTCGCCTCGGACCTCGCCTACCTGCGCGCCCTGTGCACGTGCGCCATCCCCTACGTCGGGCTCCTGGGACCTGCGGTGCGTCGCGAGCGGCTGCTCGGCGAACTCGGTGCCGACGCCGAACTGCTGCGCGGACGGCTGCACGCGCCGGTCGGGCTGCCGCTCGGCGGCCGCACGCCCGAGGCCATCGCGCTCGCGATCGTCGCGGAACTGCAGTCATTCCTCAGCGCGCACCGCCGCGCGGGGCACACCCCGGGACGGGTCGTGCACGCCTGAAGCCGCACGGCGCCGCCGCGGCGTTGTCGTAAGATCGTCCTCGTAATGAATGAACCCGAGCTCATCCGCGCGCAGCTCGCCGCCGAGCGCCAGCACCTGGCCGCGGTCACGGACGCGATCGCCGCGCTCGACGCTCAGCCCGCGCCCGACGTCGCCGAGTTCCGGCAGGCGTGCGTGGATTATCTGGTCTGCGTGCTCGCCTGGTACGAGCAGCGCGACGGGCGTCTCGCGCAGCTCCTCGAGCGCAAGGCGCCCGAGGACGCGACGCGCGCGGCGCTCGATGAGGCGCTCGGGCGTCACGGCGGCAGCCGGCAGGCGCTCGAGAAGCTCGAGGCGGCACTCGCGGGGAACCGCGCCGCGGCGTGGCGCGAGTTTGCGCAGTTCTTCCACCGCGTCTGGAGCGCACGCCGCGACGCGCTCGAGGCCGGGCTCGGGGCCGAGGGGCGGGTCGGGGACTGGCGTGCCCTCGGGGGCATCGACGCGGATACCATCCTCGAGGAGCGCGCGCGCTACGCGCGCGTGCGTGCGCTGGCCCCCGCGCACGTGGCACTCAGCGCGGAGGTGCTCTCTGCCCGCTGAGCCGGTGGCGCGGGGCGCTCAGGGACTGTTCGCGATCGTGCTCGCGGCCGGCGCCTCGACCCGCTTCGGCTCCCCCAAACAGCTGGTGCGGGTCGCCGGCCGGCCGCTGCTGCACACCGCGGTCACCCGCGCCGCCGAGGTCACGGGCAATTCGCTGATCGTCGTCCTCGGCGCGGGCGCCGCCGAGCTCGCGCCGCTCCTGAAGCACTCTGCGGGCACGATCGTCATCAACCAGGACTGGCGTGAGGGCCTGGCGAGCTCGATCCGCGCGGGCGTTGCGCGGCTCCCGGGTACCTGCGCCGGAGCACTGCTGGTGCTCGCCGATCAGGCGGCGGTGAGCGCGGATGACCTGAAGCGCCTGGCGGGAACGTGGCGCAAGCAAACGCAGTACATCGCCGCCGCGCGCTACGGGGGTCACACCGGGGTGCCGGCCATCTTCCCGCGCAGCGCCTTTCGCGAACTCGCGGAGCTGCGCGGCGACCGGGGCGCGCGTGCGCTCCTGCAGCGCAACGCCGCACGCGTCGTGCACGTCCCGATGCCGAGCGCGGCGGTGGACGTGGACACGCCCGAGGATCTCCTGGCGCTTACCGCGCCCAAGTGAGGGAGCGTTTGCGGCTCAGCAGCTCTCGCCGCTGCCCTGCAGGGGGTGCGGGAAGTTGTCCGACTCGTCCTCGCCCTCGCGCGGCGCCAGACAGGCGAAGTCCTTCTCGAGCGTGATCTGCAGCTCGCCCTGCGGCAGCGCCTGCGCGTGCGCGAGGGTGACCTCCTGGCTGCCGCACCAGCGGCCTGCCAGGGCCTCCGGTACGCGGATCTCGAGCACATCGCCCGCATAGCTCGCGCTGATCTCGCGCGCCGCGGCGTCCTTCCTCAGGCGGTAGACGAGCCGCACGCCGGGGCCGAAAGGGACCTCTTCCTCGACCGTGCCGTGCTCGGCGAGGGCGCGGATCTCCCCCTGCGTCAGGCGCAGCCGCAGGGACGCCCCCTTGATCCTGAGTTTCATGAGCCTCCTCGCGCGGCGGCGAGCAGCCGCTGTGCCTGCACCAGATGCGGACGGTCGATCATACGACCGTCCAGGCTCGCCACGCCCGATCCGGCGGCCGCCGCGAACGCCTCGACCACGCGGCGCGCGTGCTCGAGCTCGGATTCGGTGGGCGTGAACGCGGCGTTGATCGGCGCGATCTGCTCAGGATGGATGGCGAGCTTGCCCGTGAACCCGTCACGGCGCGCCTCCTGCAGTTCGCGCGCGAGGCCGGCAGCGTCGCGGAAGTCAGCGTGCACGCCGTCGATCGCCGCCACGCCGATCGCCGCGGCGGTCACCAGGCACAGGCTCCGGGCCATCTGAAGCGTGAACGTGAGGCTGCCGTCGGCCTGGTAGCGCCCGAGGGAGCCGAGCGCGGTGCTCAGGTCCTCGGCTCCCCAGGTGAGCCCGATGAGGCGCGCGCGCGTGTCGGGGCTGGGCTCGAGCAGGGCCGGATACTGGGGCAGCCCCAGCAGCGCCTGCGCCGTCTCGGTCGCGATCACGAGCAGCCTCGTGCTGAGCGGGCGCTGCCCGAGGCGCGTCTCCAGGATCGCGAGCCGGTGGGCGACCGTGACCAGCTCGCGCGCCGAGGACACCTTGGGCAGCACGATGCCGGCGGGCATCGCCGCGGCGCAGACCGCGTCGAGGTCGTCGTGCAGCAGATCGCTCGAGGGCGCATTCACCCGCACCCACAGCTGCGCACCCGTCTCGGCGCGCGTCCCGATGAGCTCCGCGACGCGGGCACGCGCGGCCGGCAGCTGTGCGAGCGCCACCGAATCCTCCAGATCGAAGATGAGCGCATCCGCGGCGGTACTGAGCGCCTTGGCCTGCTTGCGCTCGCTGTCGCCCGGCACGAACAGCCAGGAGCGGGGCCTCGCGCTGCGGTCTGCCTCGCTCACGACGCCGGTCTCTTCAGCATGAGCGCCACGCGGCGACACGAGGCCACCTCCTCGTCGCGCTGGTTGAAGGCACGGTGCTCGAACACGACGATCCCCGAGTCCGCCCGCGAGGCGCTCTCGCGCTTGGAGAGGACGCTGGTCGCCGCCCGCAGCGTGTCGCCGATGAGCACGGGGCGCGGAAAGCGCACCTCCTCCCAGCCGAGGTTGCCGATCGTCGTGCCGTAGGTCGTGTCGTACACGGACAGCCCCACGAGCAGCCCGAGCGTAAACACGCTGTTGACGATGCGCTCCCCGAAGGGCGTCGTCTTGGCGTACTGCGCGTCCAGGTGCAGCGCCGCCGGGTTCATGGTGAGTGCGCTGAAGAGCAGATTGTCCGTCTCGGTCACGGTGCGCCTGACGAGATGCTCGAAGCGCTGTCCGACCGTGAATTCCTCGAAGTACAGTCCCGCCACGGCCACCTCCGCGCTACACGTTACAGTAGTGTTGCATAGGCTCATAACCCCAGAAAGAGGTCGGCCAAACCAACGGGTATTTCGGCGGGCACCGGCGCGGCGCCTATAGTCGCTGCGGCATGTACCGTTACGACGAACTCGATCAGGCGTTCGTGGATGCACGGGTGGCGGAGTTCCGCGACCAGATGCGCCGGCATCTCGCCGGGGAACTCTCGGAAGAGGAGTTCCGCCCCCTGCGACTGCGCAACGGTCTGTACCTGCAGCGGCACGCGCCGATGCTGCGCATCGCCATCCCGTACGGGCTCCTGAGCAGCCGCCAGCTGCGCACCCTCGCCGGCATCGCGCGCCGTTACGACCGCGGCTTCGGACACTTCACCACGCGCCAGAACCTGCAGCTGAACTGGCCGCGTCTCGAGTCGGTGCCGGATATCCTCGCCGAGCTCGCCACCGCGCAGATGCACGCCATCCAGACGAGCGGCAACTGCGTGCGCAATGTCACCGCCGACCACCTGGCCGGAGTCGCGGCCGATGAGCTCGCCGACCCGCGTCCGTTCTGCGAAATCATCCGTCAGTGGGCGACGCTGCACCCGGAATTCACCTACCTGCCGCGCAAGTTCAAGATCGCGGTCACCGGCTCGCCGGCGGACCGAGCGGCCTCGGAGATTCACGACATCGGCCTGCACCTGACGCGCGGCGGGCACGCCGGCGAGCTCGGCTTCACGGTCCTGGTGGGCGGGGGCCTCGGCCGCGCACCGGCGATCGGGCAGGTGATCCGCGAGTTCCTGCCGGAGCGCGAGCTGCTCGCCTACCTCGAGTCGATCCTGCGTATCTATAACCGCCAGGGGCGGCGCGACAACATCCACAAGGCGCGCATCAAGGTACTGGTGAAGGCCTTAGGCATCGGCCCCTTCCGCGACC